>NZ_JBXWNS010000006.1:0-396481 GCF_059610485.1 Ruegeria sp. CDSC081 | reverse complement strand
CAATGTCCGAATACGAAGACGCAGCTGAGTAAACAGACGACAACCAGATCAGCCCCCGCACTGGCCAGGGGCTGATCCATCCCGGGCCATATGCCTTTGCCTGTGGCCCAGGCTTTTCAGCGGGGGAGACATGAAGCATTGCATCTTCGAAAATGACCAAGCCTATCTGGCTGAGCCAACCTCTGCTGCGTTCGTGCGAACCCACAACATCGATGTGATCGTGCGCGATAGTAGTGCATTTGCCTCGGCCGAGATGATCAGGGAATTTTATCATGCCCTGAGCGATCTGACCGGCGACCATTCCTATGTCGTTAATCTGCGTTTGGCTGGTGCGGGGTCCGTAGGAGGACCGCAGTACTGGACCGGAAGAGCGGCTGTTTTCTGGGGCGATTTTTCGGATTGTTGGACGTTGTCCGACGCCGAAAGAACATGGGTCTCACAAGTTCTGAACCTTTCGCCACGGACCGTTCTTGTCGGTGGTGCCGTGCTTGTGCTGGCCCAGATTAGATTGTCGGAAAAAACAGTCGCGGCCATTCACCCCAACTTCGATGCAGCAGCGCGTGAAGCAGATTTGACCAACTGTGGTACAGGCACATTTCTGGCGGCGCGCGGGCGCACGCATAGCGCGACGACACGTCTGAGTACGCTGCGTTTGTTGGCGGATTTTGTTTCGTTGGACCATGGTGAGAACATGGCTGATAACCTACGCGGGTTTATCGGCCTGTCCGAACCCAAGCGGGACTGCGAAAGCCAGCTTGCCAATCGCTTGATCCATCGTGCGGGCGGGGATCACCTGGTTATGTCAGCCGTTGAGGCAATGCTGAACCATGTCGAAGAGCCACTCAGGATCACGGATCTTTCGAACATGGTCGGCACTTCAACCCGGCAGCTTCAGAGACGGTTTCTGAACAAGACGGGGGCAAAGCTTTTGGCCACATACCGAGAATTGCGTCTGGAACGTGCGCATAGCCTGCTGCGGTTTACGGATTTGCCACAAATCGAGATTGCCACCGCCACAGGGTTTTCGTCTACAACGTCACTAAAACGTGCTTTTCGAGACCAGTACAAGACGATGCCGGAAGATATCCGCAGCCTCCGCTTTTCCGGTGGAATGGCGGATCGGGGGCTGGTGAACTGACAGCTCGTGCAGTGTGCCGATTAGGGCGCACGCATTTGAAATTTAAATCCGCTGTGATTGGCGAATCGAAAAAAAGCCTGATCAGACCGAATGCAGGGCAGACCGACATTCGGGCTCAGTAAGATCCTTTAGGTCTTTGAAACGCGGATTTCTGCACCCGGATTCTGATTCTGTTCTGCAACATTCTCGTGATTGCTGCAATTCCGTCCCTTTTCTGCCGGAATCGTCACTGATAAACCCTTGGCCATCGGGCAGTGATTTGTTGAGGGGTACGGGCGGTAAAATGAATACCGGGGTAAACGGTCGTGTTGCCATTTCATGGTCGCAGACACAGATTGATGGGCTAGAGGCGGCGCCTCTGGCATTTTTAAATGTAGGGTCGGCCTGGTCCTGGCGCGGTCAGGCATCGATGCTGGCAAGCAGCGCTGAAGTTGCCGGGCGTAAAAACGCATTTGCATCTGGTACAATCGGGCGCGTTATTCCTGGCACGACTTTTTCGGATAATGTCGTCGGAACGCTCGAGCTTATGAACGGGGCGCAACGGTTTTCAGCGTTACTGGTCGTTTCCGATGATGATGAAAGCCCGTCGCTGGTGTTTGAAAGCGGCTGTCCTTCACGCGATCAGGAATTCTGGATCAGCGCATATACTCAGATCAAGCATCAGAGTGGTGAAGTTGCAGAGCAGGACGGAACTGTCGTCGCGTTTCATCGCAAGGCCACTCAGTTCCAGTACACTGGTGTCGCGAACCTACGCGCAACTGTAAACGGTGCCACTTTAGCGGAGTAAATCCCGTTAGCGGTGCCGTCTTTGAATCGAATTTCAGAAAGTTTCGGTTCCTTCCGTTCGGCATGTTGACTCTGCCAGCGCTGCGGATATAAGCGCGGCTTCATTGGTGTTGGTGGCCCCCGCAAGGGGAGGCCTGTCATGAGGGAAACCTCAAGAGGACAACGCCCTTCATAGTGGCCTATCAGGGCCTCGACCTTAAGAAGGAGATCAGCCGTGACCAAACGCACGTCTGCCAAGTACAAAATCGACCGCCGGATGGGCGAAAACATCTGGGGTCGTCCGAAATCCCCGGTCAACCGTCGTGAATACGGCCCTGGTCAGCACGGTCAGCGCCGGAAAGGCAAACTGTCTGACTTCGGTCTGCAGCTGCGCGCCAAGCAGAAGCTGAAGGGCTACTATGGCGACCTGACCGAAAAGCAGTTCCGCCGCATCTATGCCGAAGCTGTTCGTGTCAACGGCGATACCGGTGAAAACCTGATTGGTCTGCTGGAACGCCGTCTGGACGCCGTTGTCTATCGCGCCAAATTCGTCGCGACCGTGTTCGCCGCGCGTCAGTTCGTGAACCACGGCCACGTCACAGTGAACGGCAAGCGAGTCAACATCCCTAGCTACCGTGTCAAAGAAGGCGACGTCATCGAAGTACGTGACAAGTCCAAGCAACTGGCCGTTGTTCTTGAAGCTGCTGCTCTGGCCGAGCGTGATGTTCCTGATTACATCGACGCCGACCACTCGAAAATGACCGCGACTTTCGTGCGCGCACCGGGTCTGGGCGATGTGCCTTACCCGGTCATGATGGAACCGAACCTGGTTGTCGAATTCTACGCGAAGAACTAATCTTCGCCGAAATCGAAATTCGAAAGGCCGCGCGTTTGCGCGGTCTTTTTCTTTTTAGGGGCTCTGCCCCCAATCACGACCAGTCGCGATGCCCCCCGAGCAATTTTTTGGCCAAATAAAGAGCGGATCAGATTGGCAAGGGTCGTCCTTCTGCAATTGCCTCCATCGCGAAATATGAAGTTACGCTGTCCAGCTCGACTTTTTCGATGAGGCGTTGATAGACCTTGTCGTACGAAGCCATATCCTGCGTAACAACCTTGAGCTGATAGTCGTAGTCGCCGCCAATGCGGTGGAAGTCCACGACCTCTGGTATCGTCAGAACATGCCTGCGAAAGGCCTGTAACCACTCGGCCGAGTGGTGCCGCGTACGCAGCATGACGAAGACCACAAGGCTCAGCCCTAATTTTTCGCGCGCGATTTGCGCTGTCGATCCGATGATGACGCCCTGATCATTCAGGGCCTTCAGCCGACGCCAGCAGGCGTTTTGCGACAGCCCGATGCGGTCGGCCAGTTCACGTTGGGACAGCGTAGCGTCGGTTTGCAGTTCACGCAGCAGGCGATGGTCAATATGATCTAGATTTTTGGACATTCCAAATCATATGACACATGATTTATGAAAACCATCTAAAAATATGCATTATATACACAACACATATCAATCATATTTGTTGGGAAACTTCGGAGTCCGTATAATGACACTTTCCCAATTTCGTTCTGACATTGAAGCTGCTGTTCGTAGCGACACGTTGCGCGATGGCTTAATCGGCGAGAATGTTATGATCCCGGGGCTGCGCGGGGACATACCTTTGGTTTACGCGGATTATGTTGCGTCGGGCCGCGCATTGAAGCAGGTCGAGGATTTTGTGGCCGCGCATGTGTTGCCGTTTTATGCCAACAGCCACACCGAGGCGTCTTATTGCGGGGCCTACATGACCCGACTGCGCCGCGAGGCCCGTGCGGAAATCTCCCGGATTGTTGGCGCCGGGGAAAATGATGCGGTGATTTTTACCGGATCCGGCGCTACAGCGGGTCTCAACCGGCTGGTCAATCTGTTGGGGATCGAGGCCGCAGCACGACCAGTGGTAATGATCGGCCCATATGAGCACCATTCGAACATCCTGCCGTGGCGGGAAAGCAAAGCGCTGGTGATTGAAATCCCCGAAGCATCCGAAGGGGGTGTCGATCTGTCGGCTTTAGAGCGTGCCTTGGTTGAAAACGCGGACTCGGATCTGATCATCGGGTCATTTTCGGCCGCTTCGAATGTGACGGGCATAATCACTGATCCCGACCCGGTTACGCGGCTGCTTAAGGCTAATGGTGCTGTAGCGGTTTGGGATTATGCGGGCGGTGGGCCTTATCTGCCAATGGAAATGGGCCCGGCGGATGCGCGCAAGGATGCGATCGTGGTCTCTCCTCATAAATTTGCCGGTGGGCCCGGCGCGTCTGGTGTATTGATCGTCAATCAAAACGTTGTGCAGCGCACATGCCCCAGCTGGCCCGGTGGTGGCACTGTGAGTTTCGTGTCCCCTTGGGGGCATGACTACAGCGCCGATCTTGCAACGCGCGAAGAGGCGGGAACGCCGAATGTCATAGGCGACATCCGTGCCGCGTTGGCTTTCATGGTCAAAGATGCAGTTGGCGCAGACGAAATCGCAAGGCGCGAGGCGCTTTACAACCAGATGGCATTGGAAGGGTGGGGAGATAACCCAGGTCTGACCTTGTTGGGCGCGGACAATCCACATCGGTTGCCGATTTTTTCCTTTCTTGTTCATGACAGTAAAGGTCAGCCGGTGCACCAGCAGTTATTCACCAGGATGCTGAGTGATGTTTATGGCATTCAAGCCCGGGGTGGGTGTGCTTGTGCCGGGCCCTATGCCCATCGGTTGCTGGGTATTGATCGTGCAGCCTCGGAGCAGTTGCATGCGGCGCTTGGTGCTGGAGAAGAGTTGAAAAAACCCGGTTGGGTGCGTCTGAACTTTTCATATCTGATGTCCCAAGAGACTGTCCGCTTCATCATCGACAGCGTCAATGACCTGTCCCGGCGGACCGAAGAGTTTACTCCTTTTTACGACGCCGACCCGGCGACAGCCCGCTTCAAGGCGGCATAAGGGAATTGCCGCTTTTCTCAACGCTTTGAGACGGGTATGAGGGGCTTCTAAATACGGAGCCTCTTATGACCCAGATCACCCCTCAACCCGGCATTATGGACATCGCGCTTTATCAGGGCGGCCAGTCGAAGGTGGCGGGGGTCGACCATGTGATCAAGTTGAGCTCGAACGAAAACCCCTTTGGCCCTAGCCCCAAAGCGATCGAAGCAGTGCGTGACAGTGCGGCCACCCTGAACCGGTATCCCAGTACAGATCACGCCAGTCTGCGTATGGCTATTGGCGAACGCCACGGGCTGGACCCGGCGCGAATTATCTGCGGCGTGGGCAGTGACGAGGTGCTGCAATTCGTGGCACAGGCCTATGCCGGTCCGGGTGATGAGGTTATCTATACCGAACACGGATTTTCGATGTACCCGATCATCGCTCGGATGGCGGGGGCAACTCCGGTGATGGTGTCTGAAACCGATCGTCACGTGGATGTGGGCAACATTCTTGCCGCTGTGACTGACCAGACCCGGATCGTGTTCGTGACCAATCCGGGCAATCCGACATCGACCATGATCCCCGAGGCTAATCTTATCCGACTGGCCGAAAGCTTGCCGCAGACCTGTCTGATGGTGATTGATGGCGCCTATGCCGAGTTTGTCGAAGGGTTCGACGGAGGCCGCGCTCTGGTGGATCGGTTCGAGAATGTGATCATGACGCGGACCTTTTCCAAGATCTATGGACTGGGCGGGATGCGGGTCGGTTGGGGCTATGCGGCGCAAGAGATCATAGATGTGCTGAACCGGGTGCGCCAGCCCTTCAACCTGTCGCTGACTGCGTTGGCCGCTGCCGAAGCCGCCATAAAGGACGAAGAGTACCTGACCTTTTGCCACAGCGAAAATGCACGCCTGCGAGTTTGGCTTTCGGCCCAGTTGTCCAAAATCGGCGTATCTTCGGATGCGTCCAGCACCAATTTCATCCTCGCCCGCTTTAAAGATCAGGCCGAGGCCGAAGCGTGCGACGATTACCTCAAGACACAGGGTTTGATCGTGCGCCGCGTGGCGGGATATAACCTGCCAAATGCTCTTCGGATCACGGTTGGGGACGAGGAGGCTTGTCGCCGTGTCGTTGCGGCCATAACCGCTTTCAAAGGGAGCGCCGCATGAGCCAGGTATATGACCGCGTTGCGCTGATCGGGTTGGGCCTGATCGCATCGTCGATGTTCTGGGCGATTAAACGTGCTGGATTGGCCGCCGAAGTAACCGGCTATGCCCGGTCCGAGGCCACGCGCGACACCGCGCGCAAGATTGGCCTATGCGACCGGATCTGTGACACCGCGCAAGAGGCCGTTGAGGGTGCAGACCTTGTAGTTCTGTGCGTGCCTGTTGGCGCGATGGGCGCGGTAGCGCAGGAGATTGCGCCTGCCCTGAAGCCGGGCGCGACCGTTTCGGACGTGGGTTCGGTCAAGCGACATGTCATTCAAGATGTCTCACCTCACATCCCGCAGGATGTTCATTTCATTCCCGCGCATCCGCTGGCCGGGACCGAGCATTCCGGCCCTGAATCCGGATTTGCCGAGCTTTTCGACAACCGTTGGTGCCTTTTGGTGCCGGTTGAGGGTTCGAGCCCGGACGCTGTGGCGCGCCTGCGCTCGTTGTGGACGGGTTTGGGTTCGAATGTTGATGAGATGGATGCCGATCACCATGATCTGGTTCTTGCAGTGACATCCCATGCGCCACACCTTATCGCCTATACGATGGTCGGCGTAGCGGATGATCTGCGCCGTGTGACCGATAGCGAGGTCATCAAATACTCGGCCGCGGGCTTTCGGGATTTCACCCGGATCGCGGCCTCGGACCCGACTATGTGGCGCGATGTGTTTCTGACCAACAAGGATGCGACGCTAGAGATATTGGGGCGTTTCACTGAAGAACTGTTTGCGCTGCAGCGGGCCATTCGTACAGGTGACGGCGATCAGCTGTTCGATTATTTCACGCGCACACGTGCGATCCGGCGCGGGATCATTGATGCCGGGCAGGATACGGACGCGCCGGATTTTGGTCGCGGGAATACCAACCCATGAGGCGCGGCTGGAGCGCTCTGTCGATTGGGTGGTTGGTACTTGGTGCCACAATGGGGAATGCAACGCCATCTGAACACCTGTTGACCCCCGATGACCAACCGGTTCTGGCCTTTGCCGCTCCGGTCGGGATGCAGCCAGAGTTGCAGCCGAATACGCTGGTACAGCAGGTGCTGTTCAAAAAGCGTAAGCTGCGCAAAACATCGGTCTGCGGGAATATCGAAATTCAGGGCAAGCCGGTGGGTAATGTTCCCGGCAAGATCAAAGCCTGCGGGATCAAGGAAGCGGTACAGATCACCTCAGTTTCTGGTGTGGCGCTTAGCCGTCCGTCCACCATGGATTGCGGCACAGCAATTGCGCTGAACCAATGGGTCGAGAAAAGCGTGAAGCCCACCTTCAAAAGGCGCGGTCCCGTTGTCGAACTGCAGGTCGCGGCCCACTACGCATGCCGGACGCGCAACAACCGCAAGGGTGCGCGGATATCGGAACACGGTAAAGGCCGGGCCATAGACATATCAGGTTTCAAGATGGCGAATGGCGAGGTTGTGACCGTTCTGAACGGTTGGCGCAAGAACCCGTCAAAGAAGCAACTGACCAAGATCTGGCGCGCCGCCTGCGGGCCGTTCGGAACGGTACTTGGCCCGAATGCGGACCGGTATCACCGGGATCATTTTCACTTGGACACAGCCCGGTATCGCCGTGGCCCGTACTGCCGTTAACGCAGGATCAACCGCGGGGCCGGACCAAGGGGTAGCGGGCCAAGCGCCACATAGCCCTCACGGAAATTCAACTGAAGATCCAGCGCGTCGGGATTGCCCCCCAAGCCAGCCATGAATTTCAGGGCACGTGTAACAGGGTCTACCGCCTGATCGGGTAGGGCCCCTGCGGCGTTGGCCATGGCAACCATCTCACGCCAATTTTCAGCCTTGATCGAAATCTCTCCGGTAGGAATACCCTGTTCGTCCACGTCCAGCTCTCCGGCAGCGAACAGGCGCAATGCACCCCATTTCATCTCAGCTAGACGCAGGTCGATCCGGGTGGGCTGAGGTCGGCTTTGTTCCAGTGCAGATCGATCCCACGGTTTGTCAAAGGTGGCGACCATATCCAATTCCAGCGCATCGAATGTCTGGGGCAGTGTGGTGGCGGAATGCATCATGGCGCGCAGATCATCGCCGGGGGAAAAGCCATCGATCCGCGCGCTGATCGCATAGGCTTGAGGATTTTCGGTTTGCTCCATCACCAGACCAAGCGTGGTTCCCGCTGCTAGCAAATCAGCATCATTGGCAACGGACCATGGTCCGGCAGTCAGAGACATTTTCTCTAGCACCAGCGCGACACCAGGTTGCAACTGCAGCTCGGCCTGCAGGTCAGCTGCAACGATGGTCGACGTTTGATCGAAATAGGACAGCAGCTGCGGCGTTTCCGCGAAACGCAGAACCTGTCGACCCGGCCAGATCGCGGGGCTTTGGAATTCGATCCAGTCGGCGCTCCAGGCGGTGCCGTTGACCGGGTCGGCCAGAGCGGGGCTGTTCAGTCGGGTGACGTGGTTGAATGGATAGCCTGCTGTGGCTACGTCCGAAAAATCGGCCAGCCAGCCTCTTTCTTGTTGGTTGTCGAACCATGTTGTGATCGCGTTGCGCAATCCATATCCGGCGACGAACCAATAGGCGCTCCAGATCGCAGTGATGAAAATGACTACTCGTATTAGCCCGCGCATTGCTAATGGCCCTTTTTCCCGCCTTGAAATTGATGTTTATAGGCGCAAACGGGCAAGGACCAGTGCTATGACGATGTGGGTTTTCGGATATGGGTCGCTGCTGTGGAATCCCGGCTTTCCCGTGTCCCGCAGCGAACGCGCAACCCTGAATGGATATGCGCGGTCTTTCTGCATGAGTTCGATTCATCACCGCGGAACCGAAGAGAAACCCGGCCTTGTTCTGGCGTTGGATGAACAGCAAGACACCCTGTGCAAAGGTCTGGCCCTCGCCGTCGAAGCAGGCCACGAAGAGCGTACCTTGCATGAACTGCGCGAGCGCGAGCTGATCTCGTCGGCCTATGTCGAAAAGATGCTGGATGTGCATTTGGAAACGGACGAGGTCGTAACGGCAGTCACCTATGTTATCGACGCAGATCACGTGCAGTATTGCGGGGGCATGCCGTTGGAAGACCAGGCGCAGATCATTGCCCATGCTGTTGGCGGGCGTGGTCCAAATACCGAATACCTTTATAACACTGCTGAACATCTGACCGAGATTGGTCTGCGTGATCCCGATCTTGAGTGGTTAGCGCAACGGGTGCGAAGCATTACCTCATAAACCCTTGGCGTCACCGGCAGATTTTCGGTAGATTCGCGTCAGAGCAGAAAAGAACCGGGAAAAACGCGCATGGCGCAGGCACAACAGGGCGCGAGACCGCATTTCTCGCAACCCATTCGTCAGATCGTAACGATGCTTGTGGCGATCGGCCTGGCTGGTATGGGCATCTTCATGGCGCTGCCTTACGTTTTGCCGGTTTTCTATGCAAACCCCTATCTGAACGGTTTTATCCTTCTGGTATTTTTTGTCGGCGTAATTGCCTGTTTTTATCAGGTGACACAGTTGATCGGTTCGGTGCGCTGGATCGAGTCCTTCGTTGGTGGCGTTGTTCATGAGGACGCGCGCACGCCTCAGCTTTTGGCACCGTTGGCGTCGCTGCTGCGGGACCGGGGTGCGCGATCACAGATCAGTTCCAGTTCGACCCGATCTATTTTGGATTCGGTGGCCGAACGGGTCGAGGAAGAGCGTGAGATCACGCGTTATATCACCAATGTTCTGATCTATCTTGGGCTTTTGGGAACGTTTTTTGGCTTGGCCACGACGGTTCCCGCTATTGTCGACACGATCCGCAGTCTCAATCCGCAGGATGGCGAAGAAGGGCTGGCAGTGTTCAACCGCCTGATGGTTGGCCTTGAAACGCAACTGCAGGGAATGGGCGTGGCCTTTGGGTCTTCGTTGCTGGGTCTTGCCGGATCACTGATTGTGGGGTTGCTGGAACTGTTCGCGGGCCACGGGCAGAACCGGTTTTATCGAGAGCTCGAAGAATGGTTGTCCTCGATCACCCGTGTCGGCTTTGCAGCAGGCGATGACGGCAGCAGCACCGAACTGGCGGTTCTGACACCGGTTCTGGATGCAATGTCCGAACAGATGAACGCCCTGCAGGACTTGTTTTCGGCGCAGGAAACCGACCGGGCCGAGCTGTCGGGCAAGCTGGGGCATCTTGTCGGCGCTATCGGAGATATGAACCAGCGTCAGTCTGAGACCGAGAATGTCACCGCTGCGCTGGAACGTGTCGCACTGGGGCAGGACGCTCTGCTGGATCATCTGCGGGAACAGGGGACCAGCGAAGGAATAGACGCAGAAAGCCGCATGCGCCTGCGCTCGATGGATGTTCAGTTGCTGCGTATCCTCGAAGAAATTTCTGCAGGCCGCCAAGAAAGCATGAGCGAGCTGCGCAAGGACATCGAACTGTTGGTCAAAGCTCTTACATTGCCCAGAGGCGCCGTTCGAACCGCTCCGGAAGGAGAGTAATCCATGGCTCTGTCCCGTCGCACAGGTCAGCGGTTTCAGGGGTCGGTCTGGCCTGGTTTCGTGGATGCGATGACCGGGCTGTTGATGGTTCTGACCTTTGTGTTGACCATCTTCATGGTGGTGCAATTCGTGCTGCGCGAGACGATTTCGGGGCAAGAGGATGAACTGACCGCTCTGTCCGGCGAAGTGGCGGCCCTTGCCGGTGCGCTTGGGTTGGAAGAACGGGAAAACAGCCGCCTTCAGGCCCGGTTAGGGGCGCTGAATGCGACCCTGACGCAGGCCGAGGAAGATCTGGCGCAGGCGGAAACCAGGATCACGTCATTCGAAGCACAGGTCGCATCTCTGTTGGCCGATCAAGAGCGGTCGCTGGGGGTTATCGCCTCACTGGAATCTGAGCGTTCGGAATTGCTGAATGAACAAGAGGCCCTGAACCTGGCCCTTGCCCAAAGTCGTGCCGAGGTCGATGCCCAGGCCGAGGCCGCCCGGCTTGATGCTGCCCGCCGCGAAGCGCTTGAAGCGTTGGTGGCGGATCTGGAACAAAATGAGGCCGCGCAGGCCGCATTGGTCACCGAGCTTGAAGGCCAGCTTGACGCCGAAGAGGCCGCGCGCCTGGCCGAAGCTGCGGCTGCCGATAACCTGCGCAATCGTCTGCAGGACGCGGATGCGGAACTGACCGCTATGACGCTGGCTCTGGAAGCGCAACGCAAGCAAGCCGAAGAAACCCTGACCCTGTTGGCCGCTGCGCAAGCTGCCAAGGCCGAGCTGGAGCGGCAGTTTGGTGAGCTCGATAGTCAGGAGTTGCAGGCCCAGCTGCAAGCGGCATTGGCCGCCCAAACCGACGCTCTGACAGCGGAACAGATACAGCGTACATTGGCCGAAGAACGCGCAGCCTTGCTGGCCGTTGCGCGTGAGGCAATCTCTGCCGAGAAAGCCGTTTCAGCCAAGGCGCAGCGTCAGACTGCCTTGCTGAACCAGCAGATGGCAGCCCTGCGCGAGCAGTTGGGTGGATTGCAGGCCCTGCTGGACGATTACGAAGACCGCAACGCCGCCGCAGATATTCGTATTCAAACATTGGGTCAGGATCTGAACGCCGCACTCGCCCGCGCCGCCTCGGAAGAGCGTCGTCGTCGTCTGTTGGAAGAGGCCGAGCGCGCCCGGCTTGAGGCCGAGGCCGAGGCTCTTTCGGGTCAGAACCAAGAACTTACGGCGCAGGCCGAGGATCTTCAGCGATATCGCTCGGAATTCTTCGGTCGGTTGCGCGATGTGCTGGGTAATCAGGAAGGCGTTCGGATCGAAGGCGATCGGTTTGTGTTCTCGTCCGAAGTACTGTTCGATACAGGATCAGCAGTGCTGTCGCCCAAGGGTCAGCTTGAGATCGCCAAGGTGGCCAATATACTGCGCAGTGTCGCGGCTGAAATTCCCGAAGGCCTGAACTGGGTTATTCGCGTGGACGGCCATACCGACAATGTCCCGCTGGCCGGAACTGGCCGCTATCGGGACAACTGGGAGCTTAGCCAGGGACGCGCCTTGTCGGTTGTCCGTTATATGGTCGATGCGCTGGGTATTCCACCGCAGCGTCTGGCGGCCAATGGCTTTGGTGAATTCCAACCCTTCAACCCCGCAAACACCCCAGAAGCGCGCGCTCAGAATCGCCGGATCGAATTGAAGCTAACCGAGCGCTGATTGCAGCAAGGAAGGCCCATTGTCAGAGTTGGGAGGTTTTCCGGGCGCCCCTGAGATTTTCTTTTGAGACAGGTGACACGGCTTAGGCAAGAAAAAAGCCCGGCGTAGAAGCCGGGCTTTGATTTGATGCGCTGCTTTTAATCTGCAGTCAGAAGCGGGGGTTTGTCGCCAGGGATGCGCGGTTGATCGGGGCCAAAAATGTCCAGATCCAGCTCTCCCTTCTTGACCGAGACGCGAACGACACCGCCCTTGGCCAGCTTGCCGAACAGCAGCTCCTCGGCCAGAGGTTTCTTGATGTGTTCCTGAATGACGCGCCCCAATGGGCGTGCGCCCATCTTGTCGTCATAGCCTTTGTCGGCCAGCCATTCGGCGGCTTTTGGCGTCAGGTCGATGGTCACATTGCGGTCCAGTAGCTGTGCTTCAAGCTGCAGCACGAACTTCTCGACCACCTGCAGGATGACCTCTTTCGGCAGCGGCGCGAAGGAAATGACGGCATCCAGACGGTTGCGGAATTCCGGCGTGAACATACGTTCGATCGCGGCGGTATCCTCACCTTCGCGGCGGTCGCGGGCAAAGCCGATGGCCGCCTTTGCCTGTTCTTGCGCCCCTGCATTCGAGGTCATGATCAGCACCACGTTGCGGAAGTTCACCGTGCGACCATTGTGGTCGGTCAGCTCTCCGTGGTCCATCACTTGCAGCAGGATGTTGAACACGTCCGGGTGGGCTTTTTCGATCTCATCCAGCAGCAGAACGCAATGCGGATGCTGGTCGACACCATCAGTCAGCAAACCGCCTTGGTCGAACCCGACATAGCCCGGAGGCGCACCGATCAGGCGGCTGACCGCGTGTTTCTCCATGTATTCCGACATATCAAAACGCAGCAGTTCCACTCCCAGCGTATCCGCCAGCTGTTTCGCGACCTCGGTCTTACCCACACCGGTTGGGCCAGCAAACAGATAGTTGCCGATGGGCTTTTCCGGCTCGCGCAGACCGGCGCGCGCCAGTTTGATGGCGCTGGACAGCGCCTCAATCGCCACGTCTTGCCCGAAGACCACCCGTTTGAGCGACTTTTCAAGGTCTTTCAGAACCTCGGCATCGTCCTTGGTGACGTTCTTGGGTGGAATCCGGGCGATCTTGGCAACAACGGCCTCGATCTCTTTGACACCGATGGTCTTGCGGCGCTTGCTTTCAGCAACCAGATGCTGGGCCGCACCGGCTTCGTCGATCACGTCGATCGCCTTGTCGGGCAGCTTGCGGTCATTGATGTACCGTGCTGACAACTCGACCGCGGTTTTAATCGCGTCGGCTGTATATTTGATCTCGTGATGCTTTTCGAAATAGGGCTTCAGACCGCGCAGGATTTTTACGCTGTCCTCGACCGAAGGTTCGTTCACGTCAATTTTCTGGAACCGGCGGCTGAGCGCGCGGTCCTTTTCGAAATGCTGGCGAAACTCTTTGTAGGTGGTCGAACCCATAGTGCGCAGTTTTCCACCCTGAAGGGCCGGTTTCAGCAGGTTCGAGGCATCCATTGCCCCGCCCGAGGTGGCACCGGCACCGATGACGGTGTGGATTTCATCAATGAACAGAACCGCGTCTGGGTGATCCTCAAGCTCGGTCACGACCGCTTTCAGGCGTTCTTCGAAATCACCGCGATAGCGGGTGCCCGCCAGCAATGCACCCATATCCAGCGAATAGATGGTGGTTTCTGACAGGACATCGGGGGCCTCGCCAGAAATGATCTTAAATGCCAGTCCCTCTGCGATTGCGGTTTTGCCAACGCCCGGATCACCGACTAGAAGCGGGTTGTTCTTGCGCCGGCGGCATAACACCTGAATGCAGCGCTCAACCTCATCAGCACGACCGATCAGCGGGTCGATATCGCCCGCGCGCGATTTCGCGTTCAGGTCGATGCAGTATTTCCCCAGCGCGCTTTCTTTTTGCTCGCCATCGGCAGTGCTGGCCGGAGATTCCTCTTCCGCCTGATCCGCGCCCGATACCGAACGGCTTTCGCCGTAGGCTGGGTCCTTGGCCACACCATGGGCGATGAAATTCACCGCATCGTACCGGGTCATATCCTGTTCCTGCAGGAAATAGGCTGCGTTGCTTTCGCGTTCGGCAAAGATTGCGACCAGAACATTCGCCCCGGTCACTTCGGTCCGGCCCGAACTTTGAACATGGATCGCAGCGCGCTGGATCACACGTTGGAAAGCGGCTGTCGGTACAGCCTCGGACCCGTCAATATCGGTGACAAGGTTCGATAGGTCTTCGTCGATGAATTCCACCAGAGTGCTGCGCAATTCGTCAAGATCGACGCTGCAGGCTTTCATCACGCGGATCGCATCGGGCTCTTCCAACAATGCCAGAAGCAGATGCTCCAGCGTTGCGAATTCATGTCGCCGTTCATTCGCAGCCGCCAGGGCCGCGTGGATGGCTTGTTCTAGTGTGCTCGAGAATGAAGGCACGCGGGTGCTCCTCTGTCTTGGGTCAGAAGGGGGCGGGCTGAAGGCCGGATCCCCATCCCAACCATGTCCTCATACTATTAGAGTTTGGTTGATCAGAGCCCGGCTTCAAGGGTTTTCTTGCTCTTGACAGTCACATTTGTTGTGACCGTGGCTGTGAAGTAGGTGAAATAGGTATCAAAACCGATCTTTTCTAGCCCTGATTTCAGCAAAAATTTTGGCTGGTTCGGCGCCTGCCATACCCAGATGCGCCTGAATCGCCGGGTCAGCGGCGCGCAGGAAGGGGTTAGTGGCCTTTTCCAGCGCCAGAGTGGAGGGAACTGTAGGCTGTTTGGCGGCTCGGGTGCTGTCAATTTCTGCGACGCGTTTCTGCAGCGCAGAATTTCCTGGATCGACGGTGAGAGCGAATTTGGCGTTGGACTGCGTGTATTCGTGCCCTGAACAAACCAGCGTGTCATCCGGCAAGGCGCTCAGTTTACACAGCGATTCCCACATCTGCGGTGCGGTGCCTTCAAACAGGCGTCCACAACCCATTGCCATCAGGCTGTCGGCGGTAAAGACCACCGCGCTTTGCGGCATGTGAAAGGCGATATGACCAAGAGTATGCCCCGAAACGTCCAGAACAAGGACGGGTTCCCCGCCGATTTCAAAACTGTCGCCGTCATTGACCTGTTGATCCAAGGGTGGCAGGCGATGTGCGTCGGCTGCCGCGCCGATCACCGTCGCCGGGTGCTGTTCCAAAATGGCCGGCAACCCGTCTATGTGGTCGAAATGGTGATGCGTGAGCAACACATGAGACAAGCCCCAGCCACGTCGTTCCAGTTCTGACAGAATCGGATCGCTTTCGGGCGCGTCGATTAATGCGGTGTTGCCGCTAACCGCGTCATGCGCCAGAAATGCGTAGTTATCGCTGAGACATGGGATGGTGACGATCTCAAGAGGCATGGCCTTTTGCCCTTTCGTTGCTAGACTGCGCTCAGCTAATCCGATTGGCCAGGTGTCCGCAATGCATCTTGATGTGCAGGATCTGAGGAATTTCTACTACCGCAGCACTCTTGGTCGTGCAGCGCAGGCGGCCATTCGTGGGCGAATGATTGATCTGTGGCCCGAGGCCAAAGGTCAAACCGTCGTAGGGTTTGGCTTTGCTGTGCCGTTGTTGCGGCCCTACCTGAAAGATGCGCGCCGCGTCATCGGGCTGATGCCCGGGCCGCAGGGGGTGATGCCCTGGCCTGCGGGAATGCCCAACGTATCTGTTTTGACGGAAGAGACCTTGTGGCCGATTGAAACGGGCCATGTGGACAAGCTGGTGGTGATGCATGGACTTGAAACGTCACAACGTCCCGCCGAATTGCTGGCGGAATGCTGGCGTGTGCTTGGTCCCGGTGGACGGGCGCTTTTTATCGTACCGAACCGTGCGGGGCTGTGGTCACGGACCGATCGAACGCCATTTGGATTCGGGCGCCCTTATTCTGCCTCGCAGTTGGAAAGCCAGCTAAGGGCGCATCACTTTATGACGGATAACTATTGTTCCGCCTTGTATTTGCCTCCGTCCTTCCGTCGGTTCTGGTTGAAATCCGGCAGCCTGATAGAGAAAACTGGCCAGCGATTGCCGACGATCATGGCAGGCGGCGTTCTGATGGTTGAGGCGACAAAGCAAATCAGACCGCCCAGCGGAACCGTCACCAAAGCGACAGGGCGCCGTCAGATCAAGGCGCTGGATGGCCTGCTCAAGCCAGCCTAGCGCAACGCCGGTACTAGCTTCCATCATAAGGCCGAAACACGCGAAAATGGCTGCAGGAATCGCAAAACCTTGCGGTTTGGTAACATTTTTCACCCTCATCAGCCGTATAAAAGGGTCGCACCCAAGCTAAGTGTCTGAAATAGAACGCTTTGTGGATAAGGTGCCCATGGTGATAATATGTTGCTAGCTGGGTTTACCTCTGCTACATCCCCGTTGATTTTGATCCCCGGCCTTATGGACGGGGTTTCTTCACGCCCCCGGGTAGCTGCCGCAACGCGAATTCGGGGCCCAAAATATCGGAAGGGTGGACGTGTCCGAACCAGCTTCGATTTCCACAGGCATCGCCGAGCGCTATGCCACAGCGATTTTTGAGATCGCTAAAGAGAATAAAGACCTCGCAGGTCTGGAAACCGGAATCAACGATCTGGCAGCAGCATTGGGCGACAGTGCCGATCTGCGCGACCTGATCGCCTCGCCTCTGGTTTCGCGCGCTGAACAAGAAGGCGCGATTACAGCGATTGCCGACAAGATGGGTCTGAACGCCATCCTGCGCAACACGCTGGGTCTGATGGCGCAGAAACGCCGTCTGTTCGTTGTGCCGCAACTGGTGCAGGTTCTGCGCGACATGCTGGCCGAAGAGCGTGGCGAAGTGACCGCCGATGTCGCCTCGGCCAAGGCGCTGACTAAGACACAGATGGATAAACTGTCCAAAACGCTGTCCGAGCGTGTGGGCAAGACCGTGACAATAAATGCGACCGTTGATGAAAGCCTCATCGGCGGTCTTGTCGTTAAAGTGGGCTCGAAGATGATCGACAGCTCGATCCGCTCCAAGCTCAACTCCCTACAGAATGCAATGAAAGAGGTCGGATAAATGGGAATCCAAGCTGCAGAGATTTCTG
Source organism: Ruegeria sp. CDSC081 (assembly GCF_059610485.1). NCBI lineage: Bacteria > Pseudomonadati > Pseudomonadota > Alphaproteobacteria > Rhodobacterales > Roseobacteraceae > Ruegeria > Ruegeria sp. CDSC081. The sequence continues at coordinate 379,201 of NZ_JBXWNS010000006.1, read as the reverse complement.
CAATCCTGAAGGACCAGATCAAGAATTTTGGTCAGGAAGCCGAAGTGGCCGAAATCGGTCGCGTGCTAAGCGTCGGTGACGGGATTGCCCGTGTATACGGCCTGGACAATGTGCAAGCCGGTGAGATGGTCGAATTCCCCGGTGGCATCATGGGCATGGCGCTGAACTTGGAAAGCGACAACGTCGGTGTTGTTATCTTTGGTTCTGACCGTGACATCAAAGAAGGTGACACTGTTAAGCGCACCAACTCGATCGTGGACGTGCCGATCGGCAACGGTCTTCTGGGTCGTGTTGTTGACGGCCTGGGCAACCCGCTGGACGGCAAGGGTCCGATCGAATCCACCGAGCGCGGCGTTGCAGACGTCAAAGCGCCGGGCATCATCCCGCGTAAATCGGTTCACGAGCCGATGGCAACCGGCCTGAAATCGGTCGACGCGATGATCCCGATTGGTCGTGGCCAGCGAGAGCTGATCATTGGTGATCGTCAGACCGGTAAAACTGCCGTTGCTCTGGACGCGATCCTGAACCAGAAAGTGTACAACGAAGCAGCAGGCGACGACGAGTCCAAGAAGCTGTACTGCGTTTATGTGGCCATCGGCCAAAAGCGTTCGACCGTTGCTCAGCTGGTGAAGAAACTGGAAGAATCCGGTGCGATTGAATATTCGATCGTTGTGGCCGCAACCGCGTCCGATCCGGCGCCGATGCAGTTCCTGGCACCTTATGCCGCGACCGCGATGGCTGAGTTCTTCCGTGACAATGGCCGCCACGCGCTGATCATCTATGATGACCTGTCGAAACAGGCCGTGTCTTATCGTCAGATGTCGCTGCTGCTGCGCCGTCCGCCCGGACGTGAAGCCTATCCTGGCGACGTTTTCTATCTCCACTCCCGCCTGCTGGAGCGTTCGGCGAAGTTGAACGAAGATTTTGGCGCGGGCTCGCTGACGGCTCTGCCGGTTATCGAAACCCAGGGTGGCGACGTTTCGGCGTTTATTCCGACCAACGTGATCTCGATTACCGACGGCCAGATCTTCCTTGAAACCGAGCTGTTCTATCAGGGTATCCGTCCCGCTGTGAACACCGGTCTGTCGGTTTCGCGTGTGGGCTCCTCGGCTCAAACCAACTCGATGAAGTCGGTTGCCGGCCCGGTTAAGCTGGAACTGGCTCAGTACCGTGAAATGGCTGCCTTTGCGCAGTTCGGTTCCGACCTTGACGCCGCAACCCAGCAGCTGCTGAACCGTGGTGCGCGTCTGACCGAGCTGATGAAACAGCCGCAGTACTCACCGCTGACCAACGCTGAAATCGTATGCGTCATCTTCGCCGGCACCAACGGTTACCTCGACAAGATCGACGTCACCGATGTTGGCCGCTATGAAGCTGGCCTGCTGGCGCATCTGCGTGGCAAGCACGCGGATCTGCTTCAGTGGATCACGGACGAGGACCCCAAGATCAAGGGCGACGCTTCCGACAAGATCAAGGCTGCGCTGGACGAATACGCCGCAACCTTCGCTTAAGGGAGAGGCGGGCACATGCCAAATCTTAAGGATCTAAAAAACAGGATCGAGTCGGTCAAATCGACCCGCAAGATCACCAAGGCCATGCAGATGGTCGCGGCCGCAAAACTGCGCCGCGCCCAGGAATCTGCCGAAGCCTCGCGCCCCTATGCCGCACGGTTCAATGCCGTGATGGCGGGGCTGGCGGCATCGGTCGGGGGCAGCGACAGCGCCCCCAAGCTGCTCCGGGGTACGGGCAGTGATGATGTCCATCTGCTGGTTGTCATGACAGCTGAACGCGGCCTGTGTGGCGGCTTCAATTCGAACATCGCCAAGCTGGCCCGCGCCAAAGCATATGAGCTGAAGGCCAAGGGCAAAACGGTTAAGATTCTGACCGTTGGCAAAAAAGGTCGTGACGCAATCAAGCGCGACTTTGGCGATCTGTTCGTGGGCCATGTCGATCTGAGCGAAGTTAAACGTCTGGGGTATACCAACGCGCAGGACATCGCCAAAGACGTCCTGTCCCGTTTCGACGCGGGTGAGTTCGACGTTGCCACGATCTTCTACTCGAAGTTCGTCAACGTCGTAAGCCAGACCCCGACGGCACAGCAGATCATCCCTGCCTCGTTCGAGGATGTCGAAGGGGACGACAGCGGCGCGGTCTTTGATTATGAGCCCAGTGAAGAGGCCATCCTGGCCGATCTGCTGCCCAAGGCGGTTGCGACTGCGATCTTCTCGGGACTGCTCGAAAACGGGGCCTCGGAACAGGGTGCACGGATGTCCGCGATGGACAACGCGACACGCAACGCGGGTGAGATGATCGACAAGCTGACGATCCAGTTCAACCGTTCGCGTCAAGCCGTGATCACCAACGAGCTGATTGAAATTATTTCCGGCGCCGAAGCGCTGTAGAGACAAACCGGAGACGAAACATGGCGAATGCAAAAGGCAAAGTCACACAGATCATCGGGGCCGTTGTTGACGTGCACTTCGAAGATGAACTGCCTGAAATTTTGAACGCGCTGGACACCACCAACAACGGCAAGAAGCTGGTTTTGGAAGTGGCACAGCACCTGGGCGAAAACACTGTCCGCACCATTGCGATGGACGCGACAGAAGGTCTTGTACGTGGTGCCGAAGTCACGGACACCGGCGCACCCATCGCGGTTCCGGTCGGCAACGCCACCCTGGGCCGTATCCTGAACGTTGTGGGCGAGCCCATCGACGAAAAAGGTCCCGTGGAAACCACCGAAACGCGCTCCATCCACCAGGACGCGCCGGATTTCGCGGATCAGGCCACTGAATCCGAAGTTCTGGTGACCGGTATCAAGGTTGTTGACCTGCTGGCCCCTTACGCCAAAGGCGGTAAGATCGGCCTGTTCGGCGGCGCCGGTGTTGGCAAAACCGTTCTGATCATGGAATTGATCAACAACATCGCCAAAGTGCACTCAGGCGTGTCCGTGTTCGCCGGTGTTGGTGAGCGGACCCGTGAAGGCAACGACCTGTATCACGAGATGATTGAATCCGGCGTTATCGTTCCCGACAAGCTGGAAGACTCGAAAATCGCGCTGGTTTACGGCCAGATGAACGAGCCTCCGGGTGCCCGTATGCGGATCGCTCTGTCGGGTCTGACCCTGGCGGAACAGTTCCGTGATGCAACCGGTGCCGACGTTCTGTTCTTTGTCGACAACATCTTCCGCTTTACGCAGGCGGGTTCCGAGGTTTCGGCTCTGCTGGGTCGTATTCCTTCGGCGGTGGGCTATCAGCCGACACTGGCGACCGACATGGGCGCGATGCAGGAACGCATCACCTCGACCAAGTCCGGCTCGATCACGTCGGTTCAGGCCGTCTATGTTCCTGCGGATGACTTGACCGACCCTGCGCCGGCCACCTCGTTCGCACACTTGGATGCGACCACCGTTCTGAACCGTGCGATCTCGGAAAAGGGTATCTACCCTGCCGTTGACCCGCTCGACTCGACCTCGCGTCTGCTCGACCCGGCCATCGTCGGTGAAGAGCATTATACCGTTGCGACTGACGTTCAGCAGATCCTCCAGCGCTATAAGTCGCTGCAGGACATCATCGCGATCCTCGGCATGGACGAACTGTCGGAAGAAGACAAACTGACCGTGGCCCGTGCCCGTAAGATTGAACGCTTCCTGTCGCAGCCGTTTGACGTGGCCGAAGTCTTCACTGGCTCGCCTGGTGTTCAGGTTCCTCTGGATGTCACCATCGCGTCGTTCAAGGCCGTTGTGGCCGGCGAATACGATCACCTGCCCGAGGCAGCCTTCCTGATGGTTGGCGGCATCGATGAAGTGATCGCCAAAGCGGAAAAGATGGCCGCAGAAGCCGCCTAAGGAGCACACCTGATGGCAAACACGATGCACTTTGACCTCGTCAGCCCCGAGCGGAGCCTTGCTTCACTCGCGGTGACTGCGGTCCAGCTTCCCGGCGCGGACGGGGACATGACGGCGATGCCCGATCATGCCCCCACCATCACCACGTTGCGCCCCGGTCTGCTAAAGGTCGAGGCACCCGAAGGGTCCAGCGAATACCTGGTCACCGGCGGGTTTGCCCAGATCAATGGCGACAGCATGTCGGTTCTGGCCGAGAAGGCCATTCCGGTCTCTGAAGTGACCCGCGCGCATCTGGACGATCTGATCGCCGAGGCACGTGCGTCGCATGACGCGGCCAAAGGCGGCGACGATCAATCAGTCGTCGACGATGCGGCCAAGCTGCTGGCCGATATGGAAGCTCTTGGGACACATATGAGCCTGTAAGTTTCAGGACATGTAGATTTAGAAACGGCCCTGCCTGTGCGGGGCCGTTTTTTTGTGGTGATTTTGGATGAAGGGCGGTCTAAGGTTCCGTAATTCTTTATAAAAGACGACAAAATGCAGACTTTTAGTACCCATCCGATTGGTATCGACCAAGGCGAAGTTGTGCTGTTCTCCGACTTCGCAGATGGCGGTGACATGTGGACAGGCGAGGGGCCGCGCGAACGACGGTCGGACATAGAATTCAGCCAGCCATTCCGTTCCGCGCCTGTTGTACAGATCAGCGTGTCACTGTGGGATGTTGATACATCTTCGGCATTGCGCGCCGAGGTCAAGGCCGAGGACATCACGCCCGAGGGATTTGCTGCGGTGTTCCGTACCTGGTCGGATACCCGCATCGCGCGCATCCGAATATCTTGGACAGCGTTCGGCGAGGTGCCGCATGAGGATGACTGGGATATTCTGTGAAGCCAGCCTTGGGTTTAGGACTCGTCCAATGCCTCTATCATGGCGACCCGGTGTGCATGCCGTCCGCCTTCGAATTCGGCTGACAGGAACGCATCCACTATATCCAGCGCCTGACCCTCACCCACGACCCGGGCGCCGACAGACAGCATGTTGGCGTCGTTATGCTGGCGGATCATGCGTGCGGAAAAGGCATCCGAGCAGACACCGCAGCGAATGCCGGGGACCTTGTTGGCCGCCATCATGATACCTTGACCCGTTCCACACAGAACGATGCCAAGCTGACAATCCCCGGAAGCCACTGCTTGGGCGGCGGCCTTGCCATGAACAGGGTAATGGGTGCTCTCAGGTGTCTTGGGGCCGATATCGACGACGTCCCATCCCTGGGCCGCAATATGAGAGGCAACCGCCTGGCGTAATTCGATAGCTGCGTGGTCGCTGGATAGAACAATGCGTTTTGAGGCTGTCACGGTAAACTCCGACCTGAATTTCAGAAAGAAAAGAGGCGGCCCTTGGGCCGCCGCGTTCGATCAATCCCTATGATACATCGACTCGTAGATCGGCGTCAGCGTCTTATCCTCGAACAATGACGATACACTGGTGCCGTTCCAGATATTCAGGATCGCCTGCGTAAAGATCGGGGCCGTGGGCACGATGCGGATGTTCTTGGCCTTGGTTATTTCTTCTGTCGGCTGGATCGTGTCGGTCAGCACCAGAGATTTCATCACCGAATTGGTCACGCGTTCGACCGCAGGGCCGCTCATGACGCCGTGTGTGATGTAGGAATGAACTTCTTTCGCACCATTATCCAGCAGTACTTGCGCCGCTTTGCACAGGGTACCGGCCGTGTCGCACATGTCGTCCACGATCAAACAGATCTTGTCTCTGACATCGCCAATTACGGTCATCTCAGCGACTTCGCCGGCTTTTTCGCGGCGTTTGTCCACGATCGACAGCGGGGCGTTGATCCGCTTGGCCAACTCGCGCGCGCGGGCCACGCCGCCCACATCGGGCGAAACGACCATGATCTCGTCGAGGCTGTCCTTGAACTGATGTTTCACATCCAGCGCAAAGATCGGCGAGGCATAAAGGTTGTCGACAGGCATGTCGAAGAACCCCTGAATCTGCGCTGCGTGCAGATCCATGGTCAGGATGCGCTCGATCCCGGCGCCAGTCAGCATGTTGGCCACCAGCTTGGCGCTGATCGGTGTGCGGGCCTTGGTGCGGCGGTCCTGGCGGGCATAGCCGAAATAGGGGATCACGGCGGTAATCCGTTGGGCCGACGAACGGCGCAGCGCATCAGCAATGATGAGCAGCTCCATCAGATTGTCATTGGCCGGGTTCGAGGTGGGTTGGACGATGAACATATCTTCGCCGCGCACGTTCTCGAACACTTCGACAAAGATTTCACCGTCGTTAAACCGTTCGACCCGGGCATCGACCAGACCCTGATCGACGCCGCGATACAGGCTCATTCGGCGTGCAATGGATTCGGCAAGCGGAAGATTAGCGTTCCCAGCGATTAACTTGGGTTCGTGAAGTGTCGGCATCGGCTGAGGTCCCCGGGCAGCAATGGCAAATGTGACAGATTCGTGATGTTGACACCGCTTAGCATGGCCTTACCGTCCAGCAAAGATAACGCTGCGGAGAAAGTGAACATGGCCCAAATTGACTACTATTTTGCGACACTCTCGCCATACACCTACCTGGCGGGACTGCGCCTGGAGGAGATTGCGGCCAAACATGGTGCGACAATCAACTACAAGCCGCTTGATATCGTCGCCCTGTTCGGACGTACGGGAGGTGTTCCGCCCAAGGACCGCCATATCTCGCGCATCGAATACCGGACGCAAGAAATGCAGCGACAGTCAAAAAAGCTGGGTATGGCGTTCAACCTGCAACCGGCCCATTGGCCCACCAATGCGGCGCCGTCTTCCTATGCCATTATCGCGGCCATTCAGGACGGGTCGGGGAATGTGGGGCAGCTGGTGCATTCCTTTGTACGCGCCTGCTGGGCCGAGGAAAAGGACATCGCGCAGGACGACGTGATCCGCGCTTGCCTGGCTGACGCAGGGTTTTCCCCGGATCTGGCCGTTGGCGGCTTGCTGCTCGGGGCTGAGACCTATACCGCCAATCTGGAAGAAGCCGTGGAACGCGGAGTTTTTGGAGCTCCGTTCTATTTAACGGAAGACGATCAGCGGTTCTGGGGTCAGGACAGGTTGGACGACCTGGACAGGCATCTGGCCGATCTGAGGGGATAGGATTCTATAATGGCTGTTGCGCAGAACCTGCATGTCACGCGGCTGGGGCAGGGTGATCGCCCTGTGCTGGCCTTGCATTGTACCATTGCTCATTCCGGGGTCTGGGCAGGCCTAGCCGCGGCGATGAAAGGGCAGGCAAGTTTTATTGCACCGGATATGCTGTCCCATGGGCGCAGCCCGGACTGGGATCGCCAGGGGGATCTGTATGACCGGCTGACCGAAGCCACACTTGAACATCTGACCGAGCCGATGGACGTGGTCGGGCATTCTTTTGGCGCGGCGATAGCCTTGCGGCTGGCGGTCGAGCACCCAACATTGGTTCGCAGTGTCGTCCTGATAGAACCGGTGTATTTTGCCGTGGCACAGCAGGAGGCCCCGGACCTTGTGGCGGAATACGCGCATGTTGCCCAACCCTGTATGGACGCGCTTGCATCAGGCGACGAACCTCTGGCGGCAAGGCTGTTCAACCGGTTGTGGGCCGGAGATAGGGGACCGCGTTGGTCAGACATGCCCGAAACTGCACGGGCGGGGATGGTGCGTGGAATTCATCTGGTATCCGAGGTCGAAAACGAACTGATAATGGATTCCAAAGGTTTGCTACGGCCCGAGCGGATCGCACACGCCAATATGCCGGTATTGCTGCTGCATGGGGCGCTCACCCACCCAGTGATGGTCGCGATAAACTCTGGATTGAAATCCCGTCTTCCAATGGCCGAAAGCGCCGTGATCGAAGGGGCAGGGCATATGGCTCCGATCTCCCACCCGACAGAGACCGGCACTCTGATCGAGGCTTTTTGGAACAGACTGCCTGCCACTGCCTGAAGCTTCGGGTGCGTCGTTACAAGAGCGCGATGAACCGATCAATTTGCGCAGGCTCGATGGACCAGTCACAAACCAGCCGACAGGCTAGAATTTCGCTGTCATCTGCCCCGTCCAGTTCTGCCCCCCACAGGTGGTAAACAGCACCTGCGGCATGCAGTTGCTTGTGTTGGGCGCGTGAAAACTGGGCAAAAATCATATTCGCCTGCGGCGCGTGCAGGAAAGAGGCACCTTTGGACTGCAATCCCTCGGTCAGACGGGCGCAGTTGTTATTGGCCTGACGGGCCAGTGTCAGCCACAGATCATCCTGCAGATACGCCGCCATTTGGGCGGACAGATAGCGGTGCTTGGAGAACAGGTGCGCCCCGCGCTTGCGGCGCAATTCGAATTCCCAGGCTTTGCTTTCATCAAAGAAGACAACGGCTTCGACGCCCATCAGCCCGTTTTTGGTCCCGCCAAAACTGACCGCATCCACGCCTGCTTTCCACGTCATCTCGGCGGGTGAGCAGTTCAACGCAACAAGGGCGTTGGAAAAACGCGCACCGTCCAAATGGACTGGCAGCCCATACTCTTTGGCCACAGCGCAGAGCGCCTGCAATTCTGACAGGGTGTAAACAGACCCTCGTTCGGTCACCTGCGTAATGGATACAGGTCCGCGCTGCGGTCCATGCACGCCGCGTGTTTCTTCGGCCAGAATCGAGCCGCGCAGCGCGTCCGGCGCCATCTTGTCCGCGCCCGGAACCAGCGTCAGCTTGGCGCCGCTGTAAAACTCGGGCGCGTTGCACTCATCCTCGTGGATATGGGCCACAGGTGAGCAGAACACCGTCTCCCACGGCTGCGCCAGCGTCGCCAGCGCCAGCGAATTCGCGGCCGTCCCGGTGGCCACCAGATACACGGCGGCGCCAGGTGCCTCGAACACCCCGCGAATGCGATCCCGGACCTCATTCATCAGGGTGTCGGTTCCATAGGCCATCTGATAGCCCTGATTGGCAGCATTCAGCGCTTCCATGACCGCCGGGTGAACCGGCCCCGAATTGTCAGAGGCAAAGTACATTAGCTGGGCTCCTCGATGATATGATCTTCCCACTCCTCCAGCGGAGTTTCGAGTTCCGATACCGTGCGCCCCTGAACCGAGACTCCGGCGGCATGAACGCTGTCCGGTGTGCCAGAAATCAAGGGGTGCCAGTCGTGTAGGGGTTTGCCCTCCCACAACAGGCGATAGGCACAGGTCTGTGGCAGCCAATAGGCGTGATCGTTGATGTTGCCCGGCGTCATCACGATACATTCCGGCACAAATTGGTGGCGGATATCGTATTGGGTGCAGCGGCAACTTTCGTCATCCAGCAGACGGCAGGCGACGCAGGTCAGGGCAACCTCGCCGGTGTCTTCATCTTCCAGTTTGTTCAGACAACATTTGCCGCAGCCATCGCACAAAGCTTCCCATTCGGCTTGGTTCATGCGGGTTAGCGGTTTTCGTTCCCAGAACCTGGGGGCCAGGCCGGTGCGGTCGATCGGATCCGTTGTCATCGGTCCGCCAGCAGGCCGCGGGCCTTGTCGCAATCGGCATCCATCTGCGCGATCAGGCCGTCCAGACCGTCAAAGGTCATCTCGGGGCGCAGGTATTCTACCAGACCCACCGACAGGGTCGCGCCATAAAGGTCACCCGAGAAGTCGAACAGGAAGGTTTCGATATTGGGGACTTCACCATTGAACATCGGTCGCGTCCCAACCGAGGCTGCGCCCTGATGGCTGCCCAGATGAGGTCCATCCAGAACATCGACCAGAACGGCATAGACGCCGAATCTTGGCGGATGCAGCCCCTCAATGGACATGTTTGCGGTGGGAAATCCCAGTTCACGGCCCCGTTGTTCGCCTCCGATCACCTCGCCTTCGATCCGGTGCCAGTGACCCAACATAGTAGCGGCATCCTGCGGGCGGCCCTCGGTTAGTGCAGTACGGATCGCAGTGGAAGAAACGACATTTTCGGACCGCTCCATCAACGGAGCGATGGTGACACCGAACCCCATCTCTTGCCCAAAGAGCACCAAGTCATCAGCGGTGCCGCTGCGGCCTTTGCCGAAACAGAAATCGGCACCTACGACGACATGCGACAGGCCGAGCCCGTCGCAGATTACGTTGCGGGCGAATTCCCTGGGCGTCAGGCCAGCCAATGCGGCGTTGAACGGCAGCTCATACAGCTTTTCGACCCCCAGTTTTGCTAACCGGTGCGCGCGGGCATTGCCGCGCATCAGGCGAAAGGGCGGGGTGTCCGGGGCGAAGTATTCTCTGGGATGCGGCTCGAATGTAAGTACGCCCAAAGGTGCACTCGGCGCGGCGCTGAGGGCCAGTTCAATCACAGATTGGTGGCCGATATGAACGCCGTCGAAATTCCCGATCGCCACGCTGGCGCCGCGATCTTGGGGTTCGATGAATTGGAGGTCACGAATGATGCGCATAGCGACTGCCTAGCGGGACAGGCGCGCTTGTTCAAGGGTCTGAGACCCCCGGAAACGCTCAGTCGAATTTGCGCGACGGGGCCAGCACCATGGCTTCGCCGACCAGCACCTTCTTGCCATCCACTGCGCAGTGACAATCGAGCTTGACCCGACGCTTGGCAAAATCAATGTCGATCACCTTGACCTCGGCATAGACCATGTCACCCGGGCGAACAGGAGCGAGAAACTTCAGCGACTGCCCCATGTAAACTGTGCCGTGGCCTGGCAACTGCTCGCCGATCACGGCCGAGATCAGACCCGCGGTCAGCATCCCATGCGCGATGCGCCCCTCGAAGATCGTGTCGCGGGCGTAATCGTCGTCCAGATGTACGGGGTTTCTGTCGGTCGACACCTGAGCGAACATTTCGATATCCTCGTCCGTCACCACTTTACGAAGGTGACGGGACATGCCCATCTCGATGTCTTCAATACAGATCGTGCCGCGTGGAAGATTATCCAACATGTTGCCCTCACTCGAATTCATCGGGCAACAAAAAAATCAAAGTCACCCCTGTTGGGAAACTTTATTACTTTGCAACTGCAGAAAATCAAGCCTTTTTTGACTACCTAAGGCGGCCGATCGTATAGGTCGGGTTTATCTTTTCCTTTTGAATATAATCAGTTAGGGATTCATGATGCGGATGTGCCTCGGTTTTTGTCTCGGCCGCGGCTAGCCCGCCCGAGATGAAAAGAGAATCAATGCCTTCCCCCATTCCCCCCAGAATGTCGGTGTGCGGACCGTCTCCGATGACAAGAATGTCCCCATCGGGGATGTCGTGGCCAAGTTCCTGCAACCTGCGGCGGGCAAGATCATAGATCGGCGGATGAGGCTTTCCGAAATATAGGCTTTCGCCACCCATTTCCGTATAAAGCCTGGCTAACGCACCAGCGCACCACTCCCGAACCTCGCCGCGGTCCACCACAATATCGGGATTGGCACAAAGCAGCTTCAGCCCCTTTTGTTTGGCGTACAGGAAATCAGCACGGTTCACGGACGGATCGGCCATAGGATCGAAGGGGCCGCAACAAGCAATGCCCTCTGCCTCGGCCAGCGGCACGCGCTCGATATGAATCGGGTGGTCCAACAACTTCAGCGGTTCAAAGAATCCCGCGTCCCGCTGCCATTCGCCCATGAAATAGACCTTTTCGCCCACTGCGCCCCGGAACATGGCCGACCGGGCCGAATCTCCGCTGGTTGCAATCGTGTCATAGGCGTCGTCTGGGACATTGAATTGCGCCAGCTGGGTGGCGACGCCAGCACGCGGTTTGGGTGAGTTTGTCACCAGGACAACAATGCCACCCTGCGCGCGATAGGCCTGCAGGGCCGCAACCGCTTCGGGGTAAGCGGTGATGCCATTGTGAACACAGCCCCAAAGATCGACGAACAGGGCCTTATAACGGCTGGAAACCTCGGGCAATGCGTGGATGATCTGCGTCATGATGGGCCCCCATTGATCTGGAAAGAGTGTCGTTTGAGCCTAAGACAGTGCGTGTGGTGTTTGGCCAGTAAGGGCAATGCCTAGCAAAAAAGGCGCCCGATCAAGGCGCCTTTGGTGATTTTGGGATCAGACCTTGAGGTTCGGAATGATCTGTTTCTTACGGCTCATGATCCCGGGCAGAACGACCGCGTCGCCATCAACCGAAGCGCCAAAGCTTTTCTCGGCCACGGCTTTGACCAGATCGTTGGGAACCAGTAGGGTGGCTTCTTCGTTCAGAATATCGACCACGAACAGCAATACCTGATCGACACCGTCCTCTTTGGCTACGTCGGCCATCGACGCCGCAAGGCTGTCTTTGCGGTCCAGCACGACACCCGGTGCTGTGGTTTCCAGAACCGAAACGCGGAATTTGGTGCCGTCGACTTCGTATTCCTTGCTGTCCATCCGGATCAGCTCGGCGTCCGAGAATGAGGACACATCTGATTTGGCCGCGAACATTTCTGCAGCATAGGCCGAGACGTCCAGACCCAGATCCGCGGCCAGTTTTTCGGCCACAGCGCGGTCATGCGCGGTTGTGGTGGGCGAGCGGAATTCCAACGTGTCCGACAGGATGCAGGTCAGCGCCGCGCCTTTGATGGCATCGGGCATTTTGGCGGCATCGTCGCCGATCATGTCGACCATGATAGTGGCGGTGCAGGCCAGCGGCCGCACGGTGATGTCGATCGGGCCTTTGGTTTCCAGACCGCCGACCAGTTTATGGTGGTCGATAATGGCGCGGATATCGGCGCCGTTGATACTGGCGGGCAGCTCGGCGGGGTTGTTCGTGTCGACAATAACAACCGGTGCGTCAGCCTCTACGTCTGTGATGATGCGCGGCTTGGGCAGGTCCCAGTGCTGCAGCATAAAGGCTGCTTCAGTGTTGGGTTCACCCAGCAGGACAGGCTCGGCCTGTTCGCCTTTGATTTCGTTCATGTACCACGACCACAGGATCGGCGAACCGGTGGAATCAGTGTCGGGGGATTTATGTCCAAATACGAGGGTTGTCATTTCAGCGTCCTGAGGAGAGTAGATTTGGGCGCCTTATAGGGTGGTCTGGCACACTTGTCACCCGCCCCTGCGTAAACTGCGACGAAGGGTAAGGCCGGGCCTAGAAAGCGGCACGTTTCAGCGTGTATCCAGCCTGTTCCAACTGGTTCAACAGACCGTGGTCATCGCCCAAATGTCCGGCGCCCACAGCAATGACCACCGTTTGGTCCTGAATGGCCAATATGTGCTGCATCCAGTTGTTGTTGCGCCCGACTAGAAGTTGCTGTTCGAAACTGGACCACTCTTCGTCGAAAACCTCTTGCGACAGACCGGAGGTTTCAAGCCCCTGTAGTCTGGCAAATTGGATGATCTCTGCGTGCTTTTCTTCCAGATAGGCATTGACCATAGTTGCCAGCTGATCCTCGCTGCTTTCAAAGGCACTGGCCATGCGGATCAGTGATTGCACCTGCTTTTCGATCGGGTGCTGGTCAAACATCGCCATCAGATCATTAATCTGCTCTAAAGAGTACTGGGGGATGTCATGGGCTTCGGCCATGTCGGTCAGGCGCGCGTCCATTCCATAGCTGGCTTCCGGATTCTCGGTCATGCATGGGGGGACACCCAGCATCATGCTCAGAAACCAGGGGCGCATTTTTGCAGCCATCCAACTGGGGATGCCACGCTCTGCCAGGCCGCTGGACAGGGCGGCCCAGTCTTCTTCCGGCATCAGCTCAATCAGGGTGGGACCTGAGGTGATCAGAACAGGGCTGAGGTCTTTGGCCAGTTCCTGTTCAAATGCAGTCATTTCGTCCTGGGTCACTTCGAAATAGAACGCATCCGCCTGGCTGAGTGTCGGTTCCAGCCTTTCTGTGACGGCGTCCATACGCGGGTCGTTTGTGTGCAGCGTTCCTATCAGATGCAGAACTGTATCGCCTTTTGTCGCGATCCAGTGATTGCCTTCCGGGTACGGGAAGTCGGCCAAAGCCTGCTGCAAATCAGCTTGCGCCTCTGGACTTAGGTCAGACCTCAGGTCGCGCCCCTCGCAGGCCGCTTGGGCCGAGAAAGGTACCAGCAGACAAGCCAAAAAGATCAAAAAACGCATCGTACCATCCTGGTTGGATCAATCCCTATATGGGGTGCGACCTTGCCGGGGCCAAGGCCGGTGTTCAACCTGCCAGGATGGACACTGACCTGATCTGTGTCTGGCATTCCACAGTAATTCGAATAGCATGAGCCACATGGACCGCGAGCAGGATCTCTACCCCCCAATCAAGGCGCTGTTAGAGCGTCAGGGCTATACCGTCAAAGGCGAGGTCGGTGCGGTCGATGTCATGGCTGTTCGTGAGGGTGAAGAGCCTGTGATTGTAGAGTTGAAGTTGCGTTTCTCCTTGGCGCTGTTTCACCAGGCAATCACCCGACTGAAGGTTACTGAAAATGTCTATATCTGTGTTCTCAAGCCCCGCGGACGCACGGCCAAGCGGGCGTTGAAGGACAACACGGCGCTATGTCGAAGGTTGGGCCTTGGCCTGATAACTGTTCGGGCGGATGGCGTTGTCGAGGTGCATTGTGATCCTGGGCCCTACGCCCCGCGAAAAGACAAGGCCAAAACAGCGCGGCTGCTGCGCGAGTTTGACAGGCTTGAAGGTGATCCGAACGCAGGCGGCGCCACACGCCACGGCCTCGTCACCGCCTATCGTCAGGATGCTTTGCGCTGTGCGGCGCATCTTGCAGAATGTGGTGCCACAAAAGGGGCAGATGTTGCTAAGGCAACCGGTGTTTCGATTGCGACCCGGCTGATGCGCGAAAACCATTATGGCTGGTTCGACAAAATTGAAAAAGGCGTCTACGCCTTGTCGGAATCCGGACAAGAGGGTCTGAAGCACTGGGCCTATAGCTGGGATCAGCCTGACTGAGTCCCAAGGATAAAAAATTCTTCACGCTTGTTGACTCAGGGATTTCGACCCCCTAGCTATACGCCGTTATCACTCGCAAGGGTCGAGTGCTAACGCCTCACCGCAAGGTGAGGGGAGGATAAATAAACTTTGAGCCCAAGGAGCTGCAAAGATGGCATTGAAACCGCTTCATGACCGCGTGTTGGTTCGCCGTACCGAAAGCGATGAGAAAACCGCTGGTGGTCTGATCATTCCCGACAGCGCAAAAGAAAAGCCCAGCGAAGGCGAAGTTGTTGCGACCGGCGAAGGCGCACGCAAGGACAGTGGCGAGCTGATCGCAATGGCTGTAAAAGCTGGCGACAAGATCCTGTTCGGCAAATGGTCGGGCACTGAGGTTCAGGTCAACGGCGAAGAGCTGCTGATGATGAAAGAAAGCGACATCATGGGGATCATCGAGTAAGCCCACGCGCTTCCTCTGATCTTCATCCCAATACATTTTCTCAAGGAGAAACGACATGGCTGCTAAGGACGTCAAGTTCGACACCGATGCCCGTAACCGCATGCTGGCAGGTGTGAACATCCTGGCCGACGCTGTCAAAGTGACCCTGGGCCCCAAAGGCCGCAACGTGGTTCTGGACAAATCTTTCGGCGCGCCGCGCATCACCAAAGACGGTGTTTCGGTTGCCAAGGAAATCGAACTGGAAGACAAGTTCGAAAACATGGGCGCGCAGATGGTGAAAGAAGTCGCCAGCCGCACCAATGACGAAGCCGGCGACGGCACCACCACCGCAACCGTTCTGGCTCAGTCCATCGTCAAAGAAGGTCTGAAGCAGGTTGCAGCGGGCCTGAACCCGATGGACCTGAAGCGCGGCATCGACCTGGCAACTGCCAAGGTTGTTGAAGGCATCAAGAACGCCTCGCGTGAAGTCAAGGACTCGGCTGAAGTTGCTCAGGTTGGCACCATTTCTTCCAACGGTGAAACCGAGATCGGCCAGCAAATTGCAGACGCGATGCAGAAGGTCGGCAACGAAGGTGTTATCACCGTCGAAGAAAACAAAGGCCTGGAAACCCAGACCGATGTTGTCGAAGGCATGCAGTTCGACCGCGGCTACCTGTCGCCTTACTTTGTCACCAACGCTGACAAGATGGTTGCAGACCTCGAAGACTGCATGATCCTGTTGCACGAAAAGAAACTGTCCTCGCTTCAGCCGATGGTTCCGCTGCTCGAGCAAGTGATCCAGTCGCAAAAGCCGCTGCTGATCATTGCAGAAGACGTTGAAGGCGAAGCGCTGGCAACTCTGGTTGTTAACAAACTGCGCGGCGGCCTGAAAATTGCTGCTGTCAAAGCACCGGGCTTCGGCGATCGCCGTAAGGCCATGCTGCAGGACATCGCAATCCTGACCGGCGGTCAGGTCATCAGCGAAGATCTGGGCATGAAGCTTGAGTCCGTGACCATGGACATGCTGGGCACTGCCAAGAAAATCGAAATCACCAAAGACGAAACCACCATCGTCGACGGTGCTGGCGAAAAAGCCGAGATCGAAGCACGTGTTGCTCAGATCCGCACCCAGATCGAAGAAACCTCGTCGGACTACGACCGTGAAAAGCTGCAAGAGCGCGTTGCCAAACTGGCAGGCGGTGTTGCTGTTATCCGCGTCGGCGGCATGACCGAAGTTGAAGTGAAAGAGCGTAAGGACCGTGTGGACGATGCTCTGAACGCGACCCGCGCTGCTGTTCAAGAAGGCGTTGTTGTGGGCGGTGGTGTTGCTCTGGTTCAGGCCGGTAAAGCACTGGACACTCTGCAAGGCGCAAACGCTGATCAGGACGCAGGCATCAACATCGTTCGTAAGGCAATCGAAGCGCCTCTGCGCCAGATCGCTGAAAACGCAGGTGTCGACGGTGCGGTTGTTGCTGGCAAAGTTCGCGAAAGCGACGATGTGGCATTTGGCTTCAATGCGCAGACTGAAGAATATGGTGACATGTTCGCATTCGGCGTGATTGACCCGGCCAAAGTTGTCCGTACCGCATTGGAAGATGCAGCGTCGGTTGCCGGCTTGCTGATCACTACCGAAGCAATGGTTGCTGACAAGCCGCAGAAAGATGGACCTGCTGGCGGCGGCATGCCCGACATGGGCGGCATGGGCGGCATGATGTAAAACGTCGAATTCGCTTAGGCGAATTCCGGCGGCCCCACAGGCGCTTGGCAGCATAGCCAAACCGCCCAGAGGGGAGCTGCAGAGCTAAGGAACGGGGTCGCCTTCGGGCGGCCCCGTTTCGTTTTGGCACGCCGCTTATAACTGAAACTGTGGCTCAAACTGTTCCGAGGTCGACGGTCTAACCGGTCCCTTCAGGAAAGTGAGTACCCAAACCGGTGTGAAACCGATATCGGGTTGATATGCGACTGTTCCTTCTGACCGCCCTCACCATGTGCGCCTTTGCAGCGAACTCCATTCTGAACCGGATGGCCGTTGAAGGCGGCGATAGCGACCCGGCCGGGTTTGCGGTTATGCGCGTTCTGGCAGGGGCGCTGATGCTGGCGGTGCTGGTTTTGATACGTGGCGGCAGCCTGCCGTTGCGCAGCTCTCGCCGGTTCATTGGCGCTGGCGCCTTGTCGCTTTACATGATCGGGTTCTCGATCGCCTATCTTACACTGGATGCTGGGCTGGGCGCCTTGATCCTTTTCGGGGTGGTGCAAATCACGATGTTCGTGGTCACTGCCGTGACTGGAAACTCACCGACACGACAGCAACTTCTGGGGGCGGCGATTGCATTGTGTGGCCTCGCCTATGTGCTTTGGCCGTCGGGCACGGTTCGCGTGGACCCGGTCGGAGCCGCCCTGATGTGCGCTGCCGGGATTGGCTGGGCAGCATATTCTCTGGCGGGACGGTCCGAGCCAAATGCGCTTGCCGGTACGGCGGCGAATTTCGTCATTGCCCTTCCGGTGACGGCCGGAGCTTTGCTGCTGCTCGGCGGAGGTTGGCAGATGACGGGCACCGGTTTGTTGCTGTCGGCGATATCCGGGGCGGTCACTTCGGGGCTGGGATATGCGTTGTGGTATCGTGTTTTGCCCCAACTGGCTCCGACCGTTGCAGCTGTGGTGCAGTTGAGCGTGCCCGTGATTGCTATTCTGGGCGGTGTCCTCTTGCTGAGCGAAACAGCAGAGGTCCGGCTTTTGATTGGCGCAGCGCTGGTGTTGGGCGGCATTGCGCTGGCGGTGCTGCGACGTCAGCGGGGGTAGGGCTTTCATCAGCGGCGCTAAGGCATTATCTGGCGCTTATGAAAATTCTGATCGCCCTGCTTATCTTTCTGCTTCCTGCCGCGGCCAGCGCGAAATGCGTGGTCTTGTTGCATGGTCTTGCGCGGACCGAGGCCTCTTTCACCGTGATGGAGCAGCTGTTCAAGTCACATGACTATTCGGTTGTGCGCCCGGGCTATCCCTCGACCGAGATCGGTATTCCCGAACTGGCCGAGCAAACCATTCCTGATGCCTTTGCGTCTTGTGGCGATGACACTGTCAATGTGGTGGCACATTCGATGGGCGGCATTTTGTTGCGCTATTGGCTCAAGGATCATAGCCCGGAAAACCTGGGTCGTGTCGTCATGCTGGGGCCGCCCAATCAGGGCAGCCAACTGGTCGATGAACTTAGCGCGTGGGAGGTGTTCGGCTATCTCAACGGACCTGCGGGCCTTCAACTGGGCACAGGCGCCGAAGGGATCCCGGGTCGTCTACCGCCGGTGGATTTTGAACTAGGTGTTATCGCAGGCGAAAACTCCTTAAACCCAGTATTTTCTTCACTGATTGATGGGTCTGATGACGGTAAGGTTTCGGTTGAAAGCACCAAGGTCGAAGGAATGACTGATCACCTGGTTCTGCCGGTGACCCACACGTTCATGATGAACAATCCGCGGGTCATGGCTCAGGCCCTGCACTTCATTGAATTCGGCCAGTTTGACCCGCAGATCACCTGGCTTGACGGGGTGATGGAAGCTATTGACGAGATCTGCATCGGACAGGATTGCTCGGAACCTGACTCGGAGTCCACGCAATGACCGCATTAAGCCTGACTCTGACCGGTGCAGAGGTTCTTCTGCCCGGCGAGGGGCTGACGGATGTCGATCTGACCATTGCCGATGGCGTGGTTCAGACAGGCCCTGCCGGGCGGCAGATCGACCTGTCAGGATATCTGGTTCTGCCCGGTATTATCGACTTGCATGGCGATGGGTTTGAACGGCACATCGCGCCCCGTCGCGGTGCCATGAAGCAGATGAACGAAGGGATCCTCTCGGTCGAGGCTGAACTGGCGGCCAATGGCATCACCACAGCCGTTCTGGCCCAGTTTTACAGTTGGGAAGGCGGGGTGCGCGGGCCTGAGTTCGCAGGGCAGGTGTTTAATGCCATTGCGGCAGTCAAGGACCACACCGTCACCGATCTGATGCCCCAGCTTCGGTTCGAAACGCATATGCTGGACGATTACGCCGGACTGGCAGAAAAGATTGCGGCTTGGCAGGTGCCCTATGTCGTGTTCAACGACCACCTGCCGCATGACCGTCTGGCTGAGGGGCGTAAGCCCCCGCGTCTGACCGGACAGGCGCTCAAGGCCGGTCGCAATCCCGAGGTGCATTTCGAAATGCTGCTGTCGATGCATGCTCGCCGGGATGAGGTGCCTACCGCACTGGATGTACTCTGTACTGCTTTGACAAAGCAGGGCGTCCGCATGGGCAGCCACGATGACGCCAAAGCCCAAACTCGTGCCGAATGGCGCGCGCGGGGCGCGCGGATTTCAGAGTTCCCCGAAACGCTGGAAGCCGCCGAGGCAACCCGCACCGCCGGGGATCACATCATCCTGGGGTCGCCCAATGTAGTACGCGGCGGGTCGCATAAAGGGAATGTTAGCGCGCTGGACCTGATTGCGATGGGGCTGTGCGATGCGCTGGCCTCGGATTATCACTATCCCAGCCCGCGCCGGGCAGCCTTGATGCTGGCCAAATCCGGCCTTCTGGACATGGCGGGCGCATGGGCGCTGGTGTCGTCAGGGCCAGCCCGCGTACTTGGGTTGCAAGATCGCGGCATGCTCACACCCGGGCAGCGTGCCGATCTGGTCATTCTGGAGGCAGATACAAACCGTGTCGCGGCAACGCTGGCTGCCGGGCGCGTCAGCTATATGGCCGGGGATATCGCCGCGCGGTTTGTCGGCTGATTTACCGCGTGATGCGGTTAAAATGACCCATCTTGCGGCCTGCCTTCACCTCGGCCTTGCCATAAAGATGCAGCGCAACATCACGTTCGGTCGCGAGTTCAGGTACGCGGTCCATATCGTCGCCGATCAGGTTCTCCATCACCACGTCTGAATGACGCTGCCCGTCGCCCAGAGGCCAGCCTGCCACAGCACGGATATGTTGCTCGAATTGATCCACCGCGCAGCCATTCTGTGTCCAATGGCCCGAGTTATGCACGCGCGGTGCGATCTCGTTCACGATCAGACCCTGCGGGGTCACGAACAACTCGACCCCCATGACGCCGACATAGTCCAAGGCGTTCAGGATATTTGCCGCCAACAGGATCGCATCTGTGCGCTTTGCTGCGGGCAGGCGGGCAGGGACGGAGGTGGTATGCAAAATGCCATCGCGATGCACGTTCTCACCGGGGTCGAAACAGGCGACCTGACCATCCAATCCGCGCGCGGCGATGATTGATACCTCATGGCTGAAATCGACAAAGCCTTCCAGGATCGCAGGCGCGCCCGCCATATCAGCCAGAGCAGTTTCAGCGTCATCTGGGCTGCGCAGCCGGGCCTGTCCCTTGCCGTCATAGCCAAATCGGCGGGTCTTCAGGATGGCAGGGGCGCCGATCTGGTCAATCGCAGCCTTCAGGCTGTCCAGATCCGTGATATCGGCGAAGGGCGCTGTATTTAGGCCCAGCCCTTGCAAGAAAACCTTTTCGTTCAGTCGATCCTGACTGACCCGCAGCGCCTCGCGCCCCGGGCGGATGGGGCGGTGGGCTTCCAGAATGTCCAGTGCTTCGGTGGGGATATTCTCGAATTCATAGGTGATGACATCGACTGCTTCGGCAAAGGCCTTGAGGGCCTCGGCATCATCATAAGAGGCGGTGATCACCCGATCCGCCACATGACCCGCAGGCGGGGTCGCACCGGGTTCATAAATATGCGACACAAAACCCAGCCGGGCTGCAGCAACGGACAGCATACGGCCCAGTTGACCGCCGCCCAAAATCCCGATTGTCGCGCCGGGGGCAAGCATTTCCACCATTCTCAACTCTCCAAACGTTTGCCAATAGCGCCAAGTGCTGCGTGCAATGCCTTGTGCGCGCCCTGATCTTGCAGGGTCTGTGTCATTTGCAGGCTCAGCGTGCCGTCAGTGGCCAGCGCATCGCGTTCGGCCTCTAGGTGGCCTGCGGCCTTCTTATCCATCGCGTGCAGAAAGCCCGATACCAACTGGGTGGTGTAGAATTCGGCCCCGGCTGCGTCTCCGGTTGTGTCTCCCAGCCAAGTTGCTCCGGTCGCCATCAGGTCCAGAAGGCCGGGAACCATGGCGCAAATGGCGAAATGGGCGTTCAGTGCCGCCTCATCTGCGACCTTGATCACCGGGTTTTCCGGTGCGAACAAATCGGCCAGCAGTTGATCGTTGCCGAAAGCGACCAGCGGGCAGCCACCGGCTTCCAAAAATCCCAGCGGAATGGTTTGCACGATTGCCGGCGCCGGAGAGCAGAGCTCGGTTAGTTCATCTTTCGAAACTGCTGCCATGACCGAGACGATCTGATGGTCGGATCGAAACGTTAAGGCGGCCAGAACGTCCGCAGCGATATGTGGGCGCAGGCACAGGAACACGATCTCGGATGCATCTATCACGGCCTGTGGCGTCGTGACAGACACACCCAGTTCAGCCTTTAGCGCGGTTGAAACCTGGTCATTGCGTTCTGTCACGGAGATCTCGTGCCCTTTACGGGCCAAAAAACGCACCATCGGGGCCGCAATATGGCCCGTACCGATGAATCCGATCCGGCTCATCCCTCGGGTTCTTCGGGGATTGAGGCCGATAGCGCGTCGCGCCAGGCATCCAGCCGGCCGGCCAGAGCGTTATCCTGCAGCGCCAGAATGCCAGCGGCCATCAGCCCCGCATTGGCGCCGCCTGCCAACCCGATCGCCATAGTCGCAACCGGGAACCCTTTGGGCATTTGAACAATGGAATAGAGCGAATCGACGCCAGACAGTGCCCGCGTCTGCACCGGAACGCCGATCACAGGAACGCGTGTTTTCGAGGCCATCATGCCCGGTAAATGCGCAGCCCCGCCGGCCCCTGCAATGATCACCTGCAATCCGCGCGAGACAGCAGTCTTGCCATAGTCCCACAAGCGATCTGGGGTGCGGTGCGCTGAAACGATGCGTTTTTCATAGGCCACGCCCAGCTCATCCAGAATGTCTGCGGCTTCTTTCATCGTGGACCAGTCTGACTGGCTTCCCATGATGATCCCCACTTTAACGTCGCTCATCCGCTTGCGTCCCTGCCTTCCGAAAGAGCGCGAACTATAGCCAAATCCGCCTTTGTGGCAATGCGGTTCAGATGTCTCAGGCGATGATATCTGGGGTCAGGCGGTCTTCGATCAGGCGAATGATGTCTTTCAGGCGCAGTTTCTGCTTTTTCAACCGTTTGATCGTCAGTTGATCCGAGGTGCCAGTGGCCTGAAGCGCCTCGATTGCTTCGTCAAGATCACGGTGTTGACGGCGGAAAACTTCCAGCTCTACCCGCAGAACCTCATCAGTTTTCATCGAAAGATCGGTGGGCGCGTTCATTGGCGACTCAGAGTTGTTGTGGTGCTTGTCACACAAGATAGTGTGTCAGGCTTGATCCGGCCAGACCTTGTGGACATCGCTGTATATTCCCATATTCTATTATACGCGGTTGCCAGAATGGGGCCGCACAACACGTCGCTTTGGCAATAAAGGACGAAAATACGTGTCTAAACTTACTCTGGGCTCATACCCGCATCTTTTGGGGTTCGAGCAGTTGGAACGCCTTCTGGAGCGGTCTGCAAAGGCCGGAAACGAGGGGTATCCGCCCTATAATATTGAACAGACCTCGAATTTTTCCTACCGCATTACCTTGGCCGTGGCCGGGTTTGCAGAAGAGGACCTGTCGATTACCATCGAAGATCGACAGTTGGTGATCCGGGGACGTCAGCGCGACGACAGCGAAGGACGTATCTTTCTACACCGTGGGATCGCGGCACGTCAGTTTCAGCGCATGTTCGTGTTGGCCGATGGGGTCGAGGTTGGCGAGGCGATCATTGAAAATGGTCTGCTGCATGTGGATCTGACCCGCGCCGTGCCCGAAACCGTGGTGCAAACGATCAACATAAGGAAGGGGTAAGAGCAATGAATACACCGTTTGAAATCAACGCCGAAGGCGATCGGATCGTCTATGTCAAAACAGTTGAAGTCGCCGATCTACCTCGGGAAGTTCGCGAACAGGCCGGAGATCTGAGCCTGCTATATGCGGTACACGATGCCGACGGCCAGCAACTGGCACTGGTTGCTGATCGCAAGCTGGCGTTTAACCTGGCGCGCGAGCATGATTTTTCACCGGTGGCCGTGCACTAAAGCGACCTCCGTACGTTTTCCTCGTGACATCCATGGCCTGTCGGGCGAGACAGTCGAACCTATGATGGTTCGAATATCGGAGTGCACGACACATGAATTGGTTCGACTTTGACTGGGTAGACGCCTTCAGCGATCGCGCCTTTGGTGGCAATGGGTGCGCTGTTGTTCATGGTGGGGCAGCTCTGTCCGAAGACGTCTGCATGGCCTATGTGCGCGAGACGTCCTTGGTTGAATGCACCTTTACTGGCCCGTCCGATGTGGCCGATTTCCGGGTTCGTTATTTTCTGGCCAGTCGCGAAATCCCCTTTGCCGGGCATCCCACGATCGCAACCGTAGCTGCAATGCAGTCCAGAGGAATGCTGCAAGGCAATACCCTGACGCTTGAAACCGGCGCGGGGATCGTTTCGATCTGCATCAGCGGTGATGAAATCGAGATGACGCAGATTGCACCACAATTCGGCGCCTATGTTCCCGCCGAGCTGGTCGCCTCTGCCATCAGCCTGCACAAAGAGGCGATCATCTCGCCGCCGCAATTTGTTTCTACCGGGCTGCCCTTCTGTGTCACTGTTCTTCGTGATCACGACGCCCTGCGCGCGGCAAAACTGGTCGAAAGGCCTTTGCGCGAGATTGCCGAAAAGGCGGGCTTTTCCGGCTCCGATATGGCCGAACCTTTTCTTGTAACGCTCAAAGGCGCGACCAAAGCAGGCGATACATTCTCGAGATTGCTGTTGGCCCCGCCCAGCCCGCCCGAGGATCCGTTTACCGGATCTGCCACAGGTGCGATGGCGGCGTATCTCTGGAAACATGGGCTGATGCCAAAGGACGTTTTTATTGCCGAGCAAGGCCATGATATGGGGCGCCCCGGTCAGGCGACTGTTACCCGAGCTGGCCCATCGGATGCGATGACAGGCATCAAGGTCGCCGGTCGCGGGCATATTCTGATGCGGGGTCAGGTTAATTTGCCAGATGCCGGATGATGACAGAACCTGCAATCGCCATTTTGCCCTATGGGCATCGGTTAGGGCCGAAACTGGCCACGGTTCCTTTGTCGGAACTGACCTGGCCCGAAGGTTGCCCGGATCGTCTGATCGGAAAAACAGTGGGCGATCTTGCGCACACGGACCATCTGATCATGTACCCCAATTCCACCGTACATCTGCGTCTTCGTCGGGGAACACGTGCGCGGATATCTTTGATGATGGGAGAGCCTTCGGCCATCCATGCCAAACATGATCGCATGTTGCGCTATACGTGGCGGCGGTTCTTCCGGGTGCTGACCTTTCATGATGTTTTGTTGCAAGGTATCCCAAACGCCGTGTTTCTGCCTTATGGCGTGACGATGGTGCCTGATTGGCGAGAACTTTTGGTCGAGAAATCTAAATCCTGTTCTTTGATCGCCTCGGCCAAACGTGATCTCGAAGGACATCAGCTGCGCCATTCCGTGATCGACTGGGTTCGTGAATCCGGGGCAGATGTCGATATTATGGGGCGTGGCTATACTCCGTTTGACCGAAAGTCTGACGGGCTGGCCCCATATCGCTATTCGGTGGTGATCGAGAATGTGCGGGAGCGGAATTACTTTTCGGAAAAGCTGACAGACGCGATCTTGTGCTCGACAGTGCCGATCTATTGGGGCTGTCCCAATATTGGTGATTTCTTCGACACATCTGGGATGATCCTGTGCGATTCCGAGGCCGACATTCGGAGTGCGATTCAAGCCGCTTCGGTCGATGACTATGCCGCGCGTCTAGGCGCCCTGCGGGCCAGCCACTCCAAAGCGGCCGAGTTTGGTGATTTCGAAGGGCGCGCGGTCGCCGCTATTCGGGCGGAGCTGTAGTCCAATAGAAAAAGGCCCCCGGAAACCGAGGGCCTTTTGCTTGATTCTTTGCGCAGGTTACGATCCGGCGATCAAACCCATGCTTTCCAGCTTGAGCAGAACCTGGTGGGCACAGTTGTCTACGTCCACATTCTCGGTCTCGACGCTCAGTTCAGGATTGGCAGGTACGTCGTAGGGATCGGAAATTCCGGTGAATTCCTTGATCTTGCCTTCACGCGCCAGCTTGTACAGGCCCTTGCGGTCGCGGCGTTCGCATTCTTCGATGCTGGTGGCCACGTGAACCTCGCAGAAAGCGCCAAACGCTTCGACATCTTCGCGGACGGCGCGGCGGGTCGTGGCGTAGGGTGCGATTGGGGCACAGATAGCGATGCCGCCGTTCTTGGTGATCTCGCTGGCCACATAGCCGATGCGGCGGATGTTCAGGTCGCGGTGCTCTTTCGAGAAGCCCAGTTCCGATGACAGGTTCTTACGAACAATGTCACCATCCAGCAGGGTCACCGGACGACCGCCCATCTCCATCAGCTTTACCATAAGCGCGTTGGCGATGGTCGATTTGCCCGAGCCGGAGAAACCGGTGAAGAATACGGTAAAACCCTGCTGACTGCGCGGCGGTTTGGTCTTGCGCAGCTCGGTCACAACCTCAGGGAAGCTGAACCATTCGGGGATTTCCAGGCCTTCGGCCAGACGGCGGCGCAGTTCTGTGCCCGAGATGTTCAGGATTGTGACGTTGTCTTTGTCGGCGATCTCGTCATTCGGTTCGTATTGAGCGCGTTCCTGCACAAAGACCATGTGTTTGAAATCGACCATTTCAACGCCGATTTCATCCTGGAACTGGCGGAACAGATCTTGTGCGTCGTAGGGGCCATAGAAATCTTCGCCGGCCGAGTTCTTGCCGGGGCCTGCGTGGTCACGGCCGACAATGAAATGCGTGCAGCCGTGGTTGGCGCGGATCAACCCGTGCCACACCGCCTCGCGCGGGCCTGCCATACGCATCGCCAGGTTCAGCAGTGACATCGAAGTTGTCGAGGCCGGGTACTTGTCCAGAACAGCCTCATAGCAACGCACGCGGGTAAAGTGGTCCACGTCGCCCGGCTTGGTCATACCAACAACAGGATGGATCAGTAGGTTGGCCTGCGCCTCTTTGGCGGCGCGGAAGGTCAGTTCCTGATGCGCGCGGTGCAGCGGGTTGCGGGTTTGGAACGCAACAATACGGCGCCAACCCAGCTTGCGGAAATAGGCGCGCAGCTCGTTCGGTGTGTCGCGGCGAGCGCGGAAGTCATAGTGAACGGGCTGTTGGATACCAACAACAGGACCGCCCAAGTAAACCTTGCCCGCAGTGTTGTGCAGGTAGTTGACCGCCGGGTGAGCATCGTCATCTGCGCCAAAGACCTTTTCCGCCTCGCGCGCCTTGTTCGGCGTCCAGCGGTCGGTCACAGTCATGGTGCCCAAAATGACACCTTCTTGGTCGCGCAGTGCAATGTCCTGACCCAGTTTGATGCCCTCAGCGAAGTCTTCGCTGACATCCAACGTGATTGGCATCGGCCAAAGGGTGCCGTCGGCCAGGCGCATGTTCTCGACGACATTGTCGTAATCGGCCTCGCTTAGGAACCCTTTCAGCGGGTTGAACCCGCCATTCATCAGCAGTTCCAGATCACAGATCTGACGAGGGCTCAGGTCCCAGCTTGTCAGGTCGGCAGCTTCTACTTTCAGTTTCTGTGCGGACTCGTACGAAACATAAAGTTCAGAGATCGGCGCCAGATTGCTTAACATCGTCATGGGAATTCTCTTGTCGAAGGATGGATTGGCCAGTGATTCAGGGGCGTTTGCCGGGCATGTGCCCCGGCGGTCGAGTGAAGTCCAGATGGATTTATGAAACAAAGGACGATATGCGCGGTTTTTCTCCGGATTGGAAGGATTTTCCACATTTTGACGCGAAACCCGACGACAATCCCTTGGATCAAGGCCAAATAGACCGGTTTGAATGAGTGTGTTCTCAGGCGGCAATCTTGGGGGTGAGGTCGGACGCACGTTCGACCGGCAGGGCAGAAATTGGCCTTGTTACCCCACGCAATTGGAAGGGGCGCAGATCGTTCTGCCAACTCTCATGCCCCGCTGCCTTCAGCAGATCGCCCGAAACCAAAAGCTCGACACCCAACCCCTTGGTCTCGGCCTCCAATCGGCTGGCGACATTCACGGCGTCGCCGATAATCGTGCGGCTTGCAGTGCCTACGGCGCCGATTTCGCCCAGAACCAGATCGCCCAGATGTAATCCCATTCCAATGCGGATAAGCGGGCTGCCCTCGGTTTCGAGTTGCTCGTTGAACCGTTGCAATGCGCGGCTGACATTGGCTGCAGCTTTCATCCCGGCCCGTGCTGAACTTGCAGCATCGGCGGTTTCAAACACTGCAAGCAGCCCGTCACCCATATACTTGTCGACCGCACCCCCATCCGAGGTGATGGCTGGCACGATGGCGTCAAAGAACCGGTTGAGCAGGAAAACGATGTCATAGGGCAACTGCCCGGTGGTCAGTGCCGTGAACCCGCGCATGTCCAGAAACAGCACCGCCAGTTTACGTTCCTGCCCCTGGCTGGCATGGGCGCGATTGCGACCGCTACCGGGATTGTACATCCGAAAGGCCGTGATTGGCTCGGTCGGGCGGATCTGACAGGCCAGGCGTGCGCCTTCGGGTGCTTTTACGGCAGCCAAGCTGCGGGCCTCGATCTCACTGGGGACGGGGAGCTGATCTGCACCATTCTCGACAATAACGCGACAGGTGGTGCAGCGCCCCTTGCCACCACACAGCGCAGTGTGGGGAATGCCGTTGGCCTGAGAAATCTCAAGCAGGGTCATGCCTTTTTCGGCCACAATTTCGGGGCCTTCAACATATTTGATGCGCACCGAATGTCGACGTCGCAAAATTTTGCGCACCAGAAACACAAGCAATGTAGCGCCAACCGCCAGCCCGAATGCAAGCAGCGTATCTTGCCTCACACCCATCAGAGCCTGAAAAGCCTGGGGCGATGGCCAGTTGTAATGTTCGATATACTGATCGCGCAGAAACGGGTCGGCGAAATCAGCCCAGATGCGTCGGCCCTCTGTCAAAAGACCTGCCAGAGCGAAAGACGGAATGAACACGGCGAGCCCGATCAGATAAGGCAGCGTCCTTTGCCACCAGGATGTCAGGCGCAGCCACATGTGAAGACCGATGCAACTGTGGACCCAGACCACCAGCAAAAGCAGGCTTTGTGTCCAGATTGCATAGCTGGGCCACATTAGCGCGATGATATAACCCATCTCATCATTAACCCCGAAAACTGCATGTGCGTATCGGGTGTGAACAAGGTGCGAGATCAGTTGCAGTGGAATCACAAATCCAAGCACCACCTGTAGCCCCAGGCTGAAAGGCATTCGCATGGTTCTGCGCTGAGCTAACGAATACAGCGCCAGCCCAAAATGCACGAGCAAGGCCAGATATAGAATCGCGCTGCCGATGTTATTGCGCGTAATGACATGGCGGCCTTTCTGCATTCCGTGGAGATAATCAGTATGAAACAGTCCCAGACCGATATTGATGAAGTGAAAGAAGGCAAAGATGAACAGGATCAGGCCGCTCATGATCCTCAGCCGGGTAGCCCACCCGCCTTGCCATAGTACGCTTTTCACTCGGTTCACCTGTGTTCGTTTTGCTCGCATCTCAGAGTCTGTAACGGCGCAGAGCGGGGGTCAAGCGAAGCCTCTATGCCCCGGCAACCAGGGATGCGGATCCCCATCCAGGCACACTACCTCTGGCGAGGTGCTAAACAAAACCGCATGACTGAGTTCTGGCCGGGATCGCGAGCTGTATAGCAAGCCGTCGGCGCCTTTGGCGCGGGCGTCATCCGAAAATAGCCAGGTGGGTGAGGCGCCTTCTTTTTCGTGGGCATCCTGCCACACGACCGAGGCTTCGCTGCGCCCCCGCAGATCTACCAGCCGAGCGCCGGTGATCCGGCATTTTTGAAGAATGCGTGGTGGATCGGATAGGCAGACATAGCGTTTGATGGCTACTTCGGCACCCTCAGCGCTCAGCGAAGAATAAAGCGCGAATTGGCCCGCATAATGAAAACGCCCCTCTGGCGCCCGTGCTGGGGCCAAAGGGGCGTCTATCTGTGAGAGGAACAGAATTCTCCAGATCGGGCCGGAGAACTCGATCACCTGATTAATCCTGCTCGGCCAGGAACCGTTCAGCATCCAGCGCGGCCATACAGCCCATCCCGGCGCTGGTAACGGCTTGACGGTAGATGTGATCTGTCAGGTCTCCGGCAGCAAAGACACCTGGAATGGAGGTTTCTGTGGAGCCCGGTTTGGTGATCACATAGCCGCCCATATGGGTTTCCAGCGAGTCCTTGACCAGCTCATTCGCGGGTGCGTGGCCGATGGCGATGAAAACACCTTTACAGGGGATTTCGCGAATCTCACCGGTTTTCACATTCTTGACGCGCACGCCTTCGACACCCAAAGGCGCGTCGGTTCCGGTGACCTCGTCCAGTTCGTGGAACCACAGGGGCTCGATCTTGTTGTTCTTCATCAGCCGATCCTGCAGGATCTTTTCGGCGCGCAATTCATCGCGGCGATGGATCAAGGTGACCTTGCTGGCAAAGTTGGTCAGAAACAGCGCCTCTTCCACGGCGGTATTGCCGCCGCCGATTACAACGATCTCCTGCCCGCGATAGAAGAACCCGTCGCATGTGGCGCAGGCGGAAACGCCAAAGCCTTTGAACTTCTCTTCCGAGGGCAATCCCAGCCATTTTGCCCGCGCGCCAGTGGCCAGAATGACCGCATCGGCAGTGTAGATGGTGCCGCTGTCGCCTTTGGCGGTGAATGGGCGTTTCGAGACATCCAGATCGCTGATGATGTCGCCGATGATCTCGCACCCCATCGCGGCGGCATGTTCCTGCATCTTGATCATCAGATCAGGACCCTGAACCTCGGTAAAACCGGGATAGTTCTCGACCTCGGTGGTGGTCGTCAGCTGTCCGCCCGGCTCGATGCCCTGAACCAGGATCGGTTCCAGCATCGCACGGCTGGCATATACGCCCGCAGTATAACCGGCAGGTCCTGATCCGATTATCAGAACCCTGGTGTGTTTTGTTTCGGCCATGATACCCCCGACTCGATCTGCCTGATACGGGCCTGCGGCCCCTTGGCGAATGGATATAGCGACCCCCTTGAGGCGCTTAAAGCCCCTTCGTGCCGTATCGGAGAATCCGTTTCACAACTCGCGCTAGAAAAATACCTGGAAAACCAAAGAATATTGCGCAAACGCGAAACATTATTGCGCATCCCTTGGGTGCTGATATAACAACCGAAAATTCAGGAGCTTTTTATGGTCGCGACACGGCTGGACGAGATTGACCGCAAGATTCTGGCAGAATTGCAGGCAGACGGTCGCATGACCAATGTAGAGCTCGCGAAACGTGTGGGAATTTCCGCGCCTCCGTGCCTGCGGCGCGTGCGCACATTGGAGGACTCGGGCCTTATCCGCGGATATCATGCGGAAGTGAATGCGCGTGAGCTGGGTTTTGAGGTTCAGGTCTTTGCAAGCGTCGGATTGGAAAGCCAAGCCGAAGCCGAACTCAGCGCATTCGAGGAACGCTGCCGCGAGTGGCCACTTGTCCGTGAATGCCACATGCTGAACGGCGAAGTGGATTTTATTCTGAAATGCGTCGCTCCTGATCTCAGCAGCTTTCAGCAGTTTTTGACAGGCGAGTTGCTGACCACGCCAAATGTGGCCAGCGTTAAAACCTCACTTGTGATACGCGGCGCTAAGGACGAGCCCGGTGTACCGTTTGACGTCCTGGAAGAACGAATGAACCGGACGGCGTAAAGCGCATCCTTTTGTGACGGCTGGTGCACGGCGGCAAAATCGCCGTGACAACCAGAAACAACACCCAACTAATTAAAATCTGCATAAAGCCCCCACTTTGCAGTACTGGTTAAAACTCAGGCAGTGATTGCGTCCACCTCTCCATCTCCGGCACGCGGTAACTGCAGCGGGCCAAAGTCATTCAGCGATTCGACATGCTCGAACAAGTTCAAATAGATTGAGCGAAGCGAATGGCTGATCATCCGAACCGCATTTACGCCTGGATGATATGATTCAAACTGTAATCCGTCTACCTTGATAACCGAATGGCGTTTCAGACAGATGTGAAACAATTCGATTGGGGTAGGCGGTAGCATCTCGATGACACCCATCCCGTCTTGGAACTCGTGCGCGGGCGTCAAAACAGGAGATCCGCCATACAAGTGCCGCAGATGTGCTGGGGTGCCCAACAGGCGCGCAGCCGGACCGACAGTCACGCCTGACATCGGTTTTTGCATTCCGAAGGTATCCGCCATGATGCGTGTCAGCGGGCGCGTGCGACCACGCGAGTCTTCGCGCCCGGGGATCAAAGTCACCGAGCCCTTCCAGACCACGGATTCCGAAGTTCCATTCTGGGTCAAAACCGTATCGCCAGGCAAAAGATCTTCGATCGCTATCGGCCCGTTTTCGGTTTCGACAAGCGAACCCCGCGTAAAGGCACAAAACGCATCCTCGAACATGGGCAGCGCTGGCGCGATGTGGCGGGTTTGGGATACCTCGCCATTGCTCAACAATGAACTGACCTCATAGCGCCGCAGCTGCGCTTTTTGTTTTGTTGTATTTCTTGGAATCTCGCGCAGCATTGTCGACGTATCGACGGCGTTTCTGGCGGCGCGGGCCAAAGAATGTGGAATAGTCATACTAATTCCGTCCCCTCAAACATCCGCTCAGGAAGGCTGAACCCCCGTACAGGCCCGCCTGATCGGTTTTCTTTGTCTTGAATGCTATGGCGACTTCGAGACGTCGGCTGTAACGGCCGCGCAGTGCGATGGAATTTCGCAAACTCTTGGTCAACACATTGACCCCCCAGACAAACTCACAACTCGCAGACGAAAATTGTCTACGCACACAAACTCCTAAACACATTCACAGAAAGCGTCTGTGAAGCGCCACACACCGGATCGGAGCACCCCCGCTGTGTGTCTTGACCCTCAAAGCCGGCAGAATGGCTTTGGTAGGCCTGTCTAATCAGCGTCGCGAAGCCAAACGGCGCGCCACACTGGCAGAACGACTGGAAACCCGTTTCCACGGCATCTCCAGTTTTTGCTCTCTGGACGCTTTTAGAACAGCGCTGAGAAAGCGGGATCTTTGTTTCATCCTGTTGTCCTACTCGTTCAAGGCTTAGTGCCTAACGACCCAATCTGGGCCTAACGTGTCGCCATATTGAGGCGGCCATAAGGCTGACGCGGGTTGAATCTGGGACAAAAGAAAGTTGGTTGTTTCCTTTTCTTAATCTAGCCGCGCTCACATTCAGAAATATGCAGATAACCATCTGAGAGAGGGCAATAAAACCTAATTTTGGCGACTCATATAGACACAACAAATGTGGCGAAAAAGCGGCGATTTCGCCACAATCAGGGCACGCGTCACAGTTTGATGGCGGAAATCAGGCGGCCGTAGTCGGCTTCTTTTGTATGAACCGATCGGCGGTACGAATAGAATCTGTTCGGGTCCGAATAGGTGCAATGACGAATCCACTCTGCATGCCCGACACCAGCCTGACGTAACCGGTGCAGCCCATAGGACGGGAGGTCAAATTGCATCCGATCACCCGTTCCATTTGCGAAGAATCGCAGGTTTTCTGATGATTCAGCGGCAAAGTCTTCTAGGAACTCGGGCCCGACCTCATACGCAGTTTGAGAGATTGTGGGCCCTATGACGGCCACTGTATTCTCGCGCCGTGCTCCCAGCGCCTCCATGGAGTCCAACGTGGCCTCAAGCACACCGTCCAGCGCGCCGCGCCAACCCGCATGTGCAGCTCCTATCACTTTTGCGTGGGTGTCGGCAAAAAGAACAGGTTGGCAATCCGCCGTGAGGATGGTCAGCGCCAGCCCGGGATAGGCCGTAACCAACGCGTCTGCTTTAGGCTTTTCCCCGTCGATTGGACCATCAACAGTTATGACCGTCGGTGAATGCACCTGATGCACCCCGATAAGGGATCCGGGATCGACCTCCATCGCATCCGCTACGCGGTTACGGTTTATCGCGACAGCCTCGGTCTGGTCAGATGATCCATGACCGCAGTTGAGCCCTGCAAAGATCCCGGATGAGGCCCCGCCACGGCGGCAGAAAAAACCATGGCGTACGGATGACAAGAGATCCGAAGTCAGAATTTCCAGCGTCATGATTCCAGTCCCGGTGGCAATGCGGCATAAGATGGGTACAGGCCCAGTACTTTGAACAGGTTTCCCATTTCCTCTGGGTGCGTCAACCGGCGATGTGCGGCTATCAACGCCTCAAGCTTGGACCCGCTGAGTGGTTTCGCCAATGCTTGCGCCCGCGCAGTGATGCCCAGCCGTTCCAGAAAAACGCCTTGGGGTGTCAGGCGCGAATGGGCGCAGCCCGCAGCTCGCGCTGCGCTCGCCAGAGGTTCGAAGTCCACATGGGCGGTCAGATCAGCTTGTCCGGGGCTGGAAAGAGGGTCTATCGGCTTGTGGGCATGCAGCGCTTGAAACGTATCCCCAAGCGAATGCCAGTCGCCATAATCCAGGATCAGTCCGGCCCCGCCGTGTGTCGCGATCCGTCCGGCGATCACAGTGATGATCGGTATGGCCGAAGGGCAAAGCTCGACCAGATCCCCATCCTGCGTGTCCTCAAGCCGGTTCTTCAAAGCGATCTGTGGCGACCGCGGCCCCTGGCCAAAAGCCAGTGATTCGTCCTTCATCCCGATCAAACGTTCCCGCCAATCGCTGCCATCACGGATGAATTGGCGAATGGGCAGAGCGTCAAAGAACTCGTTTGCCACCAGCAAAAGCGGGGAATCGGGTAGATCGGTGACCGATGTAATCCAGCGTGGAGCATAGGCATCCAGCGTCTTTGCCTGAATGGCGCGCAGGGTTGGTGAGGCCTCAAGCAGCACAATATCTGCCGCCGCGTGAAAGCCATCCACGCCCTGTGTCGCACGCAGCATGTCAGCCATCAGCGTTCCGCGCCCGGGACCCAGCTCCGCTAGCGTGAAACGGTCCGGACGCCCCTGGTCAATCCAGCATTGCGCAAGGCTGAGCCCGATTAGTTCGCCAAACATCTGGCTGATTTCCGGGGCGGTGATGAAATCGCCCTGCGGGCCAAGGGGGTCGCGGGTGGTGTAATATCCCAGTGTCGGGTGCAGCAGGCATTCGGTCATATAGTCGGCTACACTCATCGGGCCGTCTTGTGCGATACGAGCCTGTAAGAGGTTGGCGAGGGTCATCACTTGGCCTTAGCGCGTGATGCCAGCCAAAGGCCAAAGGCAATCATTGGCAAAGACAGTAACTGGCCCATGGTCAGGCCGTAGCCGCCCATTTGCCAGGCAAGTCCAAGCGGATTTCCGGCCGAAACAAACTGTGCATCGGGTTGCCGGAAAAACTCGACAATGAAACGCGATGCGCCATAGCCCGCCATAAACACGCCTGTGACCAGACCGGGCCGTAGGAAAGCGCGGCGCCGATAGACCAGCCACAACAGCAGGACGCCCAGCAGCAACCCTTCGAGTGCGGCTTCGTAAAGCTGAGAGGGGTGGCGGGCGCAAAGACCAATAACCTCCGGGCAGTTTTGGGCGGCGGCACCGGGGAATACAAAGGCCCAGGGCAGGTCGCTGGGCCTTCCCCACAGTTCGGCGTTGATGAAATTCGCGACACGACCCAATAACAGCCCAGGCGGCACGGTATGCGCGATCAGATCAGCAAGCGGCAAAATCGAAATTTGGTGACGTCTTGCATAGATATATGAGGCCACGACGACGCCTAGCAATCCACCGTGGAAGGCCATGCCGCCCTGCCAGACCATCAGAATTTCGATCGGGTTCGAAAGGTAATAGGCTGGTTGATAAAACAGCACGAACCCAAGTCGCCCGCCCAGAATCACGCCCAGGATGATCCAGGTGATCAAATCCTCAAGCTGGGCGGGTTGCATAGGTGGCGCCTTGTCGGGCCACAGGGCGGGGCGCTTTAGGGCGATCACCCCGAGACGCCATGCAATCACAATCCCGGCGATATAGGCGAGGGCGTACCATCTAAGTGCGAACTCCACCCCGAACAGCGAGATCGAGAAAAGTTCGGGCGACAGATCGGGGAAATTCAGAACAGCCTGCATGTGCGTCTCATTGCCCGGGCTTTGAGGGTTAAGTCAACCTTGAGCCTGCGCCAATCATTCCCCATATAGAGACCAACCGCCAAATCGGAGGATAACCATGCAAACCCGCAACAAGATTCTGGATGATGTTTCCCAACTCATGACCAACGCCATGGGTGTTGCCCAAGGCGCAAAGGACGAGGCGGAGAACGCCATGAAGTCGATGATCGACCGTTGGCTGGCTGATCGCGATTTCGTCACACGCGAAGAATTCGACGCTGTCCGTGCCATGGCTCAGAAAGCGCGCGAGGAAAACACAGCGCTCGAGGCGCGCATTGCAGCGTTGGAAGCCAAGCTGGGCGAATAATCCCCCGCGAAATTTTTGAAAAAAGACAAACGCCGCGCAATCCGGTTCTGGGTTGTGCGGTGTTGTGCATCATGCCGTCTTGCGGGAATTAATCAAGACAAAGCTGCATCTGATGCCAATATTTTGATCCCCGTTGCCAGCTATCCACAACTTATTGCTGTTATCCCCAAAAATGGGGGTTGTCAGGCCACCACCCACAGCGCACCATATTTAGTACAGGCCTATGGGGGAAGCCCGGCTTGTAGAGCAGGCAACTAGCGCTGGGGCGCTGCCAGCCCCGAAATGCTAGAAATTAGTGAGGTGGCATTATGGCCCTTTCCGAGCAGTTTCTTGACGAAGACCTTCATCCGATCGACATTGTTGAACATCTTGCCGAACATCACGATTGGGACTTTGATCGGATCGGGGATGATCAGATCGCAATGGCTGTCGAAGGACAGTGGCGCACCTACTCGATTACGCTGGCCTGGTCGAATTATGACGAAACGCTGCGTATGGTGTGCTCGTTCGAGATGGAGCCACCTGAGGCGCGCGAGACCGAGCTTTATGAACTTCTGAACAAGATGAACGATCAGTGCTGGGCCGGGGCCTTCACATACTGGGCCAATCAGAAGCTGATGGTTTACCGGTACGGTCTGGTTCTTGCGGGTGGTCAGATGGCCAGCCCGGAACAGATTGATACGATGATCACTGCAGCGGTCCTGAGCGCCGAGCGTTATTATCCCGCGATCCAACTGGTCACATGGGGCAACCGCACCCCGGAAGACGCGATGCAAGTCGCCATTGCAGAGGCCTACGGCCGCGCGTAAAGCTTTGCCCCGAGCCAAATAAGCGGAGGGGCAATCATGGACATGTCACGCGTCGCCGAACAGGGGCTGGTGCTTTTGGGATGCGGCAAGATGGGATCGGCCATGCTTGCCGGGTGGTTAGAGCATGGCCTTCCTGCCTCGTCAGTCTGGGTGATTGACCCTTTCCCGTCGGATTGGCTGAAATCGTCGGGCGTCAACATCAATACCCCGCTACCCGAGGCGCCTGCAGTTGTGCTGGTCGCGGTAAAGCCGCAGATGATGGGCGATGCGCTGCCCGCAATTACAGCCTTGGGCGGCGGGCGCAGCCTGTTCGTGTCGGTCGCGGCGGGCACCTCAATCTCCACATTCGAAGAGGTGTTGGGCCAGAAAACACCAATCGTGCGTGCCATGCCGAACACCCCGGCGGCGATCCGACAGGGAATCACGGCGTTGATTGGAAATTCTGCTGTTTCGGATGCGGATCTGGCCCTAGCCGAAAACCTGCTATCTGCGGTCGGTGAGACGGTCAGATTGCAGGATGAGGCGCAGATTGATGCCGTTACCG
The DNA here is from genome assembly GCF_059610485.1 of Ruegeria sp. CDSC081. NCBI lineage: Bacteria > Pseudomonadati > Pseudomonadota > Alphaproteobacteria > Rhodobacterales > Roseobacteraceae > Ruegeria > Ruegeria sp. CDSC081. The sequence goes on along the minus strand of NZ_JBXWNS010000006.1, from coordinate 342,193 downwards.
GGCTGAGCGGATCCGGCCCTGCCTATGTATTCCACCTTATTGAAACGCTCGCTGCCGCGGGTCAGGCTCAGGGCCTGCCACATGATCTGGCGATGAAGCTGGCCAAGTCCACGGTCGCCGGGGCAGGGGCCTTGGCCATGGCGTCTGACGAGGACCCATCGCAACTGCGCGTCAATGTCACTTCGCCTAATGGAACCACGCAGGCCGCGCTTGAGGTCCTGATGCACGACGAATTCGGTTTTCCCGACCTGCTGCACCGCGCTGTTAAAGCCGCAACCGATCGGTCCAAGGAGCTGTCTCGTGAGTGAAATTACATTCGACGATTTTCTTAAGGTCGACATTCGCGTCGGCGAGGTTATCCGCGCCGAGCCCTTCCCCGAAGCGCGCAAGCCAGCGATCAAGATGTGGATCGATTTTGGACGAGACATCGGCGAGCGGAAAACCTCGGCCCAGATCACCGCGCATTATGATCCCGCCTCATTGGTGGGCAAGCAGGTGATGGCGGTGGTAAATTTCCCTCCGCGCCAGATCGGCAAGTTCATGTCCGAAGTGCTTGTTTTGGGATTGCCCGATGAGACTGGTGAGATCGTCCTGATCGGGCCGGATGGCAAGGTTCCAACCGGTGGGCGGATGCACTGATGCGTGTGTTCATTGCCCGACCGATGACCGCCTCTGTCGCAGCACGTGCACGCGCAGAGTTCGACGCAGAGATGCGCAGTGAAACCTTGCCGATGTCACCCAAGGAAATGGGGCATGCGCTGTCCGAATGCGATGTCGTGGTGCCGACCTTGGGCGACCTGTTTTCTGCTCAGATCTTTGCCGAGGTGCCGAAACCGCGATGCAAGCTGCTGGCGAATTTTGGGGTTGGGTACAATCACATTGATGTGGACGCGGCCCGTAACGCCGGAATTGCCGTGACCAACACGCCGGGCGCTGTCACAGATGCGACTGCCGATATCGCCATGACATTGCTGCTGTCCACGGCCCGCCGCGCCGGAGAAGGCGAACGGCTGGTACGTTCAAACCTTTGGCAGGGCTGGCACCCGACACAGATGTTGGGCCATCACGTGACCGGCAAACGGGTCGGCATTGTGGGCATGGGGCGCATTGGGCAAGCCATCGCGCGACGTTGCCACTATGGGTTTGGTATGCACGTCGCCTATCAATCGCGCAGTCCAAAGGAGTTAGAGTTTCCGGCGGATTATGTCCCAGACCTCAAAGCTTTGGCTGCCGATGTCGATTTCCTGATCCTGGCTGTGCCGGGCGGTGCCGAAACCCGGCATCTGATCAATGCGCAGGTGCTGCAGGCGATGAACGCTGCTGCCATCCTGATCAATATTTCTCGGGGAGAGGTATTGGATGAATCGGCCCTGATTTCGGCGTTGCAAGAAAAGCAAATCGCGGGTGCGGGTCTGGATGTCTACGAATTCGAACCCGCAGTGCCGCAAGCTCTGATAGATTTGCAGAACGTTACCCTGCTGCCCCACCTGGGTACCGCGACTGAGGAGGTCCGCAGCGCTATGGGGCACATGGCGCTAGATAATGTTGGGGCCTTTGTTCAGGGGCGCCCGCTGCCAAATCCGGTTTAGGTGCCCACGGCCTCGCGCCAATGCCTGCGGCACAGCGAGACATAGGTTTCGTTGCCACCAATTTGAACCTGAGCACCCTGGGTGATGGGATTTCCATTCTCGTCCTGACGAATCACCATTGTTGCCTTGCGGCCGCATTCGCAGATCGTGCGAACCTCGCGCATCTCATCCGCCAGCGCCAGCAAGGCGGCCGATCCGGGAAACAGCCGACCCTGAAAATCGACCCGCAACCCATAGGCCAGCACCGGCACGTTCAGGTCATCTACGGCGCGGGCCAGTTGCCAGACCTGATCTTCGGTCAGGAACTGGGCTTCGTCGATAAAGACACATGCAATTTTGCCTTGCGCCAGACGGGCTTCGATCATGGCGAAAACATCATCATCGGTGTCAAAAGTATCAGCCTCGGATGATATCCCAATCCGCGAGGCAATTTTCCCAGCACCGGCGCGCCCATCCAATGCGGCCGTCATCAGGTAAGTATCCATGCCGCGCTCGCGATAATTATGCGAGGCTTGCAGCAACACGGTCGATTTGCCCGCGTTCATAGTCGAGTAGTTGAAGTAAAGTTTTGCCATGGCTCGGGTCTAATTCGCCAGCCCCGCCTGGGCAAGCCATCTCATGTGGCGAAATGAGCGACGCCGCCGTTGTCCAGTTAGGGGATGAGCTCACGCTCTTTGGGGATGGAGCCCCTGCACTCACAACAGCGACGCCTTCGGCCTATAAGCGGCCTAAACGAAGCGGGGCTAATATGTGCCCCGCTATCACTCGCTACCGGCATTATTGCCGCCACTCACTCACAAAACCCTCGCATATCTGAGGGATAGCCAACATATCGCATTTCAATTATGACTCAGGTATGGGAAATTTCATTTCCCTTTCCCCCGCAATGGCAGATGTAGTGGGGAAGGCAGGTAGCAAAGGTAAAAACATGGCAGATATCGGGGCCTATCTCAAAAAGCACACCGAAGCGTTGGTCAAGGACGTTGGAATTGAGTCCGCGTGCGAGGTCACGGGTAAATCCAAAGCCACGCTTGGCCGATATTATTCAGATAACGCAGAGCATGCTGATCGGTTCATGCCGGTTGATGCAGTTGCACGCCTTGAAGCGGTGGCCAACTTTCCGCATGTGACGTCGGCTTTGGCCGACCTCAAGAACATTACGCTGTCATATGATGGCCGCAACACGGACGCTCCTCGCACCGGAGGTGTTAATTCGGATGTCATCGCGTTGAGCCAACGCTTTGCCATGCTTATGACCGAATACCAGTCTGCTATCGAAGACGGTATCATCACGGTGAACGAGGCCAAACGCCTGTTGAAGGAAACCAGCCTGCTGCAGCATGTTCTGATCGAGATGAAGCTGCACCTGGAAGAAGAAAGCGTGAGCTGAGGCAAGGGAAGTTGCATGTCTTGATCCAGTTTGGTGTGCGTACCGATACTCATGACATGCTAGGTCAAACTTGACCCGATCTGAACGCTCGCATGCTGGGGCTTTTGCCGCTTGCCGCCGGACGGGGTGATGCCAGTGCTGAAACAAGGATCAAACAACCAAGCCGGGTCGAATGAGCCCGGCTTTTTTGTACGAATTTGTAGTTGCGCGGAATGTTGTCTTAACCGTGCCGTTTCACGATTACCGAACCCACGGAATACCCTGCTCCGAAGGAACAGATAAGGCCGATCTCGCCATCGGTGAAATCGTCCGAGTATTTCGAAAATGCGATGATCGACCCAGCCGAGGACGTGTTCGCATAGTCTTGCAGGATGTTTGGCTGCTCTCCGGGGGCGGGTTCGCGGCCCATGACTTTTTTACCGATGAAATCATTCATCGTTTTATTCGCCTGATGCAGCCAAAGACGTTTGAGATCGGCGTTGCTGATCCCTTCGGCGTCCATGTGATCGGCAATGTGTTTGCTGACCATTGGAAGAACCTCTTTGAACACTTTACGGCCGTTTTGCATGAACTGCATGTCGCGGCGGTCGGTCAATCCCTCTGGCCGAGTGCGACGCAGGAAGCCATTATTGTTTCGGATGTTGTTGGAAAAATCCGTGGCGCAGCTGGTCGACAAAATCTCGAAATGCGGTCCGGTCGCATCCTCGATCCGTTCGATCACGGTGGCCGTTGCCACATCACCAAAAATAAAGTGGCAATCTCGGTCACGCCATTCCAGGTGGCCCGTGCAAATCTCGGGGTTTACCACAAGCGCACATTTCACCGAACCGGACCTGACCATATCCGCCGCCGCCTGAATGCCGAACGTGGCCGAAGAACAGGCAACGTTCATGTCGAATCCGAACCCTTTGCATCCCAGCGCCTGCTGGATCTCGATCGCGATTGCAGGATAAGCCCGTTCATGGTTCGAAGCCGCGCAGATTACCAGATCAACATCGTCCCCGTTGCGCCCAGCCTGTGCCAGCGCTTTCTTGCAGGCGTCAACGGCCATTTCGGTCATGATGCCAGGTTCATCGTCAGAGCGCTGACGAAACAGCGGGTGCATCACGTCGGGATCCAGAACGCCCGCTTTGTCCATCACATAGCGGTTCTCGATTCCGGAGGCCTTCAGAATGAACTCTTCAGACGAATGCTGCATCGGCTCAACGTCACCAGCGGCAATCGCCTCTGCGTTCTGGGTGTTCATCCTGTCGGCATATGCATTGAAGGCCGAAACGAGCTCGGCATTCGTAATGACATTATCTGGCGTGAAAACACCCGAGCCGGTGATTGCTGGCGTATACATGTTGGGTCCTGGATTTCTGGATTCACCTAAAATGCCGTTATGATTGGTATTGTTCAAGAGAGATTGACCCGAGGGAATGTTAAGCTTGGTTGGAAATTGAGCTTCAGTTCTTGAATAGTTCGTTTTTCGAAGTATATACGCGTCAAATTCTGCAAGGAATCATCCCATGGCCCATGATCATAACACTCTGTTGCATCGCTTAAGCCCCGAGATGCAGGCGATGATGGGTGTGTATGCGCTCTATTGGAAGCTCGAGGAGAGCTTCGATGCCATCGAAATAGAACTGAGCCATCAGGAATGCCATATGGTGATCAAATTGGATCAGCCCAGGCGCATGGGCGTTTTAGCGGCTGACATGCTGTCAGTTCCTTCGACAATCACGTCGACCGCCGATGCCTTGGAAAAAGCGGGCTATCTGAGACGCGAACGCGATCCAGAGGATCGCCGTGCATGGCTTTTGGTTTTGACCGAAAAAGGCACAGAAACACGCCAGATGCTTGTAGCCCAAGCAGGCGCCCTGTTTCAGCGCGCGTCCGGACTGAACAAGGATGAAACCGCAGAATTCGCAAGACTGGCCCGGAAGATCCGGGAAAACATACTGAAAACTGGAATTCCCGAGGGACTGAAGAAATGAAACTGATCTCTGCTTTGGGCGTGGCCCTGATCTTTCTCTCCAGCTCAATCATGGCTGAAGAAGCTGCCAAGCCGGTAAAGCTGATGGTGGTAAAGGAAACCACGCCTGGGTTCACACGTCAGTTCTTTGGTCGCGTCGCTGCGCGGCAAACGGTTGATCTGGCCTTTCAGGTGGCTGGACAGATTGTTGAAATGCCAGTGGCTGAAGGATTTGTCATCCCCAAGGGTGAGCTGATCGCCGAGCTGGATCGTGAGCCGTTCCAGCGCCGCTATGATCGTGCCGTTCTGCAAAAAGATCAGGCGGATCGGACACTGGCCCGCCTGTCTCGGCTGCGGGGAACTGCGGCCAGCCAAGTGGCTGTGGACGACTCTGAGACTGCGGCGCAACTGGCTGATATCGCTGTGCGTGACGCGCTTTACGACCTGGAACAGGCGACATTGACGGCACCGTTTAACGCGCTGGTGTCCAGCCGGGCGGTCGAGGCCTTTACCACTGTTTCCGCAGGTACCCCGATCGTGCGTATCCATGATATGTCCGAACTTCGGATTGAGGTCGACGTACCCGAAATTTTGTTTCAACGGTCGGGCCAGCAGGATGACATCACCATCACCGCGAAATTTCCGGTGAGCGACGAAGTCTTCCCGCTTCAGATCCGCGAATTCGATGCTGAATCTTCAAGCGTCGGTCAAACCTTCCGCATCCAATTTGGCCTGACACCGCCTGAAGGGCTGCAAATTCTGCCTGGTTCGTCGGCTACTGTGACCGTTCGGGTCAAGGACCAGAAACGGGGAATCTTTGTTCCGCCTACAGCCATTGTGGCCGATGTCGAAGGGGCGCTGGGCGTAATGGTGTTTTCTCCGACTGGGGCTGACCAAGGGACACTGCGCCGCGTCCCCGTTACCATCGAGCCCACGGAAACCGGTGATGTCAACGTACTGGACGGCCTAAGTGACGGGGAAGAAATCGTTGTCGCCGGCGGCGACGTTTTGATTGACGGTCAGGTGGTGCGCCGCTTTACCGGTCTTGCCAACTAAGGGGCGGATTGATGAACATCGCACGCGCATCCATTGATCGCCCTATCTATACATGGCTGGTCATCCTGATCGCCTTGTTCGGCGGTATCTGGGGATTTCTGTCGCTTGGCCGTCTGGAAGATCCAGCCTTCACAATCAAAAACGCCGTCATCGCTACCCAATATCCGGGGGCAACGGCTGAACAAGTGGCGCTGGAGGTTTCAGAGCCACTGGAATCCGCCATCCAGCAGATGGGCGAGGTCAAGACAATCACATCAATGAACCAGCCCGGTTTTTCGCTGATCGAGGTCGAGATTAACTCAGCCTATGATGGGACCGAGCTGCCGGAGATCTGGACCAAATTGCGCGCCAAGGTCCGTGACGCCTCACGGGAGCTGCCATCCGGGGTGGGTGATCCGCTGGTCAATGACGGGTTTGGCGATGTGTTTGGCTTGTTTTATGCGGTCACGGCCGAGGGCTTCTCGGACGCTGAAAAACATGAGCTTTCCACATTTCTTCGGCGCGAACTACTGACGGTTGACGGTGTCGCGGATGTCGAGGTGATGGGCCTGCCGCAAGAGGCGATCTTTATCGAACCCGACCTGTCTATTTCGGTGAACCAAAACGTGCCTCTGCAGGCGCTTACCGACGCGATTACAAATGCGGACTCGGTAAACTCGTCGGGGTCATTGCGATCAGAAGATGGCCGGACCGCGATATTAACCGCCGAAGGATCCGATACGGTTTCCGCCATTGCTGGCCTTTCTGTTGGATCGCAGGGCCAGGTTATCAACCTGTTCGATATGTCGAATGTACATCGTGGTCGCCTAACCGATCCTAATGTCATCATCCGGTTCAACGGGACCGAAGCTTTCACTCTGGGTATCGCTGGGCTTTCGACTGATAATATCGTTGAGGTCGGCAAGCGTGCTGACGCGAAATTTGCCGAGTTGGACTCACAAATCCCGTTTGGCGTCGAAATCCTGCCGATCTACCAACAGCACGTGGTGGTCGAGCAGGCCTCGAATGACTTTCTGGTAAATCTCGCCATGTCCGTGACCATTGTGGTTATCGTACTCGCGGTGTTCATGGGATGGCGCGCGGCGGTTGTTGTCGGCTCAACCCTGTTGTTGACCGTGGTGGGAACGCTGCTGTTCATGTCGATGTTCTCAATCGAGATGGAGAGGATCTCGTTGGGTGCGCTGATTATCGCGATGGGTATGTTGGTGGATAACGCCATCGTTGTGGCTGAGGGCATGCAGATCGCGATGCTGCGCGGGAAAAACTCGCGCGATGCCGCGGATGAAGCTGCTTCCAAGACGCAAATCCCGTTGTTGGGCGCAACCGTCATCGGGATCATGGCCTTTGCAGGGATCGGTCTCAGCCCCGATGCGACGGGCGAGTTCCTGTTCTCTCTGTTTGCGGTGATCGGTATTTCACTGCTGCTGAGCTGGGTGCTGGCTCTGACGGTGACACCAATGCTGGGCCACTATTTCTTCAAGCAGGGTGAGGCAGGCGCTGTGGATGCCTATGGCGGGATCATGTTCCGTGTTTATGGCGCGATCCTAAACTGGGCGCTGCGGTTCCGTTGGATGGTGATTGCAATGCTGGTGGGCATTACCGTGGTCTGTTTCGCAGGATTTGGTTTGGTCAAACAACAGTTCTTTCCAGACTCGAATACACCGCTGTTTTTCGTGCATTACAACCTGCCGCAGGGCACACCCATTGCGCGCACCGCCGAGGATATGGCTGTTTTCGAAAACTGGCTGGCGGATCGGGACGATGTGGTATCTGTCACGACATTTGTTGGGCAAGGAGCAACTCGTTTTTTGTTGACCTACTCTTCGGAAAAACCGAACCCCAGCTACGGTCACATGATCATCCGGACGGAAACATTGGATGACATTCCGGCTTTGCGGGCGGATCTCGAGGCGTTTGGCTCGGCGCAGTTCCCCGAAGGCAAGTTCCGCACCAAGCGGCTGGTCTTTGGTCCTGGGGGTGGTGATCCAATTCAAGCCCGTTTCTCGGGAAGCGATCCGGCGGTGCTTCGGCAACTTGCGAATGAGGCTGTGCAGACGATGCGCGCGGCTTCGCCCAATGCGCTGAACGTCTATCACGACTGGCGCGAACAAGGGCTGGCTGTCCAGCCAATTTATGCGACCGAACGGGCGCAGACCGCAGGGGTGTCGCGCGAAGATATCGCGGCGACTCTGCAATTCTCGACCGATGGGATCACCGGTGGTGTGTTCCGCGAGCGCGACCGCCTGATTCCGATCATCTTGCGCCGCCCGGTGGACGGGGATTATTCGATCGTGGATCAGGTTGTATTCTCGGACCAGTCGCAGAAATTCGTACCGATCGAGCAGATGGTCGACAGGTTCGAATATAAGGCACTCAATACGCTGGTTCACCGCCGGGATCGTGTGCTGACCATTACGGTAGGGGCCGACATCCCGCCGGATTTGACAGCTGCGCAGGTTCATTCCGAAGTCCGCACAGCTATCGAAAGCATGGAGCTGCCAGCGGGCTATCGACTGGAATGGGGTGGAGAGTTCGAGAATGCTGGCGATGCAAATAAAAGCCTGGGTCGTCAGTTGCCGTTGAGCCTGTTGATCATGGTTCTGATTTCGGTGCTGATATTCAACGCCATTCGTCAGCCGATCATTATCTGGCTGTTGGTACCGATGTCGGTAAACGGAGTGGTGATCGGTCTGCTGGGCACGGGTCTGCCGTTCACATTTACGGCGCTACTGGGACTGCTTAGCCTATCGGGGATGCTGATCAAGAATGGTATCGTTTTGGTCGAAGAGATCGACTTGGTACGTGCAACCGGTCAGGGGCTGCGTGAATCGATCATAGAGGCTTCGGTCTCGCGTTTGCGCCCGGTGATGCTGGCCGCAATCACGACGATTTTGGGTATGGCTCCGTTGTTGACGGATGCGTTCTTCAGGTCGATGGCGGTGACCATCATGGGAGGTCTGGCCTTTGCCACGGTCCTTACCATGGTGGCGGCCCCCGTGTTCTACATGGTGTTCTTCCTGCCGGAGGAACGGCGCAAGAAACCACCGCAGCCGGTTGTTTAAATGAAAAACCCCCGGTCATGGACCGGGGGTTTTGCTCTATTCTGGTGTAGTGGGAGAAGGTCAGCCTTGCAGGGACCTGACCTCGACATCCCCTTCGGCCTGCGCCTTTATCGCCAACGCGGCAGCGTGGCTGGCGGCGGCGGTGGTGAAATATGGGATCTTGTCATAGAGCGCGATGGACCGGATGGCCTTGCTGTCCTCGACCGCCTGTGCACCTTCGGTGGTATTCATCACCAGCTGTACCTGACCATCTTTAAGCATGTCAGCCACGTCGGGGCGACCTTCGTAGACCTTGTTGACCAGATCACAGGCAATACCGTGCTCGGCCAGCCAGCTTTGCGTTCCGCGGGTGGCGACAAGGGCAAAGCCCTGCGCGGCCAGAACCTGTGCGGCCTCAAGCATGGCAGGCGTCTTGTCGGCATCCTTGATCGAAATAAACGCACGTCCCGAGGATGGCAGCACCATTCCCGCACCCATCTGTGCTTTGAGGAAGGCGCGGGGGAAGTCGCGGTCCCAGCCCATGACTTCTCCGGTCGAGCGCATCTCAGGCCCCAGAATAGTGTCGACGCCGGGGAACCGGGCGAAGGGCAGCACCGCCTCTTTCACCGAGAACCACGGCATATCCGGGTCTGCCAGTGTCATCTGGTCGGCGATCTTGGTGTCGTCCACGGTCTTGTAAGCCGGGCGCAACGGGAAATCCGCCAGCTTCTCGCCCGCCATCACACGCGCGGCGATGGAGGCAATGGCGCTGTCCGTGGCTTTGGCCACAAATGGCACGGTGCGTGAGGCGCGCGGGTTGACTTCGATCAGGTAGATATCGTCATCCTTGATCGCAAATTGTACATTCATCAGGCCGACAACGTTCAACGCCTTGGCCAGCTTGAAGGTCTGATCCTTGATCCGGCTAATCACCTCTTTCGACAGCGAGTAGGGCGGCAGCGAACAGGCGCTATCCCCCGAATGCACGCCAGCCTCTTCGATATGCTGCATGATGCCTGCGACATGTACGTCCGTGCCGTCGCACAGGGCGTCGACATCCAGTTCAACCGCGCCCGCCAAATAGCTGTCCAGCAGCACGGGGCTGTCGCCCGAGACCACCACGGCCTCGTTGATATAGCGCCGCAGCTGGTCCATATCGCGCACGATTTCCATCGCGCGGCCACCCAGTACATAGGACGGGCGGATCACCAGCGGAAAGCCGATATCCTCGGCGATTTTCAGCGCCTGCTCGTCGGTCGATGCGATGCCGTTATTGGGCTGTTTCAGGCCCAGATCGTTGACTAGCGCCTGAAACCTTTCGCGGTCTTCGGCGAGGTCGATGGCGTCGGGTGTAGTGCCGAGGATCGGAATGCCTTCTTCTTCCAGCGCGTTGGCCAGTTTCAGCGGGGTTTGACCACCGAACTGAACGATAACACCGTGCAGCGTTCCGTTTTCCTGTTCTTTCGTCAGGATTTCCATCACGTGTTCAAAAGTTAGTGGTTCGAAATACAACCGGTCCGAAGTGTCATAGTCGGTCGAAACCGTTTCGGGGTTACAGTTGATCATGATGGTCTCATAGCCCGCATCGGTCAGTGCGAAGCAGGCGTGACAACAGCAATAATCGAATTCGATCCCCTGACCGATCCGGTTGGGGCCGCCGCCCAGGATAACAACTTTCTTGCGGTCACTCGGGCGCGCCTCGCACTCAACATCACCCATCATAGGGGCTTCGTAGGTCGAGTACATATAGGGCGTCTGCGCCTCAAACTCGGCAGCGCAAGTGTCGATGCGCTTGAATACTGCGTTAACACCCAGATTGCGGCGGGCGCGGCGTACATTGCCTTCGTCACGGCCTGTCAGGTTGCCCAACCGCGCATCGGTGAAACCCAGCATTTTCAGCTTACGGATGCCGTCCTCGGTGACGGGCAGGCCGTCGCGGCGAACTTCTTCCTCGGCCTCGATGATTTCGCGGATGCGAGCCAGGAACCAAGGGTCGAATTTGGTGACGGCGAAAATCTCGTCGTCAGTCAGGCCGTGACGTATGGCCTGAGCAATTGTACGCAAACGATCCGGCGTTTGCTGGCTAATGGCTTTTACAATTGCAGCTTTGTTGTCTTTCAGCCACGCGAGATAAGCATCTTTATGTTCCCAAATCTCATCGTAGCGCATGTAGTGCGACGGTGTTGGGTTTGGGGTTAGACCGGGGATTTCTACTTCATCAAAGCCAGTCAGGCCGGATTCCATCGAGGCCAGCGCCTTTTGCATCGATTCGTGGATCGTGCGGCCAATGGACATGGCCTCACCCACCGATTTCATCGCCGTGGTCAGGTAAGGTTCAGAGCCGGGGAACTTTTCGAACGCAAATTTCGGAATTTTTGTCACGACATAGTCGATGGTCGGCTCGAAGGAGGCGGGCGTGACCTTGGTGATGTCATTGTCCAGCTCGTCCAGCGTATAGCCAACAGCCAGTTTGGCCGCGATCTTCGCAATCGGGAACCCGGTCGCCTTGGACGCCAGCGCGGACGAACGCGACACGCGGGGGTTCATCTCGATCACGACCATTCGGCCGTCTTCGGGGTTGATCGCCCATTGTACGTTCGAACCGCCAGTCTCGACCCCAATCTCGCGCAGAACGGCGATGGAGCCGTTGCGCATGATCTGGTATTCTTTGTCGGTCAGTGTCAGGGCAGGGGCCACGGTGATAGAGTCGCCGGTATGCACACCCATCGGATCGATATTCTCAATGGAACAGACGATGATGGCGTTGTCGGCCGTGTCGCGTACCACCTCCATCTCATACTCTTTCCAACCCAGCAGGCTCTCATCGACGAGGATTTGGTTTACCGGCGAGGCATCCATGCCAGAGCGGCAGAAGTGAATATAATCCTCGCGGTTATAAGCCACACCGCCGCCGGTGCCGCCCATGGTAAAGGCGGGGCGAATGATGGCAGGCAGGCCGATGTCTTCCAGATCGCCCAAGGCAATCTGGACGCCAGCATCAAGATCGGTGGAGCCGTCGTCGCGCTTGGGGGCGGTAACGATGGTGGCCTTGGGGTTTTCGATGCCCAGCCGATCCATCGCTTCGCGGAATAGTTTGCGGTCTTCGGCCATTTCGATGGCGTCGCGGGTCGCACCGATCATCTCGACACCGAACTCGTCCAGTACGCCCATCTCTTCCAGTGCAAGTGAGGTGTTCAGTCCGGTCTGCCCACCCATTGTGGGCAACAAGGCGTCGGGGCGTTCTTTCTCGATGATCTTGGCGACAACTTCGGGCGTGATCGGCTCGATATAAGTGGCATCGGCCAGACCGGGATCGGTCATGATTGTAGCCGGGTTTGAGTTTACCAGAATGACCCGGTATCCTTCTTCGCGCAGGGCTTTACAGGCCTGTGCGCCTGAATAGTCGAATTCGCAGGCCTGACCGATGACAATGGGGCCCGCCCCGATGATCATGATCGACTGGATGTCGGTTCTTCTCGGCATAGCCTGTTTCCTTCGGTTAACTGCGAGTCAGGGCACCGCCCGCGTGCCCAAATTGTTCTGCGTTATAGGGACCGCGCCAAAAGGTTCAAGAGGTATCGGAAACAGGGGCGAAATTGCCGCTTTCCCCTCTTTCCCTTACCGCCGTATTGTCTATACCGCGCAGCACGACAAATGAGGATGCACGTGCGTATTCGTTTTGATCAGGGGCCGGCCGGATCGGGAACTTATTTCGAACGGCCAGACCGGGTGATCCGCGCAGACAAAGCGGAAGACGTGCCACAGGCTTTGGCGGCGCTGGATGAGGCACGCGCGGATGGGGCCTGGCTGGCCGGTTATGCAAGCTATGAGCTTGGATATGCGTTGGAACCCCGCCTGTTGGACCGGATGCCTACTGACCGCCGCCTGCCACTGCTGTGTTTCGGTGCCTATGATGCGCCAGGCCAGTGCGATCTGCCCGCACCCCTAGGCGGTGTTGCCGAATTCACACCGCGCTGGGACGAGGCAAGATATGCAAGCGCCTTTCAGCTGGTCCACGATGCGATCGGGGCAGGGGATATCTATCAGGCCAACCTGACGTTCCCCATTGACCTGACATTGCAAGGGGATAGCGCCGCGCTTTATGCGGCGTTGGCTGTGGGCCAGCCGGTCGGTCACGGAGCGCTGGTTCAGCAGGATGATTTGCCCGATTTGCTCAGCCGCTCGCCAGAGTTGTTCTTTCGCACCGGTGCAGATCGGACGATCGAAACCCGCCCGATGAAGGGCACACAACCCCGCAGCGAAGACATGGCCGAGGACGCGCGCCGCCGCGATTTCTTGTCGAGAGACGAGAAGAACCGCGCTGAAAACCTCATGATCGTTGACCTTCTGCGCAATGACATCAGCCGGGTTGCGCTGCCGGGGTCCGTGAAGGTACCCGAGCTATTCAAGGTCGAAACATATGCAACCGTGCATCAGATGATCTCGCTGGTGCAGGCACAGCTGCATCTTGGGGCAGAACTTTCCGATATCCTAAACGCGTTGTTTCCCTGCGGCTCGATCACAGGCGCGCCCAAAATTCGCGCGATGGAGATTTTGACCGATCTCGAACCCTGGCCACGCGATATCTATTGTGGTGCTATCGGTTGGGCCGCGCCAGACGGGCGATCCGAGTTCAACGTGGCTATTCGTACGCTGATGGTCGAGGGCAACAAGGCCACGCTGAATGTGGGTGGGGGTGTTGTCTGGGACAGCACAGCCCCATCCGAATATGAGGAAGCGCTATGGAAGGCACGTTTCGCCCACCAGCTGACCCTGACTTCCGTCTGATCGAAACACTGGCATACCGGTCAGAGAGCGGGTTTGTGCGTGTTGGAAAACACTTGGCCCGGATGGAGCGTTCGGCACGGGCATTGGGGCTTCCTTTCGATGCAGGGCGCGCGATTGCAACGCTCGACCAAGTTGCGGGTTCAACCTCGTTGCGCTGTCGATTGACGATGGACATCAGTGGCGGGTTTGGCGTGACAACTGGTGCACTGGCGGATAACCCATCCGTCTGGCGGGTCGCAGTTTCCAATACGAGGCTTGCTGCCTCTGATATCTGGTTGCAGCACAAGACGACGCAGCGCGATGTTTATGACCGGGCCCGGGCGGCACTGTCCGAGGGCGTAGATGAGTGGCTGTTTCTGAATGAGCGTGACGAAGTGTGCGAGGGCACCATCACTAACATCTTTCTGGACATGCCCGATGGTCGTTGCCTGACGCCGCCCTTGTCCTCTGGCTTGCTTCCCGGGATCTTGCGCGAAGCCTTGCTGGAAAATAATAAAGTCAGCGAGGCGGTGCTGACCATGACCGACCTGCAAAGCGCGGAAAGGTTCTGGATGGGCAATTCCTTGCGAGGCCTGATCTGGGCAGAATTGGCGGTACTGTGAACAGGCAAACCGATTGGGCTGAAGCCGCAGCACCTTCCCGTTGGTTGCGACTGGAATTCGGTTTGTTCTTCATCGCCGCACCTGTGCTGATCGCCGTACTTTTCCCGCCCAACTGGATGTTTCCATCGCTGTTTACCTTTACGGCCATCGGGATCGTGTTGTTGCATTTCACGCACGGATTTGCCTGGGCGGAATTGCGATATAACTGGCGCAACTGGTCCTGGCCCGAAGTCGCCGGCTTTGCTGTGGGAATGACCCTGTTTTGTGTTGCGCTAGTACGACTGACCCGTCCCGAAGCTGCCTTTTTCCTGTTGCACAACCAACCCGAGCTGCTGGCGATGATTTGGGTGTTTTACCCATTCGTTTCCGCCCTGCCGCAAGAGCTGCTGTTCCGGTCGCTGTTCTTTCGTCGTTACCACGCGATCCTGCCCAATGGACGCACAGCTTATCTGCTGAATGCATCGCTCTTCTCGCTTGCGCATTTGATGTATTGGAGCTGGATCGTAGCTCTGATGACATTTGCCGGAGGGTTGCTGTTCACCTGGGCCTATCGCAAACGCGGATCGTTTTTCTATGCGGTTCTGCTGCATGCCATCGCGGGGAACATCATCTTTGCAGTGGGTCTGGGCATCTATTTCTACTCAGGCAACGTGCAAAGGCCGTTTTGACGGTGCGACTTGCCTTGACTTTCCCAGTCTGACGCGGTGTATCGGCCCGACCAATTCTGCGCCCGAAGGGATATGATCCATGCACGCCTATCGCAGCCACACCTGCGCCGCTCTGACCGCCGCCAATGTCGGTGAAACCGTTCGCCTGTCTGGCTGGGTGCATCGGGTCCGAGATCACGGCGGCGTTCTATTCATCGACCTTCGCGATCATTTCGGCGTCACACAGGTTTTGTGCGACGGCGACAGCGCGGCATTCGCCGAACTGGAAAAAGTCCGCTCGGAATGGTGTATCCGTATCGATGGCACAGTCAAAGCGCGCGCCGCTGATCTGGTGAACGCGAAATTGCCCACGGGCGAGATCGAAGTTTACGTGCGCGAGTTGGAAGTACTGGGCGCCGCTGACGAGCTGCCGCTGATGGTGTTCGGCGATCAGGAATACCCTGAGGAAACGCGCCTGCGCTATCGCTATCTGGACCTGCGCCGCGAAGTGATGCAGCAGAATATGACCTTGCGCTCGGACGTTGTTGCCTCGATGCGCCGCCGGATGTGGGATCAGGGCTTCCGCGAGTATCAGACGCCAATCATCACGGCGTCCTCGCCCGAAGGCGCGCGCGATTTCCTCGTTCCGTCACGTCTTCACCCGGGCAAGTTCTACGCGCTGCCGCAGGCCCCACAGCAGTTCAAACAGCTGATCATGGTGTCGGGCTTTGACAAGTATTTCCAGATCGCGCCCTGCTTCCGGGACGAAGACCCGCGCGCCGACCGCTCACCCACCGATTTCTACCAGCTTGACCTTGAGATGTCGTTTGTCGAGCAGCAGGACGTATTCGACACGATTCAGCCCGTTCTGACCGGCGTGTTCGAAGAGTTCGGCGGCGGCCGTAAAGTCGATCAGGACTGGCCGCAGATTTCCTACAAGGACGCGGCCTTGTGGTATGGCAGCGACAAGCCCGACCTGCGGAATC
Source organism: Ruegeria sp. CDSC081 (assembly GCF_059610485.1). NCBI lineage: Bacteria > Pseudomonadati > Pseudomonadota > Alphaproteobacteria > Rhodobacterales > Roseobacteraceae > Ruegeria > Ruegeria sp. CDSC081. The sequence continues at coordinate 326,137 of NZ_JBXWNS010000006.1, read as the reverse complement.
CTATTAAAATGCAAGTGGTCTCCGACCACTTCCGCGGGTCTGGGTTCGCGATTTTCGCGAAGCTGTTGGAGCAGGATGGCACCGAAATCCGCGCTATCCCTGCGCCGACGGGTGGCAGCCGCAAGTTCTGCGACCGCATGAACGCCTTTGCCCAGAAAGAGGGTCTGCCCGGTATGGGCTATATCTTCTGGCGCGATCAGGGCGAAGGGATGGAGGCCGCCGGTCCACTGGCCAAAAACATTGGCCCTGAACGGACCGAGGCAATCCGCCAGCAGTTGGGTCTGGGCGTCGGAGACGCTGCGTTCTTCCTTGGCGGCAAACCGAAAGCCTTTGAAAAGGTGGCCGGCAGGGCGCGCGATGTGATCGGTGATGAACTGAACCTGACTGAGAAAGACCGCTTTGCCTTTGCCTGGATCGTCGATTTCCCGATCTATGAGCAAGACGAAGAAACCGGTGCGATCGACTTTGAACACAACCCCTTCTCGATGCCGCAGGGCGGGATGGAGGCGCTGCAGGGTAATCCTCTGGACGTGCGCGGTTATCAATATGACCTGGCCTGTAACGGATACGAGCTGGTCTCGGGCGCGATCCGGAACCACAAGCCCGAGATCATGCTGAAGGCTTTTGAGCTGGCTGGCTATGGCGCGGATGAGGTGAAAACCCGCTTTGGCGCGCTGTTCAACGCCTTCCACTATGGCGCCCCGCCGCACGGTGGCTGTGCAGCTGGTATCGACCGGATCGTGATGCTTTTGGCCGATGAAGCCAATATCCGCGAAGTCATGATGTTCCCGATGAACCAGCGTGCCGAGGATCTGATGATGCAGGCACCGTCCGACCCGGCCTCGGACCAGCTGATGGAGTTGGGCCTGCGGATTATCCCTCAGGACTGATAGAAAACCCGCCACAGTCGCCTGTGGCGGTTTTTTCTGTTTTCAACCCATTCCCAATTCGCTGTTAGCGGGTTTACAGGAAATGGTCCTTTTTCCTCTCGCGGCTGTTCCGAATGTCACGCGCGCTGACGCGTGTCTGTCTGTATGCCCACAGACAAAGGAGCGATGCGGTAATTAGATATGCGGTTGTCACTTCAGATAGCCTCGCGCTGTTCCAGACGGGCCTGCACTATTCCCGCAACTTGGGCTGTCAGAGCGGTGATGGGCATACCTGCGGCGCGTGAGGCTGCCAACTGCTGGGCGGCTTCGGCCAGAACCGTATCTTCAGCATCACGGGCAACGCCGCGCAGGAATTGGGCCGCATAGTCCAGTGACCGATGGTCATTCGGTCCGGCCAGAACATCTGCGATATGTGCCATGTCGTCCTGATAGGCCATAGGATCGGGGCATATCACCTCATCCCGAACGGCGTGGAGCGTGCAGGGGCGGCGGTCTTCCGGTAGGCATTTCAGAATAGACGACTGGAAATAGGACAGTGAGTTAAGCGGTTTGGCAAGAAACCCGTCCGCACCAACCTCTGTCGCAAGGGTTTCTGAATTGTCGTCGCCTGACATGCCCAGAATCGCTCCGATCCGGGGCGTAGTCATGGCCAGTTCGGCAATCAGATCAGCGCCAGAGCCATCTGGCAGCCCCATATCCACCAAGATCACCGAAGGTCGATAGATCTGAAGATGGCGCCGGGCGGACTTCAGGCAATCGGCCCGCCTGATCCGCGCACCCGAATGCAAACACATTAACCGGATAGCGTCGCAGGCATAGCGGCTGTCCTCAACAACCAAAATGGTTTGTCCCAGCAGCGGCCGCGTGGCCGTTGGCTGTGCGGGTGCGGTGAAGGGGCTCGAATCGTCCATGGCAGAACTCCTATTCAGCAGATGCTTCAAGCTAGGAACTTCTGGCTAACACGGGGTTAACGGCAATTTGGCGCACTTGTCCTTTGCCTGATCTGTCCCCATAACCGCTGCAACGCAGAAGGTAGGAGAGTTCCATGATTGGCCGCTTAAACCACGTTGCCATTGCCGTCCCTGATCTTGTGGCGGCGTCTGAACAGTACCGCAGCGCTTTAGGTGCCAAGGTTGGCGCGCCGCAGGATGAACCTGATCACGGCGTTACTGTGGTGTTCATTGAATTGCCCAACACCAAGATCGAGTTGCTTTATCCTCTGGGCGATGACAGCCCGATCAACGGTTTTCTAGAGAAGAACCCCGCCGGCGGAATCCATCATGTCTGCTATGAGGTGGAGGATATCATTGCCGCGCGTGATCACCTGAAAGAAACCGGCGCCCGGGTGCTGGGTAGCGGTGAACCCAAGATCGGCGCGCACGGGAAACCGGTTCTTTTCCTGCATCCCAAAGATTTCAACGGCTGTCTGGTCGAGTTGGAACAAATATAAACACCGGAGGTGTACACATGACGATCACTGCAGGACTGGTTCTGTTTGCCGTCATCTGGTTCATGACGCTTTTGGTGATTCTGCCGATCCGCATCAAGACCCAGGGTGATTTGGGCGAGGTCGTTCCCGGCACCCATTCAGGGGCCCCGGAAGTGCATCACATGAAGAAAAAGCTATGGATCACCACCGGGGTGTCGGTCGTGCTCTGGGCTATCATTGCAGGGATCATTATTTCGGGCGTGATTTCGGTACGGGATTTCGATTGGCTAAATCAAATGGAACCGCGAAACTAAGCTTCAGGGCGTTGGCCCTGAGAGCTTATGAAAGATATGCGTGAATGTAGCAGCTCCGATAATCGGGATCACAAGATTCACCAGCGGAATAGACAGTGGGATGGCCATCAACGTGCCCGCAAGCCAAATTGTTGACGAATGTTGTGCCCGCAGTTTTCGCGCGCCCTCACGCCCGATACGGCGCATGGCTGCCAGCGTAAAATACTCACGCCCCAGCAGAAATCCGTTCATCGCCCAAAAGATAAACGGGGCCAGTGGCGTGAAGATCGCATAAAGGATCAGCGCCAGAAGGTTGGCCACAATCAGCACACCCATAAAACCAAGCGCGTCAGTGATCGCATCGCCTATCGGGATGCGTGGAACCGCGGGCAGGCTCGGATAATGCCTGTCCTCTACAGCTTGCGCGACATCGTCCAGAAACACAGACGTGATGGCTGAGGCGACGGGAATCATCAGAAACACTGGCAGGATCAGCACCAGGAAAATGCCGGAATAGCTAAGGACGTCATTCAGCCAGGGAACTGCACCAATGAATGGCAGCGATATCTCGTCCCCTGACAGCCGGTTGATCAGCCAAATTGCACCGGCGCAGGCTGCGATCAGCATCAGGATGGTCAGGCCGATACCTCGCAGCAGAACCCCGCGGAATTTCGGGTCTCCGATCTGACCAAGCGCTGAAAAAAAGGCGTTGAGGATGATCATTCTGTGACCCATTCGGTCAGGGCATCAACATCCGGGCGAGGGCGGTCGGGCGGGGTCGAGCCCTCGGTCGCGATATGGATCAAACCGGCAACACTCTCGTTATCCCGCAATCCAAACGCCTTGCGACAGAATTCTGGATCGTGGGTTTGCCAGCCAGACAACCAATTCGCGCCCCATCCTGCGGTCAAAGCAGCGTTCAGCAAAGCAAGGCAAACAGCCCCAGCTGAATAGGTCTGCTCGATGGCTGGAATCTTTTCCGAAGGCTTCTGAACCTCGATCACAGCGACGGCGAGATGGCCTAAATCAAACTGTCCGCGCGCTTTTTCAATGTCTTGAGGGGATTTGCCAAGCGCCTCACCGCATTCCTGGGTTAGCCCCGACAGGCGCCCCATTGCGCCTTTTTCAAGCACGATGAACCGCCAGGGTTCCAGTTTTCCGTGATCCGGGCTGCGGGCTGCTGCGGTCAGCAGGGGCATCAGCTGCTCACGGTCGGGGGCCGGTTCAATCAACGTTTTGGCTGGGCGCGACCGACGGGTCTGCAGAAACTTAAAAGCGGCCGGATTCTTCAAGGACATATGTTAACTTCCTTTACATAGGCTGTCTGTATCTGGTTGAACGTCTGGCGAGTTTCAAGTGCAATCGGCTGGACCAGTTGGATCAATTTCATTCCCCGCCCAACCGTGCAAGGGTCTTTGTTAACAGAAGGTGCCAATGGGAAAACCGAAACTAAGAAATCTTCCAGACCTGAGCGACCGTGTAGCACCGAATGCTGAGATTGCGGTCAGGGTTACCCCGAAAGCCGCAGCAGACAGGATTTTGGTTCAGGACGGAACGATCAGAATATATATCACTGCACCGCCCGAAAACGGCAGGGCAAATGAAGCCACACGTGAGCTTCTGGCGGTGGCGCTAAGGGTTGCTCCGTCCGCATTGATCCTGAAGCGCGGCCAGACATCGCGCGAGAAAGTCTTTGTGTGTCAGGCCTGATCGGGGGTTTCGCGAATTTGGTAAACACCTTCGGGCAGATCCAGTGCCGCAGCCAGATCACGAACCTGTTCGGGCGAAAGCGTAATCTTCTGAACCTGGTCAGTGCGCGGATCCAGTTGTTCCAGCGTTACGCATTCTGCAAAATTGTTAATAACCACATCCTCGTTCAAAGGCTTTTCGCCTTCGTCCACCAGGGTTATGACCGTCGAGTCGAATTCATGCTCAATCGAAAACATGTGTCCAGCTTGCCGGGCGGAACATTGCAATGCAACCCGTTCTTGGGAAATCGTCCGGTGGCGAACCGCCTTGTGTCGGGCTATGTTCGACGAAAAGGCATGACCGGACCGAAGGAAATAGTATGCGTCGCCTGATCTTGATGATATTTGGTCTGGTTCTGTCGGCCTGTGACACCGGTTCGTTACGCGTTCAGCCGGTAGAGGAATGGCAACAACCCTCAACTGATTTTCAGGTCGATGTGCTGACCTTTCGCGAAATCAGTCAAAGGGTCGGGGATGTGGCGCGCGCAGAGTGCAAGCGGCGCAGTAATGTCAGCAACTGCAATTTTTCGATCGTGGTTGATCTGAACCCTCGCGCACCAGCAAATGCTTTTCAAACCTTGGATGACGACAATCAACCAGTCATAATCTTCACCCGTGCGATGATTCAATCGGTGGAAAACGCCGATGAACTGGCCTTTGTGATGGGGCATGAATCTGCTCATCACATCCTGCGCCATATTCCCCGCCAGTCCGAAAACTCACGAGAAAGTGCCGCGATTTTTGGCGAGCTTGCACGCATAGCGGGGGCAAATGACGCCGATCTTGAACAGGCGCAGAAGCTGGGCGCGCAGGTGGGTGCCCAGATATATGTCAAGGACTTTGAACTGGAAGCGGACCGGTTGGGAACGATCATCACGCACCGGGCAGGTTACAATCCCTTGTTAGGAGCCCGCTATTTTGCCCGAATTCCTGACCCGGGCGATCGTTTTCTAGGCACCCATCCACCGAATGCTCAGCGCGTCGAAATTGTTTTGGAAACCTCGCGGCAGCTTGGGCTGACACAATGACGGGACTGAAACGGTTGGGGGTTGTCTTGACGGACCGCGGATCGAAATATGCCGTGTCCGGCGCTTTGGTCAGTTCCCGGGACGAGGTGGCAGCTGTCCTGCAGGACCTGAAATCTGACAAAAGCTATGCCAAGGCCACGCACAATACCTGGGCCGCAATCCTGCCTACTGGTGCGCTCAAGGCGGATGACGGGGAAAGCGGTGCCGGAATGGTGATTCTGCGCATGCTGGAAAGGGCCGAACTGAGCGGTCATATCGTCATTGTCACTCGATGGTATGGCGGAAAAAAGCTGGGCGGTGATCGATTTCGCCGGGTTCAGGATGCAACACGGGCTTATCTGGACGAACTGGAATTGGGACTTTGACCTGCGTCAAGGCTTGGGCTGTTTCGTATTGCTAGTCTGATCGGACAAAGCGAAACGGAAAGGAATGCCAATGCCCGATCGCGAAACGCTTAGGCATCATGCTGGTCTTGTTGACCGTATGGCTGGCAAGCTGGGGGTGGATCTGCAGGAATCTGCAATCGCTGGACATATATCGGTGGATCAGATTACCGATGCGGTTCTGCGATGCACCGATTGCCCGAACCCGGGCCATTGCCAATCTTTTTTGAATCAACCGGTTCTGGCAGCGCAGACACCCGAATATTGCCGGAACCAGGATTTGTTAAGCAAGTTGATCCCTTAGGGGGGCCGCAATGCCGCGTCTTGGACACCTCATGACCCATTTGCGCCTTGTGTTGAGGATGGGGCAAGCGACGGGTACGGATATTGTACGGGCCCACAATAAAGGTCGGCTAAGTCAGGAAGACTGGGCTGAAATGATCCGCCTGTGTCAGGGATGTGGCTGGGCGGCTGCCTGCCCGGATTGGATGGAAAGACATCCAGATATTGCAGGAGCACCGCAAACCTGCCCGAACAAACATCAATTCGCCGCGTTGAAAGCAATACAAATGCAGGAATTGGGATGAAACACGCTGTACTGGGCGACGTGGAAAAGCACTTTTGGCTGACACGATCCGTGGCCCGATGCCTTAAGATCTCGTTGACCGAAGCCATGTCCGACGGGCGGTTGAGCCCGGATGAATACGCCGAGATGGTAACGCGTTGCCGGGCCTCGGACTGTCACGAGAAATGCACGATATGGCTGGCGGCGCAGCAATCTGATCCCCGTTCAGCGCCCGGGTTCTGCGTAAATAGCCAGGTTTTCAACCGGCTGAAGTGATCAGATCTTGGAATGTGTCCCGTCGCAAAACGGTGGGTTAGCGCAGTTTTTACAGCCGCAGAAGAACAGTTTCTTGCTGGTATCAGCCGTGAACTTGACCGGTTCAAAGCCGGTTCCTTTGTGAGATCCATCACAAAATGGCTGCCGATTGGACCGGCCGCACGAGCACCAGAAATAGCTTTTTCCTTCGGTTACTTCGATTGGATAGGGCGCTTTTTGCGCAATGACTGGACCTTCTGGCATCTGGTTTCTCCGTTCGCTGACTTTCCCCAGTCTATCGCCTGAACAGATGTGCCGAAAGCAGTAGCTGCCACGCGGCACCCATTCCATGGGCAATCCCCCCGGCATGGTTTTGCCTGCTTTCGCAAACGCGCTGTTGATTTTATTGCAAAATTACCAACCACACCGTATTGTGAAGTCGGCCCCATGTTCAGGGCAATAACAGAAATTAATTAGAGGAATGACGGACATGAAACTCAAATTTGCTGCCGTTAGTGCGTTTGCCCTGGTTCTGGCTGCTTGCTCGCAACAGGAAGAGCCGACACCGGTATACATTACCCCAGATTATGACAAATACGGCACGCCGAGCTGCCCGGCAGGGACAGATCTGGCGACGACCGAAGCAGGTCAGACCGTATGTAATCCGACTGCTCAATAAGATTTTCGCGGGCGGATTCCGACATAGCCGCCCGCACAATCGAACAAAAAAAGCCGCCCTATGGGTGGCTTTTTTATTGCCTGTCATACGGTGTTAGGGTTTCTGTTTGACCTATTGAATTACCGAGGTCGCATGAGAAAACTTGTCACCCATCTAAAGGACCGCATCCGCTGGAGCTGGCAGGGATTGGCTGCCACTTGGCACAGTGAATACTCGTTCCGCGCTTGGGTCTGCACCAATCTTGTTTCTGCGGGTCTGGCCCTGTGGCTGCCCCTGAGCGACGGCGTTCGGGCTCTGATACTGGTGATCGGTCTGTTGGTTCTGGTGGCTGAACTGTTCAACACGGCGATCGAACGGGCGGTGGATCATACTTCGACCGAACACAATCTATTGGCCGGGCAAGCCAAAGACGCCGCCAGCGCTGCGGTGGCACTGACTGCTTTGGCTGGCGGATTGGCCTGGGTTATCGGGCTGTTGAGCCTTTTTTGACTGCCGCTGGGTCGGTCAATTCAGGTAGGTGTGGTTAGCGAAGCTTGCCCCATAGATCATATTCCCCGGCCTCGTCCACCTCGACCGAGACAATGTCGCCCGGCTTCAGGGCCTCAAACCCCTCGTCGATGAACAGATTGCCGTCAATCTCGGGCGCATCTGCGGTGGTGCGACAGGTCGCGGCCTCATCGTCGATATCATCCACGATGACTTGCAGGGTATGGCCGACCTTGGCGGCCAGTTTGGCCTCGGAAATCGCCTGAGCCTTTTCCATGAACCTTTCCCATCGGTCTTGTTTGACATCGGCGGGCACATGGTCAGGAAGGTCGTTGGATCGGGCTCCTTCGACGTTCTCGTACTGAAAGCAGCCGACGCGATCCAGTTGCGCCTCGTCCATCCAGTCCAGAAGGGTCTGGAACTCAGCCTCGGTCTCGCCGGGATAGCCCACGATAAAGGTGGATCGCAGAGTGATGTCAGGACAGGTCGCGCGCCAGGCGGCGATCTCGTCCAATGTTCTGGCAGCTGCAGCGGGGCGGGCCATTCGTTTCAAAACATCCGGATGTGCGTGTTGAAAAGGGATATCCAGATAGGGCAGCACGTTGCTGCCCGCATCCGCCATCAGCGGGATCAGTTCACGTACATGCGGGTAGGGATAGACATAGTGCAGACGAATCCAGGCATCCAACTGACCCAATTCACTCGCCAGATCGGTGATATGGCTGCGTACCTCACGGTCTTTCCAGGGGTTCACATCGTATTTCCGGTCCAACCCATAGGCCGAGGTGTCCTGCGAAATCACCAGCAATTCGCGCACACCGTTATCGACCAGCTTTTCCGCCTCGCGCAGAACCGCATGCGCCGGACGGCTGGCCAGTTTGCCGCGCATGTCGGGGATGATGCAGAACTTGCACTTGTGGTTACAGCCCTCTGATATCTTGAGATAGCTGTAGTGGCGCGGCGTCAGTTGAACGTTGGCCGCAGGCAGCAGATCCACGAAGGGGTCGGGATCAGGCGGCACGGCCTTGTGTACCGCATCCAGCACCTGCTCGTATTGATGTGGTCCGGTGACGGCCATGATACGCGGGTGATGCTCGCGGATGTAATCGGGTTCGGCCCCTAGACATCCGGTTACGATAACCTTGCCGTTTTCTACCAAAGCCTCGCCGATGGCATCCAGAGACTCCGCCTTGGCGCTGTCCAGAAATCCGCAGGTATTCACAATCACGGCATCTGCGCCTGAATAGTCCGGCGAGATGCCGTATCCTTCGGCCCTCAGGCGCGTCAGAATCCGCTCGCTGTCGACCAAAGCCTTGGGGCAACCCAGCGATACCATGCCGATGGTCGGCTGGTTCGGACGTGGTGTATCAGTGATCCGGGCAGCAGGTGCCAGGTCGGGGCGGAGGTTTGGCGGATTTGTGGTCATGGCGCGGCATATAGTGGGGAAAGCTTCCCCTTGCAAATGCGCTGCCGTCTTTGAATGATCTTTTTATAGCGTGCCAAATAAGTCGGAGAGCAGAAAATGAAATGGCTAATGCGCATCCTGTTCCTTTTGGTGGCTGTGGTCGGTCTTGTCATCGGCGCGTTGCTGCTGATGCCGGGCGACAAGTTGGCGACCATTCTGGCCGAGCAGGTCAAGGCACAAACCGGGCGTGATCTGAAACTGTCGGGGGGCGTTAAGCTGTCCTTCTGGCCTGTGCTGGGCATGGAAACCGGGGCGGTTTCCTTCGGAAATGCCTCGTGGGCGGGGTCTGAGCCGATGCTGAGCGCCGAAAGCCTGGCGGTTGGGGTCGATACCTTGGCCATTTTGTCCGGCGATGTGCTGATCAAACGGATTATTGCCGAGAATCCGACCCTCAGACTTGAACTGTCAGACGGGCGCGGAAACTGGGAGTTTGACACGGCCGTCGCCCCGACAGCCAGCGGCTCGGGTGGATCAAAACCGGCCGATGCATCGCGTGCGGTGACACTGGAGCATCTGAAACTGACTCAGGCGCGTCTGATCTTTGTTGAAAATGGATCGGCCCGATTTGATGTCGCAGACGTGGATTTGTCTGCCAGTTGGCCAGCAGTCTCGGCCCCCATGGTTCTGGATGCACAAATGCCGGTTCCGGGCGGTGAGGCCCGCGTGGATATCAAGATACCCGACCTGCCGGCCTATGCCTCGGGCGCGGCATCCGAGATTGAGCTGGCGCTTGCCGCCCCCGGTGGTGACATCGGGTTTGACGGGCGCGTCAACCTTGCCGGAGAGATGGACGGCAAGCTGCAGTTGAAAACCAAAGACACGGAAAAAATGCTGGCCGCGTTCGGTCAGGAGGGCGTTGGAGTGCCGCACGGGTTGGGCCGCGCTGCGAACGTGTCGGGGCAGATGACTTATACCAGAGATGGTCGCATATCTGTGCGCGATCTGGTGGCTTCACTCGACAGTAACCGTTTTACAGGCGAAGTTGATATTGTCATTTCCAACCCGCCACAGATCACTGCTCGGTTGGATGCCAGTGATCTTGATCTTTCTCGCTATAATCAAAGTGGTCAGACGGTCTCGTCCAGTTCCGGCGGTTCCGGCTCGGGTGCTGCCTCGGAGGGGTGGTCAAGGGAACCGATCGACGCCTCGGCGCTGGCTTTGGCCAATGGTGAAATTCGACTGACAGCCAAATCTATCGCGCTGCCCGAGCTGACGCTTGGCCCCAGCGACCTGACAATGCGGCTGGACCGGTCTCGGGCTGCATTGGAGATGAACCCGGCAACCTTGTTTTCCGGAACGCTGAACGGGCAGGTGGTGGCCAATAATCGGAATGGGTTGTCCGTTGGCGGCAAGATAAAGGCCAAGGGCATTGACCTCAAACTAGCTCTGACAGCCTTGGTCGGGGTCGAGCGGCTGTCCGGGACCGGGTCGGGATCATTCGAGTTTCTGGGCGTTGGCCAGAACGAGAATCAGATCATGCGCTCGCTCAGCGGTAAGGGCCGCTTGGATGTAGGAAAGGGGCTGATATCGGGTTTTGACCTTGATCGTCTGATGGGACGAGGCAAAGGTTCGGGTGGCACCACCGTGTTCAACAGCCTGACGGCTAGCTTCACCATTGATAAGGGCGTTTTGCAGAACAACGATCTGTTGATGTCGCTGGACAATTTCCGCGCGGATGGCAAAGGAAAAGTCGGGATCGGAGCGCGCAATATCGACTATCTGTTCACGCCAGTCGCTCTGCGTGCGAATTCGGGAGAGGGCCTGTCGGTTCCGGTGCGTATAGTTGGACCATGGAGCAATCCGTCGATCAAGCCAGACCTGACCAAGGTGATCGAAGCGGCCGCCGGAGGAAAAGTCAAAGAGCTTGAGGATGATGTCAAAAAGAAAGTCATCGACAAGATAGGCGGCGATACCGGTACGGCCGGGACTGACGGTGACAGCGTCGAGGACGCGCTGAAGAACAAGCTTGAGGACGAGGCCAAGAAAGGACTGCTTAAGCTGTTTGGCGGAAATTGAAGTGTCGGGGCCAGAGCCCCGACACCAACGCTCAGATGGTCTGGTCGTAATCTCCGACACCAGGTTCGGTTCGGATGACCGCGTCGATATCCGCAAAAATGGCACGCATCTCTTCTTCGCTTTCGCTGCTTTCGCAGACGACCACCAGATTGGGCGTATTCGACGAGGCGCGCACCAACCCCCAGCTGCCATTGTCCAGAATGACTCGGGCACCGTTGACAGTGACCACTTCCTTGATCGGGCGACCTGCAAGCGTCTCTCCGGCTTCGGATTTGGCGACCAGCTTTGCGACCAAACGGTCGAGTATGTCGTATTTCTCGGTATCCGCTGCATAGGGGGACATGGTCGGTGTCGACCATGTTTTCGGTAGTGCCTTTCGCAGGTCGGACATGCTTTGGTCCGGGTTGCGGTCCATCAGTTTACAGATCTCAACCGCGACGCGCATGCCGCAATCATAGCCACGGCCAATCGGTTCGGCCAAAAAGTAATGCCCCGACTTTTCGAACCCGGCCAGCGCGTTGATCTCTTTGACTCGCCGCTTCATGTGGCTGTGGCCGGTTTTCCAATAATCTGCCTTGACCCCGCGAGCCTTCAACTCGGGGTCGCTGGCAAAAAGGCCGGTTGATTTCACGTCGGCGACAAAGGTGGCATTGGGGTAAATCTTGGCCAGATCGCGGGCCATGATCACGCCGACCTTATCAGCAAAAATCTCCTCCCCCTCGTCATCCACAACGCCACAGCGGTCACCGTCACCATCGAACCCCAGCGCCATGTCTGCACCGCTGGCTTTCACGGTATCGGACATGTCGTGCAGCATTTCCATCGCTTCTGGGTTCGGGTTGTAATGCGGGAAGGTATAGTCCAGTTGGTTATGGCTGGGCACGACTTCGACCCCCATGCGTTCAAAGATTTCCGGGGCAAAGGCGGATGCGGTGCCGTTCCCTGTGGCACAGACCACTTTGAGAGGTCGGGATATTCTGAAATCGCCGACCAGATCGTCGATATAGGCCTCTTTCACGCCATCAACGAATTCGTAGGACCCGCCAGGGTGGGTCTGCCCTTCGCCATTCAGAACAATGTCTCGCAGTTCCGACATCTCGTCCGGGCCATGGGTCAGGGGACGTTCAAACCCCATCTTGACCCCGGTCCAGCCATTTGGATTGTGGCTGGCCGTGACCATGGCCACCGCTGGAACGTCCAGATGGAACTGAGCGAAATAGGCCATCGGGCTAAGCGCCGGACCGATATCCTTTACCTGAATTCCCGCCTGCATCAGGCCCAGGATCAGGGCATTTTTAATGGTCAGAGAATAATCACGATAATCATTGGCTACAGCAATCACGGGTTCAATCCCACGCTTGCGCATCTGTGTGCCCAGACCCAACCCCAGTACGGTCATGCCCGGCAGGTTGATCTCTTCTGGATATTTCCAGCGGGCATCATATTCGCGAAAGCCGGTTGGCTTGATCATTGCGTCGCGCAGAAAGCTCCAGGTGTTCGGAGTCACCTCGGGGTTGGGTTTGGTCATGGGAATACTCTTGTTCAGATCTGGATAGGGTTGGCCTTGGCCAACGCATCAAAACGCATCAATGTATCGATGAGCTGCGGCATCTGGTCCAATGGGATCATATTAGGACCGTCGGAAGGTGCAGTATCAGGGTCCTGATGGGTTTCGATAAAAACCGCACCGATGCCAAGCGAAACCGCAGCGCGGGCCATCACAGGCGCGAATTCTCGCTGCCCACCAGTTGAACCACCTTTGCCGCCAGGCTGCTGTACCGAGTGTGTGGCATCCATTACGACCGGGTATCCCGTTTTGGCCATCTGCGGCAGGCCGCGCATGTCAGCGACCAACGTATTATATCCAAACGAAGTTCCGCGTTCTGTCAGCAGGATGTTTGTGTTCCCAGTGCTTTCTACCTTGCTCACGATGTTGCCCATCTCCCATGGGGCCAAAAACTGTCCTTTTTTGACATTAACCGCCTTGCCGGTTTCGCCAGCTGCGAGCAGCATATCTGTTTGTCGGCATAGAAAGGCAGGGATTTGCAGCACGTCCACAGCCTCGGCCGCAATCGCGCATTGGGCTTCGGTATGTACGTCAGTCAGCACTGGAATGCCCAAGGTTTTGCGGATGTCATCCAGAACCTTGAGCCCTGTGTCTATTCCCATACCTCGCGCACCCGACAGCGAAGTTCGGTTCGCCTTGTCGTACGAGGCTTTAAAGACGTACTGCGCCCCGGCGGCGTCGCAGGCCTCTTTCATTTTTCCTGCGATCATTTGGGCATGATCGGCAGTTTCCAGTTGGCAGGGACCGGCGATGATCGTCAGCGGAAGATCATTGCCGACCGTGAGATCGGAGATTTTTACATGTTTCATGTGTCTTACGAGGATACCTGTTCACGAAGGACCGACGCGGTAAGCGAGATCATCAGGTAGATACCAGCAAACAACAGGAAAGCCAAAATCGTATTTTCGAACTTGCGCGGATAGCTGGGTTCCTGACTGGGAACAGGATTGACGGAAACCGTCAGATACCGAACCTGACGATTGGCTTCGGTCCTGGTTGTCTCCATATGCTGCATCGCTGATTGCAGGATCATATCCCGAGCGGCCAGATCGGCCTGTGCCATCTGAATCCGAACGCTCAGCCTGGCCAGCGAATTCTCGCCGGCAGAGACATCCAGCATTTCGGCGTTCAATTCCTCCAGTACAACCGTAAGCCGTGCGATATCGGCCTGTGCGCCATCCACCTTGGCTTTGTTTGGGCGGCGATTGTCCAACAAGGCTGCAAGCTGCAGCTCTTTGTCCTGAATAAGCGTCTCGATTTCGTTTATGCGGCCCCGCAACCCGGCAATGACGCTTTCAGGGTCAAGGATTGCGCCTTGCAGCTGAAGCTCGATCAGGTCTTCCTGAGCTTTCTTGCGTTCTTCCTGAGCGCTTACAAACCCTTCCCGGGCATCTTTCATCTGGTCTTCGCGTTTCTTTTCGGTCAGCGCGTTTACCCGTTGCTCGGCATAGGAAATCAGTTCTCGGGAAAACGCGGCCGAAGTCTGGGGGTCAGGTGTCGCCACCTCCATCCGGATCAGGCCATCGGTCGGGTCATATCCGACCGTGATCATGCGTTTGTACAGCTTGTAAGCCTCTTCGAGACTGGCGTCCGGGGACAATCGCTGAATGGGGTCGATCCAGTCCTGTTTGAACACATCAGCGAAACCGGCCTCTGTGTCCAAAAGTTCAAGCGCATCTTTCGATTCCAGAAACTCCTGGGTGGCAACCGAATCCTGCGTGGTCGCAAATTGGGTCCCTGCCAGAAGCCCTCCGATAGAGCCTGCGCCCCCGTCCGCCTGAAGGATAAGAAAGGCAGAGTTGCTGGCGTACATTGGGGTCGCGATCCGATAGAAATAGAGACCCACGACAAAGGTAGGTAGCAGGACAAAGGCCGCAAGCCGCGCAAACAGAGCGAACAGTTTGCGACGGCGGCGGCGGGCGATGTCCCTCTGAATCTGTCCGATTTCACGTTCACGCCGCTCGGCCGGGCTCATCTCGGGTCCGGGCAGATTCTCTGGTGCATCTTTCACGGTCTGGGGCAGGTGGATCGTGATGCGATCATTCGTCTGCTCGTCCGAAGTTTTCTTTTCCGAGGCAAGGTTCAGCAGACTGGAGCGTTCAAACGGATCAATTCCCTTTTTGCGCAACAACCGAACTGCATCATAGTCCGAAGTCGCCGCAAGACCGTTTTTCTGGGCAAGACGACGTGCCACCCGCAGTTGGCGGCCGGTCAGTCCTTCGCGTTTGATAGCGTCGATCTCGGTCCCTACTGGTGGTTCATTTTCTGCGCCGGGCGCCTGTGTGGCCTGGCGAATGCGCGAGATCGCGTCTTCGCGCGTTTCGGCATTTCCCGCAGACCGCCGTTTGCGGCGCCAGTTGTATTTATCAGCCCTGGGTTTGGTAGTCATATAACTGCTTTGCCTCTTCCAAGGTTTCGAACAAGTGAAGCTGACCATCCACTAATACCGCCGCCTGACGCGCGAATTTTTCAAGCAGGGCCGGGTTGTGAGAGACGATGACCAGTGTTGTTGTGCGCAGCCGTTCCTGCAGAATGTCGCCTGCCTTTTTGTTGAATTCAACATCCGTTGTGGCCGGCATCCCTTCGTCGATGAGGTACATGTCGAAATCCAGAGCCAGCATCAACGCGAATGTGAACCGCGACCGCATACCGGATGAATAGGTCGCCAGCGGTTGATTGAAATATTCACCCAGGCCACACAGCCAACTGCAATATGCCTCGACATAGTCCGGGTCCATACCATAGATCTTGGCGATATAGCGCGAGTTCTCCAGAGCCGACAGCTTGTTTGAAACTCCGCCGGTAAATCCCATCGGAAAAGAGACGCGGCAGGATTTGCGAATGACCCCTTCGTCGGGTTTCTCTAGTCCGGCCATCATGTTGATCAGGGTGGTTTTCCCGGTACCGTTCGGGGCCAGAATACCGATGGAAGTGCCAAGTTCGACGCGAAAAGACACCCTGTCCAGAATCACCTTTCGGCGCGTCCCGGTCCAAAAGGACTTGCTGACATTTTCAAACTCAAGCATCCAAAGCCTGCGGGTTTATCTTGTTGTTGCGCCGTTCGGACCGGCGAAAGAACGGTACCTCTACGGTGCCATATAGGCCACATTATGTCGAATTATGAAACAAATGATCAATGCGTTCCGGGGGTCGTTTTTGGTAATGTGACTTTTGCATCTGTTGGTGTCTGGATGTGTGTTACCTATCTTGCTTTACGAACACCAACCATCTGATGCGGCACTGATTGCGATCTCATGAACCCACTCGAAAAAGAAATAGAGGCCTGCCGTATTTGTGCCGACCGATTTGCGGCAACCGAAACCGCGCATGAACCAAGACCCATTGTCTGGTTCCGCAAAGACACGCCTATTTTGGTCTGTGGTCAGGCTCCGGGGGCACGTGTGCATGCGTCGGGTCGCCCTTTTACCGACCCTTCCGGTGATCGGCTTCGGGCGTGGTTGGGTGTTGATGAGGAGCTGTTTTATGACCGTTCACGTGTCTCGATCGTTCCAATGGCGTTTTGCTTTCCCGGCTATGATGCGCGCAAGGCAGATTTGCCTCCTCCGCCAGTATGCGGTCAGACTTGGCATGATCGGGTCATGGCGGATCTTGGGCCTGTGCCGTTGACCATTCTTGTCGGGGGGCACGCCCATAGATATCACCTGAAGTCACGTGGGTCAGTCACCGAAACCGTCCGCAACTGGCGGGACTATGCGCCGCGGGTCTTTGCCTTGCCTCATCCGTCCTGGCGGAATACGGCATGGATGAAGAAAAACCCGTGGTTCGAAGCCGATCTGTTGCCGGTTTTGCGCGCACGGGTGCAAGAGGTTCTGAATGACTGAGATTTCGGCTCTGGACGCCGCCCATGCCGCGGCTGAGGCTGCTCCGCAGGATGATGCGGCCCGTCTGCGTTTCTTTGAACGGCTGGCTGACAGTGAGCTGTTCCTGATGCTGACGGAAGAGGCAAAGAACGAGAATATTTCGCCCGAATTGTTCGATGTGGCAGATGGGCGTTTTGTGCTGGCTTTCGATCGCGAAGACCGGCTGGCCCGCTTCGCAGACCGCCCGGTGCCCTATGTTGCGCTGTCGGGGCGGGTTTTATCGTCTATGTTGTCGGGGCAGGGGATCGGGCTCGGGTTGAACCTTGAGGTTGCCCCATCCTCGATGTTGATCCCGCCCGAGGCATTGGGCTGGTTGGCGGAAACATTGCAGCATGGTCCCGAAGAGGTGCAACAGCACCTGTCCGAGTTCCTGGCTCCATCGGGGCTGCCTGACGAACTGCTGACAGCTTTGGACGCCAAGCTGGCTACGGCCATTGGGTTGGCGCAAGCCGCCTATCTGGTCAGCACCAAAACGGCTGAAGGTGGGTTCGGGCATTTGCTGGGTTTTGTCGATGCCGTCGAAGGGGCAGAGGCAGCTCTGGCTAAGGCCGCGTCCGAAGCGCTTACCTTTTCCGGGGTCGAAGCTGGGGCAATGGACGTAGGTTTTTTCAAATCAAGTGACACGGCCGCAGCGTCTTTGGCGCGGGTGGGTTTGCGGTACGATCTGCCGCAGCCTGAGGCGCGTGTGAATGCGCATATCGCTCCTGGGCGCGATCCGGATAAACCGCCTTTGCTTAAGTAATGGCAGAATGGGGCTTCGCAGATTGATCCGCGAAGCCCGGTTTGTTTACTCGGCTGCCGGCTCCAGCTTGTCCTGTGTGCGCGTTTCAAAGTCGCCGGCCTCGTGGCGTTCGTGAAGCTGTGTATGCTTTTCGCCGAAGGCACGATTGACCATGCGACCGCGTTTCACGGCGGGACGGGCGTCAATCTCCTTGGCCCAGCGCATGACGTTCTTGTAGGATTCGACGTCTAGGAACTCGGCTGCGCTGTACAGGCGCCCAAGAACCAGTTGTCCGTACCAGGGCCAGATCGCGATATCGGCGATAGAGTAATCCTCGCCTGCGATATAGGTTTTCTCGGACAGCTCCCGATCCAGAACATCCAGCTGCCGCTTGGTTTCCATGGCAAAGCGGTTGATGGGATATTCCCATTTCTCGGGCGCATAGGCGTAGAAATGGCCAAACCCGCCACCCAGATATGGTGCACTGCCCATTTGCCAGAAAACCCAGTTCATCACCTCTGTCCGTTCTGGCCCGGATTCGGGTAGGAATGCGTTGAACCTTTCAGCTAGGTGAAACAGAATTGAGGCACTTTCGAACACGCGCACTGGTTTTTCACCGGACCGATCCCACAGGGCAGGGATCTTCGAGTTCGGGTTGGCCTCTACAAAGCCCGAACTAAACTGATCTCCCTCGCCGATGTTGATCAGCCAAGCGTTATACTCGGCCTCTTCATGGCCTAGCGCCAGAAGCTCTTCCAGCATGACGGTTACTTTTACCCCGTTCGGAGTGGCAAGCGAATAGAGCTGCAGAGGATGGTGCCCAGCAGGCAAATCCTTGTCATGAGTTGCCCCCGCAATCGGGCGGTTGATATTAGCGAATTGTCCGCCGTTTTGGCTGTCCCATGTCCAGACCATCGGGGGCGTATAGGTCGATTGCTCGCTCATTTCTTGCCTTTCTCAGCAAAGTTCGGGTGAATTATCCGTTCGCTTCAACAGCTAATATTGCAAAGGGCAAAGTCCAACCCTGCCCGTTGGGAAGATTTTGTAACATTCAGTGCAAAAGACTTCACGTTTTCTCATTCGATGTCACAGCGACGCGAGCGGGACTGCGTTCGATCGAGGAATCACCTATTCTCTGCACAGCCCCGTATTCCGGGCCGATCATCCATCCAATAAAAAAGGACCGCCCTTATGAAACGACTTGCCTGGACCTTAGCTGCGACCTTGGCATTTGCCATGCCTGCCCTTGCAGGTGATCAGTATGTGGACGGCACCGGCTATGCGGTGTCAGGATATGACGTGGTTGCCTATCGCAGTCTGGATCAGGTTGCTGTCGGTCAATCACAGCCCGAAGCCGTCCGCGGAAGGTCAGATATTACGGCCGAATACAACGGCGTTACCTGGGCATTCTCGACCGAAGAGAACCGGGACAAGTTCTTGGAAAACCCTGCTTATTATGCGCCGCAATATGACGGTCACTGCGCCTATGGCGTGTCACGCGGCGGCAAGGTGCCTGCGAACCCGAACCTGTGGCGGATTGTTGATGACAAGCTGTATCTGAACATTACTGATGTGGTTGTCGGGTTCTTTGAAGAAGATATTCCCGGCAATATCAATCTGGCTGAAGGAAACTGGCCGGGCATCGAGGCCGACGGGGCCTCCAGCAGCGTGATCCCGAAGTTTACCTCCGAAGGCCCGGTCGCAAACTGAGATTTCTGCAACGGATGCAAAGCCCGGCATTGATTTGCCGGGCTTTTGTTTGTCATCCGGTCAACCAGTACTCATCCTGCGTTTGCTGGTCGGCGTTGAATCTGATCCGGACGCTGCGGGCGCCCGGAAATTTCTTGGTCGCAAGCGCAACGGGTACGACAACTTCGCCCGTGCCCGCATCTTTGGACTGAAAGCTCAGAATCTCTGTCTTGACGCGCTTGGTGCCAGCAAGAACACTCGTCGGCAATGCGACGCGGTTAGCACCTTCGCAGACAGGTGCGGAAATGAAATAAGTCAGGTTGCGGCCATGCAAGCCGACAGCGTCCGGAATGTGGTCAGCATCTTGCAGGCGATCCGCATCTTGACTGTCCACTGGGGTGTCCGGGGAGTCCTGCAAGTGGGGCAGCGCCGTATTCAACATTGCACGACAGGCATCAATATCTTGGGTTTCCAGCTGAATAACGCGTTTGCGCAACCGGGGGCGGCGTGGTTTCCCCGCCGCCGAGCCCGCCAGACCTTTCCCGGCCAGCCCCTCGCTGCGCAGCAAATCATAGGCCGCCTTGGCGTTGGCCAAGGCCGCACCGTCTCCGCCATTCTTATCGGGGTGGGCTTCGAATGCGATGTCGCGCCAGGCCTCTCGAATGTCATCTGAACTGGCGCTTTGAGCCAGACCAAGTGTGCCGAATGCATTGGCGCGGGCACTAACCTTGTCAAAAGGTTCCATACTAAATTCACTCATAAACAAACTATACGACCCCACAATGAATGGGCGGTTGCTAAAGTCAAATTTGTAACAGAATTGAACGGTTTATCGCGACAATGATTAAGGCTTCAGTTGGATTGTTCAAGTGGCCCCTGTCAGGCAGGGCAATCCCAACTTGTTCCACAAAAACACCCGGGGTTTTAGCCCCGGGTGCACAGTCTGAAACAAGCGGATATCAAGCGACGTTCTGAAGCTCGGCCTTTGGTGTGACTCCAAGGGCAAAGCACACATCCCGGGTCAGTTCCGGCCGGTTCAGTGTGTAAAAGTGGAGCTTGTCTACTCCGCCCTCGATCAGGTCTGAACAAAGTTCTGTGCACAACGCGGTGGCCAGCAGGTCTTCGCGGTCGTCACGAATGGCCTTCTCAAAGGCATTCTCGATCCAATCCGGAATATGTGTCCCGCATCTGCGGGCAAAGTTGCGCGCCCCTTTCCAGTTTTCGATTGGCAGGATGCCCGGAACGATGGGCTTGTCGATCCCTGCCTTTTCACAGGCATCGCGGAAACGGAAAAAGGTCTCGGCCTCAAAGAAGAACTGTGTCAGCGCTTCGTCGGCACCCGCGTCCAGCTTGGCCTTTAGCCAGTCGATATCAGCGGCAAAATCCTGTGCTTCCGGGTGTTTGTCCGGATAGGCGCCAACACGGATGCTGAACATCTCGGTTTCTGCCAGTGCTTCGATTAATTCGACCGAGTCCGCGAACCCTTCCGGGTGCGGCGCGAACCGATCCTGACCCTTGGGCGGATCGCCGCGCAAGGCGACGATGTTCTCCACGCCCGCCCGAGCAAAGGTATCTGCGATTTCCAGTGTTTCCTGACGTGACGCATCCACACAAGTCAGATGTGCAGCAACAGGCAGGCCGGAGGACTTGTGCAGTGTGGCCACCGCATCGCGCGTCAGCTCACGCGTGGTGCCCCCCGCGCCATAGGTGACAGAAACAAAGCGCGGTTCAAGCGGTGCCAGTGTTTGCACCGTATCCCAAAGGCGGAATGAAGCCTCAAGTGTCTGTGGCGGGAAAAATTCAAATGAAACTTCTGGTCTTGTCATCTCGGCCTCACGGGTGAAATCTCTGACCCTTGTGCCAGCTTACGCATTGTGAGACAAACTCATATTATTCAAGAACAACATGAGTTCCGCGCAATGCATATCGAATTCCGCCACCTGCGTACGATCAAGGCGATCCATGAATGTGGCGGGCTTGCCCGTGCCGCAGATCAACTGAACATCACTCAATCCGCGTTGAGCCATCAAATCAAAGGCCTAGAGGATCAGGCCGGGGTCGAATTGTTCTTGCGCCGGTCCAAACCGATGAAACTTTCGGCGGCCGGTTTGCGGCTGTTACGCCTGGCCGAGCAGATCCTGCCGCAGGTCGAGGCGACACAGCAGGAGTTCTCTTCTTTGCGCGACGGGCGCACGGGCCGTATGCATATCGCCATTGAATGCCACGCCTGTTTTGAGTGGCTGTTCCCGGTGCTGGAATCCTTTCGTAAATCCTGGGGCGATGTGGATGTCGATATCCGCCCCGGCCTAGCCTTTGATGCCTTGCCGGCTTTGCAAAAAGAAGAGGTCGATCTGGTCGTTTCCTCGGACCCAGAAGATCTGCCCGGTGTCGAATTCATCGAACTCTTTGACTATGACGCAGTGTTTGTCGCGGCTTCGACACACCCGCTTGCCCAGAAAGAGTTCATTGAGGCCGAAGATTTTCGGGGCCAGACCCTGATTACCTATCCGGTCGAACGTACACGGTTGGATGTATTCAGCCAGCTGCTGATCCCTGCGCGGGTTGAACCGGCCGCAATCCGGCAGGTTGAGCTGACCGCTGTGATCCTGTTGCTGGTCGCGTCGAACCGGGGGATTTCGGTGCTGCCGGACTGGGTCGTGCGTGAGGTGAAGTATAATTCCGACTATGTTACCCGCCCGCTGACCAAGGCGGGCGTAACACGTCGCCTTTATGCTGCAGTGCGCACCGAGGACCTTGAGAAACCCTTTGTGCAAGAGCTGATCAAGCTGGCCAAAACCGAGGCGCGCAAGCTGCAGGAGCAATAGGCACAAAACGCGGGTCTGCTATGCGTATCATTCCTCTTGGCAAGGGCGCATTGCCCCAGTATACGCGCGGTTTGACCGGACAGGAGCCTTTGGACAATGGTTGGCAGTGCAAACCTCAACATCATGATCAAAGCCGCGCGCAAAGCGGGGCGTTCACTGGTCAAGGATTTTCGTGAAGTCGAGAACCTTCAGGTGTCGATGAAAGGCGCCGGGGATTTTGTGTCCAAGGCAGACATTGCAGCCGAGGCGATCCTGAAAGAGGAACTGCTTGGCGCGCGCCCGACCTATGGCTGGCTGGCCGAAGAGGGCGGCGAGATTGCCGGCGAAGATCCCACCCGCCGCTGGATTGTGGATCCGCTGGATGGCACCACGAATTTTCTGCACGGCCTGCCGCACTGGGCGATCTCGATCGCGTTGGAACATAAAGGCAAAATTGTTGCCGGTGTGATCTATGACGCCGCCAAGGACGAGATGTTCTTTGCAGAAAATGGCGAAGGCGCCTGGATGAACGACACCCGTATCCGCGTTTCGGGTCGTCACCGCATGATCGAGTCGATCTTTTCGACCGGGCTGCCTTTTGGCGGACGGTCTGACTTGCCTGCGACCCTGCAGGATCTGGCGCGTCTGATGCCAGTCTGCGCCGGTGTACGTCGGTGGGGCGCAGCAGCGCTGGACATGGCTTATGTTGCTGCTGGCCGGTATGAAGGCTTTTGGGAACGCCGTCTGAATGCCTGGGATGTTGCCGCCGGGATCATCATCGTGAAAGAGGCTGGTGGCTTTGTGCAGGCTTTGAACCCGGAAGGTAACGTGCTGGAGGACGGCGAGGTCATCTGTTCCAACGAGCCCATCTTTGATCAGTTTTCCAAGGTCATCCGGGGCTGAGCCACCAACAGACAGGTCAAACAAGCGCGCCCGATTGAGGCGCGCTTTTTCGTTTCAGAGGGTCGCGCGCTGGGCTAGATCCGCCTCTTCAGCCAATCGTGCAGCGACTGAGGCGACTGCAAGATCCTGCAACCCGACCCCGGTTCCATCAAACAGAGTGATCTGATCGTCGCTTGTCCGACCGGGATGGTCACCATTGATGACGGCGCCGATGGGCGCGATTGCATCCTCGGTCAAGGCGCCAAGGCTGATGGCATGTTGGGCCTCGCCGATTGTCACGGACTGGGCGACCTCGTCGGTAAAGACAGTCGCCGCAGCGACGAGATCCGCGTCAACCTCCTGTTTGCCTTTGGTGTCGGTGCCCATGCAAGCCAGATGCGTGCCGGGCTTGATCCAGTCTTTCATCAAGAGCGGCTCAAAAGCCGAGGTGATGGTGATGATCACATCCGCCTGTGCGCCCAGCTCCTTTTGGCTGACGGCCTCGAATTCCAACCCAACCTCAGTGGCCACAGCTGCAAGGCGGGGCAGCATGTCGGGATGCGGGTTCCAGGCAATGACCTTTTCGAAGTCGCGCTGTTCCGCCGCCGCCCGCAGCTGGAAAGTTGACTGATGTCCGGCCCCGACCATACCAAGTACTCTTGCGTCTTGCCGCGCCAGATGCGCGATCGAAACCGCCGAAGAGGCCGCTGTGCGCACCGCTGTCAGGTAATTGCCCCCGACAAGCGCGGACAATCGCCCGGTATCGGGGTCGAACAGAAACACCGTGGATTGGTGGTTGGTCAGGCCCTTCGCCGCATTGCCCGGCCAGTATCCACCGGATTTGAGGCCCAGCACCTGACCGTCGCGGTCAAATCCCGATTTGAACCCATAGAGAGCGTCGGCATGGCCCAAAGCCTCGCGGATAACGGGAAAGTTCCACGCGCCACCTTTAGCCATCGCACCGAACACAGCTTGTACAGCGTCAAAGGCCTGCTGGCGTCCTACCAGTTTCTCGCACAGATCTTCGCCTACAATCAGCAGGCCGTCGCTTTTCATAACATCCCTCATCTCAATAGGCTTTCCCGCGGGCCGAGACCGGCCACAGGGCTTCGACTTTGCCGCCCCGTACGCCCACATACCAATCATGGACATTGCAGGTCGGGTCACAGTGGCCCGGCACCAACCGCAGCTTGTCATTGACTTTCAGTACGCCGTCTGGATCCCCGATAACCCCATGCTCGTCCGAGCACTTGAGGTATTCGACATCATCACGCCCGAACACAAAGGGCAGGCCGCTATCGACCGACTGCGCCTTGAGGCCGGCGTCGCAGATGGCCTTGTCTGCTTTGGCGTGGCTCATGACGCTGGTCAGGATGAACAGCGCATTTTCCCATTCTCCCTGATCAATCCGCTGGCCGTTCTGATCCAGAATCCGCCCATAATCCGCGTCCATGAAGGCGTAAGAGCCGCATTGCAATTCGTTGTAAACGCCCGAGTTACTTTCGAAGTAATAGGAACCGGTGCCGCCGCCCGAAACCAGCTCGCACTCGATCCCTTCTGCTTTCAACCCGGCGACAGCGTCTTTGACCATGGCAATGGCTACATCCAGCTTCTCTTTACGGGCCTCATAGGTGTCGAGATGTTGCATCGCACCCTGATAGGCCTGAATGCCGGTGAATTTCAGATTTGGCGCTGCTTGCACAGCTTTGGCAATCTCGATGACCGCCGATGTCGTGGTTACACCACAGCGCCCTGCGCCGCAGTCGATCTCGATGAACACTTCCAGTTCTGTGCCGTGACGCGAAGCGGCAGCCGACAGGTCGGAGATATTATCGATATCGTCCACGCAGACAATGATACGTGCGCCGAAATTGGGCAGCCGTGCCAGTCGGTCAAGCTTGGCCGGGTCGCGCACCTGGTTGGATACAAGGATGTCCGTAATGCCGCCACGGGCAAATACCTCGGCTTCCGACACTTTCTGACAGCAGACGCCGACCGAACCGCCCAACCGTTCCTGCAGCTTGGCCACATCGACCGATTTGTGCATCTTGCCATGAACACGATGGCGCATCCCATGGGCCTTTGCGAAATCGCCCATCTTTCGGATGTTGCTCTCTAGCGCGTCCAGATCAAGGATCAGGCAAGGCGTCTGTATCTCGCTTTCGTCCATGCCGATCGCGGCAGGGATGTCGAAGCCGACCTCGAGGTCTTCAAAATTTACGGTCTTGTTCATGTTGTTTCTCCTTACCCTTTCAGCCAGGGCAGTTTGTCCAAGTCTACATTGCCACCGGTCACGATGACGCCAATGCGCTTGCCTCGGAAAACCTCTGGGTTCTTCAAAATGGTTGCCAGAGGAACCGCCGAAGACGGCTCCATCACCACGCGCAGGTGCTTCCAGGTCAGTTTCATCGCTTCGATGATTTCCTCTTCCGAGGCGGTAAAAATATCGGTCACGTGGTTGGATACGAAATGCCAGGTGTTTTCTTTCAGGGGCACCAGCAGCCCATCCGCGACTGTCTTGGGGGCGTCATCTGCGATGATATGCCCGGCCTTGAAGGACCGGTAGGCGTCATCCGCCTGTTCCGGTTCCGCTGCATAAATTGCGGTCTCGGGCGCAAGGTTCGAAACCGTCAGACAGGTGCCTGAAATCATGCCGCCACCGCCGATGGGCGCGATAACGGCGTCCATACCACCAGTCTGTTCCAGCAGTTCGGCGGAGCAGGTGGCCTGACCGGTAATCACACGCGGGTCGTTATAGGGGTGAACAAATTCGCCACCGGTTCGGGCCTGAACCTCGGCAAATGTTGCTTCGCGCGAGCTTGTCGAAGGGTCACATTCGGTGATTGTACCGCCATATCGGCGAACTGCATCCTTCTTGGCCTGCGGGGCTGTGCGCGGCATGACCACGTTGCACGGAATACCGCGGCGGCCGGCCGCATAAGACAAAGACAAGGCGTGATTGCCGCTGGAATGCGTGCAGACACCCTTGGGCATCAAATGGTCTGCAAGGCCGAATACAGCGTTGCAGGCCCCACGCACCTTAAAGGCCCCGGCTTCTTGGAAATTTTCGCATTTAAAGAACAGCTGCGCGCCGGTCAGGTCATTCAGGTGGTCCGAAACCATGACCGGAGTTCGGCGGATATGCGGTTTGATCCGATCATGCGCGACTCGCATGTCCTCGATCGTCAGATCCGCGGCAGAGGGGTGATCCAACATTGTCATTCTCCTTACGCCGCGACCTCGGTTCGGTTGCCGGGTGTGGCGCGAAAGTGTTCCTGGGCTGCGGCGACGCCAGAGCCCAATGTGATCGGATAGCTTAGATCGGCCATTGCCATCTCGATCGTACAGAGCCCGGACAGGACCATCGCATCTGTCAGACTGCCCAGATGCCCAATACGGAACGCCTTGCCGTGCAACTGGCCCAAGCCAACACCAAAGGACATCCCGTAGGTGTTAAAGGCATGGTCGGTCAGAATGTTGCTGTCGAACCCTTCGGGCACGTAGATTGCGCTGACCGTGTCCGAGTAAAGTTCTGGCGATTGAGCAACCAGTTCCAGCCCCCAAGCATCGACGGCGCGCCGGACGCCCTCGGCAAGCCGATGATGACGGGCGTAAACATTCGGTAAGCCTTCTTCAAACAGCATCTTCAGGCTTTCACGCAGCCCGTAGATCAGTTGCAGGGGTGGTGTATAGGGAAACCCTCCGGTCGCATTGGCCGCCATCATATCCCGGAAATCGAAAAAGGTCCGGTGCAGCTCTGCGGTTTCCATCGCGTCCAGCGCTTTCTGGCTGACGCAAAGGATGGCCATGCCAGTGGCCAGCATGAATCCCTTCTGCGATCCCGAAACCGCGATGTCGACGCCCCAGCGGTCGAACTCAAACGGTACAGAGGCCAAAGAGCTGACGCAGTCCACCATCAAAAGCGCCGGATGATTGGCGGTATCCATCGCCCGCCTTACAGCCCCGATATCCGAAAGCACCCCTGTCGCCGTTTCATTATGAGTGACCAGAACGGCGCGAATTTCATGCGCTTTGTCCCCAGTCAGAACCGTCTGAAATTGGTCAGCGGGAGCGCCGCTGCCCCAAGGGCAGTCGATGACCTGAACGTCAAGCCCGTGACGTGTGCACAGATCAATCCAGCGGTGGCTGAAAACGCCATAGCGCGCTATCAGGACCTTATCACCGGGGCTGAGCGTGTTGGTGATTGCAGCCTCCCATCCACCTGTGCCGCTGGCGGGAAAGGTAACGATCTGGGCCGCAGCGGTATCAAAGACCTTCTTGGTGTCTTCCAGTACGGGTGCAAATGTCTGGACAAAGTCCGGCGCGCGATGATCCTGCGTCTGGACCTGCATGGCCAGGCGCAATCTATCAGGTATGTTGGTCGGGCCGGGAATGAAAACCGGGTTTTGGTTCGACATGGCTTGTTCCTCTGCTTTGGAGATAAGTGTCTGGGAAAAAGCTGCATTACGCAATTTTCTTGAAAAATATTTTCATTTATTGAAGATAAATATTAAGCTACTGATATATTAAACTTTTCCGTTTTTCATTTTTACGTACAAGAAATCCGGACGCGAGAAACTTTGGACAGCTGAAAGGAAATGCCTGGGATGGAAACGCAGAAAAGGCCACGCGGCAGACCAAAATCGCTGTTCAAGGAAAGCTCGGCCGGGACCATGCAATCGCTGGATCGGGCGCTGAGCGTTTTGACCACAGTGGCCCGTCTGGAACGCGCAGCACTCAGCGATTTGGCGCGCGAAGTTGATGTGCCCACGGCCACAACACATCGAATTCTGGTGACGCTGCAGAAGCACGGTTTCGTCGCCTTTGATGAAGAGCGTCAAGAATGGATGATCGGGATCGAGACCTATCGCACCGGAGCGTCCTTTCTACGCCGTAATGGTGTTATCGAAATCGGAAGGCCCATTTTACGCCGGCTGATGCAAGATAGCGGCGAGACGGCGAATCTAGCCGTTCCGGACGGGGCCGAAGTGGTGTTTGTGGGGCAGGTCGAAACGGCCAATCCGATCCGGGCCTTTTTTCCTCCGGGCGCGCGGACACCGATGTATGCCTCGGGCACCGGTAAGGCGATCTTGGCCGCGTTGAACGAGGCTGCATTGATCAAGGCGCTGGGCACGTTGGACACAAAGGTCTTCACGCCTCAAACACTGGTGCCCGGCGATGCACTACAAAGCGATCTGGATCAGACCCGGGCCCGCGGGTGGTCGCATGATCGGGAGGAACGATACGAGGGGATGTCATGCATCGGTGCGGCCATCTTCAACGACCGGGGGGAACCCTGTGCGGGCATTTCCGTATCTGGCCCTACCGCCCGGTTCAGCACTGAACGCGCGCCGGAATTGGGCGGATTGGTACAAGCCGCCGCGCAAGAGGTTACCTTGCTCAGCGGTGGGCGCTTACCGGCGCGGGATGCGGGGGATGCGGGATTGTGACAGCTTGTATTTGTGCTCTGGATGGGGCGGATGCCCATGGGTGCGGTTCCAATAGTCACTCGCACCGCGCCGCAACCAAAGGGGTATGCACAAGAGCAAACCAACAAGGAAGCCCCCGGTATGGGCCCAATAGGCGACGCCGCCCTCGTCGGGGTTGCTTGACAGGCTCCCAATGAACTGCATACCCAGCCACACGCCTAGCATGACAAACGCCGGGATCGAGAAGACACGAAAATAGATCACCAGAACAAGCAGGATGTCCACGCGCGCTTTGGGGAACATCAACAAATAGCCACCCATGACGCCAGCTATTGCGCCAGACGCACCAATCGTAGGGACCAGAGATTGTGGCGCTGTGACGACGTGGATCAGACCGGCCCCGATACCGGCGGCAAGATAGAACAGCAGAAAGGGCAGGTGGCCCATCTCGTCTTCGAGGTTGTCGCCGAAGATCCACAGGAACAGCATGTTTCCTGCCAGATGCATCCAGCCGCCATGCAGGAACATCGAGGTCACGAGGGTCTCAAGCGTATAGCCGTCCGTAATCCGGGCGGGCACCACCGCAAAGTCGGTATACAGCTGGGTGATCAGCCGCTGGTTCTCCATGCTTCCCGCATAGCTGAGGAAAATCAGGATATTTGCAGCCATCAACAGATAGATGACATACGGTGTGCGTCCCGAAGGGTTATGGTCACGAATTGGAAACATGGTGCGACGCTGGGCGGTTGGCTGCCCAGCGTCAAGGCCTGTTTAGGCCGCACCCCCCAGCAATGCGGCATTCCCACCCGCAGCAGTGGTGTCGACACAGACATGTCGTTCTCCCAGAACGCGGGTGCGATCTGGCAGGCCGGGGATCAGAGGGATGATTGGGCCTGCACGCCGGGACAGATGACGCTCGATTTCCTGACCGGTTGCGTCGTCGCCCCACCACAATACGCCCGAGAATCCAGTCAGGTTTTCAAGCCGGTGCAGGTCTAACGCGCCGATAGCAGTGATAGCCCGCCCGCCCAGTGCTTTGACCGCGTTGGCCTGCGCTTGTGCGGCTTCAACTCCGGGGCCCATACACAATAGCGGTGCGCGTGAGAATTCACTCAGGCGGTTCGATTCACCCGTCGGACCGGGCAGCAACCGGGCTTTGATCTCAGCAGATTTTCCTTCTGGCAATGGTAGATCGGTTATATCGGTGGACCATTGCTCGGGACTGACCTTCCGGTCCGGGGCGCAGAAACGGGTCAGGTAGTTCGGCCCGCCCGCCTTTGGGCCGGTCCCCGACAGGCCCTCGCCGCCAAAGGGTTGCGATCCAACTATGGCGCCGATCTGGTTGCGATTGACGTAGATGTTTCCGGCATGAACAGCTTCGGTGATGTGCTGAACGCGGTCGTCGATCCGTGTGTGCAGGCCAAAGGTCAGCCCGTATCCTGTGGCGTTGATATCGGCGATGATCTGATCCAACTCCGAGGAATTGAACCGCACTACATGCAGGACGGGGCCAAACACCTCGCGCTCCAACTCGGCAATGCCGGGGATTTCGATAAGGGTTGGGGCGATGAACGTGCCGTCGCCAGGGACGGACATCTCTTTCAGGACACGCCCTTCGGACCGTGCCAATGCGATGTGATCAGCGATTCCAAGGCGGGCATCTTCGTCGATCACGGGGCCGCAATCGGTTGAAATCAGCCAGGGATCGCCAACCAGCAGCGCGTCCATGGCCCCTGTCAGCATGGTCAGAAGATCATCGGCAATGTCTTCTTGGACATAAAGACAGCGCAACGCCGAGCACCTTTGTCCCGCTGATTGGAATGCGCTTTCGATGATCGACTGAACCGCCTGTTCGGGCAGGGCGGTGCTGTCCACGATCATCGCATTCAAGCCACCGGTTTCCGCGATCAGAGGCGTTCCCGGTCGCAAGTTTCCGGCCATGGCCGCACGGATTTTCAGGGCGGTCCCGGTCGAGCCGGTAAAGGCCACTCCCGACACCCTCGGGTCCGAGGTCAGGGCTGCGCCCACCGATGGACCGCCCGGCAGCAACTGTAGCGCCCTGCGTGGCACTCCGGCCTCGTGCAGCAATTCAACGGCGCGATGCGCGATCAATGGTGTCTGCGGTGCGGGCTTTGCCAATACCGCATTCCCAGTGGCCAAAGCGGCGGATATTTGACCGGTGAAAATGGCCAGCGGAAAGTTCCACGGGCTGATGCAGGTGAACACACCCGCTGGTTCTGCGTCGGGTATATTCGCCGCATAATAGCGCAGGAAATCTACCGCCTCGCGCAGTTCGGCGACTGCATCGGGCAGGGACTTACCAGCCTCACGGGTCAGCAGGGCGAAAAGCTCACCGAAATGGGTCTCGTAAAGGTCGGCGGCGGCGTTCAGAACCTGCGAGCGTTGATCTGCCACTACCTGCCAGGGGGTGGCTGCAGTCAAAGCAAGCTCGACATCTTGTGCGCTGGCCGGGGCAACAGCACCGGGGCGATCCCGCGACTGTGCGGGGTTGACGATGGGCTGATCGTCATCGGGCCGCGCATCGCCGGACAACAACGGGCGCGCATACCAGTGATGCGTCCGAAACGCGTCCCGCGCGGCGTTGACCCGGTCCAAAGTGGGAATGTGCCGTAGGTCAAACCCCTGCGAATTGGGCCGCTCGGGTTGAAACAGCTCGGGTCCGGTTGGAATGGGGAGCGCCGGTTCGAGGAGAGTGAGAAACGGATCGGCTGCAACCTCCTCCGGGGGAACAGTATCATCCACGATTTGGTTCACGAATGAAGAGTTCGCACCATTCTCAAGCAGTCGCCGCACCAGGTAGGCCAGCAAGTCACGATGGGCCCCGACAGGCGCGTATATGCGGCAGCGTGTGTTGTTTGCGTCCTTAACCAGATGGTGCAGGGTTTCCCCCATGCCGTGCAGGCGCTGGAATTCGAAAGGCTGATCAGTGGCCATCTGAAGAATGGCGCTGACCGTATGGGCGTTATGGGTGGCGAACTGCGGGTAAATCCGGTCGGTCATACCCAGCAATTTTCGCGCATTGGCGATATAGGAGACATCGGTCACGGCCTTGCTGGTAAACACCGGAAAACCCTCGACGCCTTCTACCTGAGCGCGCTTGATCTCGGTATCCCAATAGGCGCCTTTGACCAGCCGCACCATCAGTTTGCGGTCATAACGCTCGGCCATTCCATAGAGCGCGTCCAGTGCGATTCCAGCACGCGGACCATAGGCCTGAACCACAATTCCGAACCCGTCCCATCCTGCGAGTGCAGGCTCGGCCATCACCGCTTCGATGACCTGCAGGGACAGCGACAGGCGGTCGGCCTCTTCGGCGTCGATATTCAGGCCCATGCCAGCGGCTTTGGCCAAAAGGCACAGGGCGCGCAGGCGGGGGACAAGCTCGGCCATCACACGCTGTTCCTGGGCCAGCTCATACCGGGGGTGCAGCGCCGACAGCTTGACCGAGATGCCCGGATTGGCCCGAATGTCATCATGGGTGCAGGCCTCTGCAATGGCGGTGATGGCACGGGAATAAGACAAATGATATCGGGCCGCGTCGGCCTCGGTCCGTGCGGCTTCACCCAGCATATCGTAGGAATAGGTATAGCCCTTGGCCTCCATCCCGCTGGCACGTTCCATGGCCGACTGGATGGTCTCGCCCAGCACGAACTGACGGCCCATTTCCTTCATTGCGCGCCCGACGGCCGTGCGGATAACCGGTTCACCCAGTCTTTTGATCGCACCTCGCAGGGCACTGACAGGCGAGGGCTTGCCGTCGTCGAGAACTTTACCGGTCAGCATCAGCGCCCAGGTCGAGGCATTCACCAGCGGCGAGGAGGATTGCCCAAGATGCTTGCCCCAGTCGGACGGCGCGATCTTGTCTTCGATCAGTGCGTCGATCGTGTCGGCATCCGGAACGCGCAGCAGCGCTTCGGCCAGACACATCAGCGCCACACCCTCGTCGGTGGACAGGCCATATTCGGCCAGAAAGACCTCCATCATGCCGGGCGACGTGCTGGATCGGATATCACGCACCAGCTGGGCGGCCGCCGAACAGATTTGGGCGCGATCAGTTTCAGACAGCGCGGCATGATCGATAAGATTGTCGAGAACGGCGGTTTGATCAGCGTAGGTTTGGCTGTCGATATGGGTGCTCAGGCTGTGTGACATGAATCCTCCAGGCTTTTGTTGAATATAATGTCGATTTCTCAGGACGATTGCCGTATTTTTTAATTCATCTGGTCGGATAGACTGTATTTAGGGGATAATGCCGTGCAAATGAACTTTCCGGATTTGGATCGGTTTGATCGAGCGATCTTGGCGATTCTCTCAGAGGATGGGCGCATATCAGTTGCCGACCTTGCGCGGCGGATCGGGCTGTCGAAATCCCCAACCCAGGCGCGTCTAAAGCGACTTGAGGCTAGCGGGGTGATCACCGGGTATCGCGCCCTACTGGACCCGATCCGACTGGGGCTGGACCATGTGGCTTTTGTCGAGGTGCGCCTGACCGACACGAGAGAGAAGGCACTGGCCGAGTTTAACGCCGCAGTCCGCAAGGTGCCCGAAATCGAGCAAGCCCATATGATCGCGTCGAATTTCGACTATCTGCTGAAAATCCGCACTGGTTCAATGTCGGAATACCGCGCCGTTTTGGCTGAGAAGATATCCTCGCTTCCGCATGTGGCGAATACCTCGACCTTTGTGGCGATGGAGGCAGTTAAGGAAACCGTTGTTTCAGGCGCTTTGGACAGGGTGGGTTGACGAATTGCGCAAGCGCGTCACCATACGCGTATGAAGCGTTTTGTGTTCCCTCTGCTAGTGTTGGCGGCCCCTCCGGGTGTCGCCTGGTCTGAAGAATGCCCGTCCTCGCCGGATCATACCGAAAGCATCTCGGCCGTAATCGCGCAAATTCAGGATGTTGGAAACGAGGCCGAAGCCCAGACATTTTCCAATCAATTATGGGAGTTCTGGACCGATGCGCCCGACGCTGTTGCGCAGGCCGTGCTGGACCGGGGTATGACCCGCCGCAGTGGCTGGGACCTTCGGGGCGCCATCGAGGAGTTTGACAAGCTCATCGAATACTGCCCGCACTATGCCGAGGGGTACAATCAGCGCGCCTTTGCATATTATCTTAGCCAGGATTTCGCATCTGCGTTGCCGGATCTGGACAAGGCGATCGAGCTGTCTCCGAACCATGTCGCGGCGATCAGCGGGCGCGCCCTAACGCTGCTTGGCTTGCATCGGATTGATGAAGCCCGTGCGGCACTGTCACATGCTTTGGAGCTTAACCCCTGGCTGTCCGAGCGCCACCTGATGGCTCCGGGCGGACCGTTGGAGCCGCCGGGTAAGGATATCTGAGGAATAGACCTCCCCGACCCATAGGACCGGGGACAATCTGGAACAGCTTAACCGACCAGCCCGTTGTCGGTGCGCTTGATCGTGATCACCGACGAGCGCGGTGTGCCTCCATCCGGCCATTCGCTGCCGGGATGCTGAATGCCGACAAACATGGTGCGCAGATCGCTGGACCAAGCCAGCCCCGTGACCTCACATCCTTTCGGACCGGTCATGAAACGGGCGATTTCGCCAGTGACCGGATCGCCGACCAGCATCTGGTTGTTGCCGTGGCCTGCAAAGTCTTCTTCGTTGTCGTCATTGCCGTCGGTCTGGATCCAGACCAGACCAGTCGAGTCAATGGTCATTCCGTCGGGTGAGTTGAACAGGTTGCCCTCGTTCACATTGGCCGACCCGGCGCGGGCGTCAGAGTGCACCGTCGGATTTCCCGCCATGACATAGAGATCCCAGACGAACGCGTCGGCTGCGTGATCGTCATCGGCGGGTTTCCAGCGGACAATCTGGCCGTATTTATTGGCTTCACGCGGGTTGGGGCCGTTGGTCGACGTATCATCACCCCCGGCATTTGGTTTCACGCCGCGGTTCTTGTTGTTGGTCAGGCAGCAATAGGCTTCGACCGCTACCGGGCTGGACGCGACCCATTCAGGGCGATCCATGGTCGTGCCACCCGCCTTGGACGCCGCCATTCGGGTGAAGATCGCAATATCCGCCGCATCCATGCCGGTTGCATCCGGCGTCAGCGGCAGCCAGGTGCCTGTCATGTCGTCATTGAATTTCGCCACGTAAAGCGTGCCGTCGTTCAACAGGCTCTGGGTTTCGCCGCCGGGCTGATAGGTTCCGTTCGAGACGAATTTGTACAGATACTCGCCCCGCTCATCATCGCCCATATAGACAACCACGCGGCCATCAGCGGCCAGAGTCACCTCGGCATTCTCATGCTTGAAGCGACCCAGACCAGTGTGTTTGACCGGGGTGCTGTCCGGTTTGGTCGGGTCGATTTCGACGATCCAGCCCACCCGGTGCGGCTCATTGGGGTTTTTGGAGGTATCGAACCGTGGGTCGAACAGCTCGTAGCCGTTCCAGCTTTCGGCTTTGACACCATAGCGCTTGAAGCCGTCCGCGACCTTCTGATCGTAGCTGGCGTTTTCGTCGCTGGAGCCGAAATAGCCGTTAAAGTTCTCTTCACAGGTCAGATAGGTGCCCCAGGGCGTCTTGCCTGCACCGCAGTTGTTCATAGTGCCCAGCGAGGTTGTGCCGGTCGGGTCGGCCTCGGTCTTCAGCAGGTCGTGGCCAGCGGCGGGGCCGACGATAGCCATCGGCGTGTTGTGGTGAATGCGCCTGTTGAACGGGCTGTCCTTGACCACCGACCAACCTTCGGGGCCTTCGGTGATTTCCATCACGGTCACGCCTTGCAGGTTCTGCAGTTTGCGCACGTCGTCAGCACTGGCCGGAACACCTTCCCGCGCGGCTGGCAGGTTGATTTTACCGTTCGGATATTCGTGATTGATCGCAATCAGCTCATGACCCTGGAAGGTAAAGGTCTCCATGCCGTCGGTATTCTCGCCAAAGATGCGGTCCGAGTTCTCAACCGGGCCGCCCTCGGCGAGGTCATAGCCATCGGCATCCGAAAACAGTGGATCACCCCAGCGCATCAGGATCTGCCAGTCGTACCCTTCGGGCACATGGACGGTGCCGTCGGTCTGTGCGGCGATTGGTGTGAAGGCAAAGCGGGATGCAGCCTGTGCCTGCGCCGAGGTCGAGCCAAGCAGGCCGGTTCCCAACGCAGCCGCGCCAGAGCCGAAAGCCACGACGCCGGACAGAAATCCACGGCGGGAAATGGCGCTTTCGACGACACGGTCAAAGTCGTTTTCTTCGGGGCGGGGGAAATGCAGCTCGTCCCAGTCGTCGGCGGAAAGTGTGGTAGGGTCAACGTCTTTCATGGATTGCTCCTGGCTGTCTGTGAAAAGTCGATGAAACGGATTTAGGGGGCATTTGTGACAGGGTAATAACAGCACCATTAACAATGATGCCGGGATACTCAGGAAACAGATAAACTTTGGATGCGTTAGGATACGCCGATGTGATCAGCCCGTCAAAACGGGCTGATCACATCTTGTTTTTATTGGCTTTTTGACAGGAAAAGCGGTCAGGTAAGGCGCTGACCGTCCGCATTGAACCGATAGGCCTTGCCCGGAGAATAGGCGAAACGCAATTCCTGCCCTTCGGATATCGCATGCTGGCCAAACAGCCGGGCGGTTATGGTGTGTTCGTTGATCTGCGCGATGACATTTGTGTCTCCGCCCAGCTTCTCAACATGGCTGACGCGTGCAGTGAGCGGGCCGTCATCTGCAAGGAACAGATCCTCGGGCCGAATGCCGATCGTGTTCCGACCGCTTTCGTTGAGCAATCCTTGAGGCAGAAAATTCATTGACGGCGAGCCGAGGAACCCTGCCACAAACTGGTTGGCGGGATTGTTATACAGTTCCATCGGGCTACCGATCTGTTCTACCCGGCCGTCACGCAGAACGACGATCTTGTCGGCCAATGTCATGGCCTCGGTCTGATCATGGGTGACATAGATCATCGACGCATCCAGCGCTCGGTGCAGGTTGGCGATCTCGATTCGCGTATTCATGCGAAGCGCGGCATCCAGATTGGACAGAGGCTCATCAAACAGGAACAGTTTGGGTTCGCGCACGATGGCGCGGCCAATGGCAACCCGCTGACGCTGACCGCCCGACAATTCCGAGGGGAAGCGATCCAAATAGGGCTCGAGGTTCAGCATCCGGCTGGCTTTGGCCACGCGGCCTTCGATTTCCGATTTGGGCTGCTTTTCCTGCTTCAGCGCCAGGGTCATGTTGCCGCGCACGCTGAGATGCGGGTAAAGCGCATAGCTTTGGAAGACCATCGCGATGCCGCGCTTGGATGGCGGCACCAGATTGACCTGCTGCCCGCCAATGTTGATCTCACCGGACGATGCATCCTCGAGCCCCGCAATCACCCGCAACAGGGTGGATTTGCCACAGCCCGAAGGGCCGACAAAGACGACAAACTCGCCGTCTTCGACTTCAAGCGTGATGTCTTTTAGGACATGCACATTGCCGAAGGATTTATTGATTTTGTTCAGCGTCAGGGCGGTCATGTCGCTTGCTCCTCAAAGGAAACGGGCTGGCCAGTGCGGATGCTTTCATCTGCGGCCAGGCAAATGGCAAGGGATTGGACAGCGTCATTCATATGACGCGTCAGGTCTATGTCTTCGGCGATGGCGCGCAGCATAAAGCCCTGCTCGGCATCGCAGAGTTCCTGGTGACCGGGTTCACCGGGCATGTCGATTGTGTGGTCGCCTTGCGGTGTGTGGACTAGCAGACCGCCAACCTTTGTGTGGCCGTCAATATCCGCCGAGGCGCCCTTGTTCCCGTCGGTGATCGAGACCGAACCGTTGGGCGACACTATATCTTTCACGAAGAATGCGGTTTCCGACATCATCGGGCCCCAGCCGGCCTCATACCAGCCGACCGAGCCGTCATTGAAAACCACCTGAAACTGCCCGTAATTGTACATGTCGGGCGCGATCTCATCGGATAGGCGCAGACCCATTCCGTGGACACGGACGGGCCGGGCATCGGTGATCTGGCACATCACATCGACATAGTGAACGCCGCAATCCACGATGGGCGAGGTGGTCTGCATCAACGCTTTATGCGTCTCCCATTCCGCGCCGCTGGATTGCTGGTTCAGGTTCAGGCGGAATACATAAGGCCCACCCAGGTTGCGGGCCTCGGCAATCAGCCGCACCCACGAGGGGTGGTGGCGCAGGATGTAGCCAACAACCAATTTGCGGTTCAGTCGGGTGGCGGTTTCGACCACGCGCCGCGCATCAGCGACATTGGTGGCCAGCGGTTTCTCTACAAAGACATGCGCCCCGGCTTCCATCGCCGCACAGGCATAATCCGCATGGCTGTCGGAATAGGTGGCGATCACGACCAGATCCGGGTTTGTTTCGGCCTGCGCGGTTTCGAAATCCGAATAGGCAGGATAATCCGCCAGATCGGGGTGATCCACGCGCCCGGATCGGTTCACCAGCCCGGCAATTTGCACGTCCGGGTGATGGTGATGCGCCAGCGCGTGGCTGAACCCCATATTGCCAAGACCTGCGATCAGAACACGTGTCATTTGACAGCCCCTGACGTGATGCCGCGGATCAGCTGGCGTGAGAATATGACATAGAGAACCAGGACCGGCAGGATTGCCATCGACAAGGCTGACAGGACCGCGTTCCAGTCGGTGACAAATTGACCGATAAAGACCTGGCTACCCAGCGTCAGGGTCTTGGTCTCTTCTGCGGGGGCCAGGATCAGCGGGAACCAAAGGTCGTTCCAGATCGGGATCATGTTGAATACGGCCACCGTCGCCATGGCGGGCCGCACCAGTGGCAGCACCAGCCGGAAGAAGATCGTATATTCCGACAGCCCATCAATGCGCCCGGCATTCTTAAGATCATCACTGACCTGTCGCATGAATTCGGACAGGATGAACACAGCCAGCGGCAAACCCTGTGCCGTATAGACCAGGATCAGCGCCCAAAGTGAGTTCACCAACCCGGTCGCCACCATCATCTCAAGGATTGCGACAGTGCCGATGCGGATCGGAATCATGATCCCCAGTGCCAGATACAGGCCCATCAGCAGGTTGCCTTTGAACTGGTATTCGGACAGCGCATAGGCCGCCATGGCACCGAACAGCAGGATAAAGAACAACGACGCCACGGTGACGATCATCGAGTTCTGAAAGTAGAGGAAGAAATCCCCCTGCTTCATCACCGTCTCATAGCCGATCAGCGAAAAACTGTCTGCGTTGGGCAGGGACAGCGGTTCGCGAAAGATCGACCGGCGGGTTTTGAAGCTGTTGATCAGGATCACAAAGACCGGGAACAGCGCGATCAGCGTGTACAGGATCAACCCGGCATGCATTGCTGCGGTGTTGAGGGGGTTTTGGCGTGCTTTGTTCATCACTTGGCCCTCACAGTTGATACCGGCGCATCCGGGTCTGGATGCCGAACAGATAGATGCAGACGCCCACCAGGATGATTGCGAACATGGCCCCGGCGATGGCGGAACCCATATGCGGGTCGCCCAGTTGCAGCTGGAAGCCAAAGAAGGTGCGATACATGAAGGTGCCCAGAATATCGGTTGAGAAATCGGGACCGGCCAGCGCGCCTTGTGAGGCATAGATCAGGTCGAACGCGTTGAAGTTGCCCACGAAGGTCAGGATCGAGATGATCCCGATCGAGGGCAGGATCAGCGGCAGTTTGATCTTCCAGAAAGCCGAGGCCCCGGTGATGCCGTCGATCTCTCCAGCCTCAAGGATTTCTTCGGGGATGGTCAGCAGGGCGGCATAGATCAGCATCATCGGGATGCCCACGAACTGCCAGACCGAGATCAGCGCCAGCGTGGTCAGTGCGTATTCCTCTTTTCCCAGCCACGGCGCAAAGAGGGACTTCAGCCCAACAGCATCCAGCATCGAAGGCGCAATGCCCCAGATCGGCGACAGGATCAGTTTCCAGGCAAAGCCCACGATTACAAAGCTGAGGATCGTAGGAATAAAGATCGCCGAGCGATACAGGGCAGCAAACCGTAGACGGGGTTGGCTGAGAAGGGCGGCCAGCGCGATGCCGATCGGGTTCTGAACCAACATATGGATCAGGAAGAACCAAAAATTATTACCCAGAGCATTCCAGAACTGATCCGACCAGTTGGGATCGAAAAACAGCGTCCGGAAATTCTGCAATCCGACAAACACGCGAGCCTGATCAACCTCTGTATACAGTGCAAGGCGCAGTGTGTTGAACAGCGGGAAAATCATCACAGCGGTATAGACGAGTACGGCAGGTGCCAGAAATACAACGATATGCCAGCGGATGCGGGGGCGGGTCATGGGATTGCTTTCAAAGGGGTGTCGGAGTTACCCGGGCGGTCGGCACCGCCCGGGTATGGATCAGCTTACTGATGCGGAGCGTACCAGGAGGCCAGGCCTTCCTGCAGTTCGGCACCCAGTTCCTCGGGGGATTTTGCGCCTTTGATGGCGGCAACCGAAGCGCCCCAGGTATCGTTTTCTAGGTTCGGTGTGCCACGCGACAGGATTTGATAGGTCGAGCGGATGGTCGATTCACACTCTTCGCGCCAGCCTACGATTTCCTTGGCCAGCGGGTCCTGCAGCTCGACCGGAGTGTTCGAGAGCGGGAAGAAGCCAGGCAGGGCGTTGCCGAAGATTTCGGCGAATTCCGGGCTTGCGACCCAGGCCAGGAACGTCTCGGCAGCTTCGGGATTCGCGGTGGCCGCATTCATACCAATGCCAATGTCGGTGTGGTCCGAGATATAGCAGGTATCGCCCGCATTCTGGACTGGCGGCTTAAAGGCGCCCATTTCGAAATCGGCCTGCGCATTGAAGCCCGAAATTTCCCAGGATCCCGCAGGGTAGACGGCTGCGCGACCCAGGGTAAAGATGTTCTGGCTGTCGGGATAGGTCTGCGCCTCATATCCGTCACCCAGATAAGCGCCCCAACGGGCCAGGGTGGCATAGGGGGCGGTCCAGGCTTCATCGGTCAGCTTTTGCTCGCCTGCGATCAGCGCCTGGCGGCCCTCTTCGCCTTTCCAATAGTTCGGGCCGATGTTGTTATAGCCCATAGTGGCGGCTTCCCACTGGTCGTTGGTGCCCATCGCCATCGGGATATACGTGCCGTCTTCCTTGATCTTGTCGAGGGCGGCAAAGAACTCGTCCTCGGTTGTGGGAACTTCGATGCCCAGTTCGGCAAACGCGTCCTTGTTGTAGATGAACCCGTGGATCACCGATGCCATGGGAACGCAGAAGCTGGCCGAGCCGTCATCCGTCTGCCAGGCCGATTTGGCCACATCCGAGAAGTTGCCCATCGCTTCGACACCCGACAGGTCGCTCAGGTGGCCGGCCTCATAGAGGGCCAGTGATGCATCGAAAGGACGGCAGGTGATCAGATCGCCAGCCGAGCCCGCATCCAGTTTCGAGTTCAGGACAGCGTTGTATTCTGCCGGGGCCGAGGGTGTGAATTGCACTTTGATGCCGGGGTGTTTGGCCTCAAACGCAGGGATGATCTGGTCCTGCCATAGCGTCAGGTCGTCATTTCGCCAGCTTTCGATGGTCAGGGTCACATCTTCCGCATAGGCAGCCGACGCCATCAGCGTCGTGCCCAGCAGAGCAAGTTTCAAGCTATTCTTGGTCATCCATATTCTCCCGATTGATGGTTATTATTCTATGGCCAGTGCGGCCGTTAGGATTCCGTCTGATGTTCGTAGGCGTTCGGTGGCTTCGGATGCCGAAACACCTTTTGCGGCGACAAGCACGGCGGGCTTCACATCACCGCGCGTTGCTTCCAGTGCGCGCTTTGCAGCGCCTGTGTCCACCTCGGCAATGCGGGTGACGATTCCGGCCGCGCGGGCGCGCAGTTTGTCATTGTCCGCGCGCAGGTTGACCATCATGCCGCCATGTACGTGGCCAAGGTCCAGCGCCATCAGCGACGACAGCATATTCAAGGCGATCTTTTGTGCCGTTCCCGCGCCCATCCGAGTTGATCCAGAGATCAGTTCGGGCGGTGTGGCAAGCAGGATCGGGATGTTGGCCTGTATCAGCAGGGGGCTGTTGGCGTTATTGGCGATGCCGATCAAGGTCGCGCCGTTTGCGCGGGCGATGCCTGCCGCTGTCATCGTGTAAGGTGTGGATCCGCTGGCGGATACGGCAATTACCGTATCGCGGGCTGTTAACGCGTTCAGCGCCTCACGCAGGTCTCCGTCGGCATCTTCGGAGTCGCCAGGCATCTCAACACCCGTCGGAAGGCCGCCAGCCATGTGAATCCGCAACTGGTCTGGCGTGATTGAGAAGGTTCCGCCCAGCTCTTGCGCGTCAGCTGCAGCCATCAGTCCGGAGGATCCCGCCGCAACATAGTGCAACATGCCGCCCGAACGCAGAGTCACAGCCATCGCTGCAGCACCCGAGGCGATGGCCTCTAGGGCCGGGCGCACTGCTGCCGCCGCTGCGATCTGACCCTCGGCCAGCAGCAAGGCTGACCCCGTCAGGTCATCGCGACAAAGGCTGGCGGCATTATGATGCAGTTGTTCGGTCGACGGCAGCGTCAAGAGAATCCCCTCCCAGGTTTCCTGATTACAATACCTATTTAATACCACCTGTCCAACATTTTATTTTCAGTGAAGGTTTTGTGCGGTTTTTATAGGAAAAATTGCAATATTTGCGAGCTATGCCAAAATCTAGGCTTTTCTAAATCAAATAGGTATTGTATTGGTATTGTCATGATTGAGTCCCTGCATAATGCTGTATTGGCCGTTGATGGCGGTGGAACGCGCTGTCGTGTGGCCTGTGAAGTTGCTGGAATCGCTCACAGTGTTGAAGTTGGCGCTGCAAACGTCTCGACTGATTTTCAGGCTGGCGTTTCACAGATAAAGCTGGGGTTAGACCGGCTGTCTGGCAAGCTTGGCATCGGGGTTGAGGGCTTGTTGGCAAGTCCTGCCTTTGTTGGTTTGGCTGGGGTCACGGATCAGGCGATCGCAACTCGTTTGAGGGATGCGCTTGGTCTAAAGCACGCCCGGATAGAGGATGATCGTCCCGCAGCCTTGCGCGGGGCGCTGGGTGCGCAGGACGGGCTGATTGCCCATTGTGGTACAGGCTCATTTCTGGCCAGACAAACTGGTAGAGACATGCGCTTTGCCGGTGGCTGGGGCTCGGTCTTGGGGGATGAAGCCTCGGCCCAGTGGGTTGGAAGGATGGCATTGTCCTTGGCATTGCGTGCGTTTGATGGAACGCAGGCCCGTTCGGACCTTTTGACCACTTTGCTGTCCGAGCATGACGGACCTGCCGGGATCGTTCGCTTTGCGGGGGCTGCAGACCCTGCGCAGTTTGGTGCGATTGCACCAAAAGTGACCATGGCTGCCCAAGATGACGACGTGGTTGCGCAACAAATCATGCGGGCAGGTGCTGCCTATCTGGCGGATACTGCCACGCATTTGGGGTGGAGCCCGGGAACCGCGCTGTGCCTGACGGGCGGTATTGGTGGTCAATACGCGTCGTATCTGCCCGAAAACATGCAATCCGACCTGCGCGCGCCGTTAGGAGAACCGCTCGACGGGGCGCTCGCCTTGGCAAAGGAGGTCGAACATGAGCATTGCTGATTTTCTGCGTTCGGATTCCTGGCTGACCGCTGATAATGGGCCGAGATATGTCCAACTGCGGCGAAGGCTGCAGGAGGGCATTGATACGGGTGTTCTGCCCCCCAAATCGTCGCTTCCGTCCGAGAGAGAACTTGTCGAGATCACGGACCTTTCGCGCGTCACCGTGCGAAAGGCGATTCAAGAGCTTGTCCAGGAGGGCGTGATCGAACAGCGTCAGGGCTCGGGCTCGTTCATCCGCGAGCGCATGCCACGGGTCGAACAATCGCTGACACATCTGACTTCGTTCACCGAAGACATGTCCAGCCGTGGAATGAAAACCGCGTCGAAATGGCTGGAGCGGGGGGTCTTTGCGCCGACCCAAGAAGAGATTTCCGCCTTGAGCTTGTCCGAGGGTGAGCAAATCTCTCGTATCTACCGATTGCGCGAAGCCGATGGCCGTCCACTGGCGCTGGAAAAAGCGGCGCTACCTTTGGATATCCTGCCGAACCCGATCGAGGTGACCACCTCTCTGTACGAGGTCTTGGATCGGTTGGGC
This sequence comes from Ruegeria sp. CDSC081, assembly GCF_059610485.1. Lineage (NCBI taxonomy): Bacteria > Pseudomonadati > Pseudomonadota > Alphaproteobacteria > Rhodobacterales > Roseobacteraceae > Ruegeria > Ruegeria sp. CDSC081. Next base: position 282,825 of record NZ_JBXWNS010000006.1, on the reverse strand, counting down.
CGCCGTCCTGTTCGGGCGGTTCAGAAGATCTCGGCCCTGAATTTGGCCGCGCGTGAGGCTGAACTGCTTGATGTTCCCGAGGGAGCCGCCGGGCTGAATATTGAACGTGTTTCTTTTCTCAGAAACGGACGCGTCGCCGAACTGACACGCTCGCTTTATCGCGGCGATGCGTATGATTTTGTCGCTGAATTGCGGTTGTAACCTGAAAGGACGGAACTTGATGTCCGTAGAACTCTCGAAGATGCGTCAGGAAATTCTGGAAATTCCTGATGCCGTAGACCGATTGCTAAGCAATGGGGCTGACAATATCCGCCACGCTGCCCAGTTGGCGCGCGACGCAGACCCGCGTTTTCTGGTCTCGGTGGCGCGAGGATCTTCGGATCACGCCTGCACCTATCTGAAATATGCATGCGAACTGTTGCTGAATCTTCCTGTTGCCTCGGTCGGGCCCTCGGTCAACTCGATCTATGGTGCCGAGCTGCGGGCGCAGGGTGCGTTGAGTATATCGGTGTCGCAATCTGGTCAAAGCCCGGACATCGTTGGCATGACGCGCGCGCTGAAACGATCTGGTGCCGTGACGGTCGCCATTACGAACAATACGGAATCCCACCTGGCAGATGCCACGGACGCCGTCCTGTCTCTTCATGCGGGACCGGAATTGAGTGTGGCAGCAACTAAGACCTTTGTGACGTCTCTGGTGGCGGGGCTGTGGTTGCTGGCGGAAATCGCGGATGAGGCAGAACTGAAGCAGGCCATATGGTCACTGCCCGGGTATCTTGGGAAGGCTGCCCAATGCGACTGGACCCCGGCCGCCAATGCGATTTCCGGCCGGTCCCTGTTTACCTTGGGTCGCGGTCCATCGCTGGCGATCTCGAATGAAGCGGCGCTGAAAATCAAAGAGACCTGCCAGATCCACGCCGAGAGCTATTCGACTGCCGAAGTTCTGCACGGGCCGGTCTCAATCGTTGAAGAAGGGTTTCCAACCATTGTGTTCGCCGCCGGTGATGCCGCTGAACAAACAACGGCAGAAGCGGCTGATGCGTTGGCGGCAAAAGGGGCTACCGTTTTTGCCGCAACCTCGGCGGTGAAACGGGCGCAGCCTCTGCCGGTCGTCAGAACGGACCATTGGCTGACCGATCCCATCAGCACCATCACATCGTTCTACAGCATGGTTGAATCGGTCGCCTGCAATCGCGGAATTGACCCTGATGCCCCGCGTCACCTTAAGAAAGTTACGGAAACTGTATGACCTCTCAGACGGTTGTATTCAGAAACGGCGCCTATTTCGACGGCACACACCTGCTGGAGGGGCAGGCGGTTGTGTTTCGCCAAGGTAATTTGTCCGAGATCACCCCGGCAGACGGAACCAAAATCGCCGGGCAGCAGGTCGATCTGAACGGTGATATTCTCTGCCCCGGATTTGTGGACCTACAGGTCAATGGCGGCGGAAGTGTCATGTTCAACGATGACCCTTCTGTCGAGACTATCCAGCGCATTTCTCAAGCGCATAGAAAGCTTGGCGTCGCATCCTTTTTGCCCACCCTGATTACCGACACTGCGGCCAAGACCCAGCAGGCAATAGAGGCCGCGATCAAGGCTGTGGATGTCGGTGTTCCCGGTGTCGCTGGACTGCATCTGGAGGGACCGCATCTTTCGTTGGCGCGAAAAGGGGCGCATGACGCGGCGCTGATCCGCCCGATGGATGAAGATGATCTGACCACCCTGATAGCCGCGGCCAGCCGATTGCCTTGCCTCAAAGTAACCCTGGCGCCAGAAGCTGTGTCTGAGCAACAGGTTACCTCTTTGGCTGAGGCCGGAATTCTGGTGTCTCTGGGTCATAGCGATGCGGATTTTGCGACCTGTCAACGTTATGCTGCGGCGGGCGCGCGCTGTGTCACACATCTGTTCAACGCCATGAGCCAGCTTGGAAACCGCGAGCCTGGTCTTGTGGGGGCGGCGCTGGCCAATGCGGGTTTGTCTGCGGGTCTGATTGCCGACAGTATACACGTACACCCTGAGGTCATGCGGGCGGCATGGGCGGCAAAGACCGGCCCGGCCCGGATATTTCTGGTCAGCGATGCCATGGCTGTTGCCGGAACAGAGGATGCCGAATTCAACCTTGAAGGGCGCCGTATTACCAGAACGGATGGCCGCCTGACGCTTGAAAATGGAACGCTGGCAGGGGCTGACCTGGATCTGACGACGGCTGTTCGCATACTTGTTAAAAATGTCGGTGTCCCGCTGAAGGATGCGCTGAGCGCCGCAACGACCTATCCTGCGAAGTTGATTGGTTTGGACGAATCTTCCAGTAAGAATCTGGCATCCATGATCCGTATTTCGGCGGATCTTGAATCTTGCGAATGGGCGAATGCCGCGCGTTGAATAAGCCGCGCGCTGCCGAAGCGACCCCTGGATTACCGATGCGCCGGGGTCCGTCCCCGGGTGTCATATGATTTTGAATTTCACGTGCGAACTGTGCTTGACGACACCTTGGGCATGGCATAAACCAGCCACCGCTGAGCGGGCGTCGTATACTGGCTATTACCTCAGCCTTCCAAGCTGATGAAGCGGGTTCGATTCCCGCCGCCCGCTCCAAATCAGCCCCAAAAGTCTGCGTCAAATAGCCTTTCGTTTGGGCCATTCGGCTGCACCGCTTGACCCGGCGGGTTGTAGACGCCAAGAAGCGGGATACCGGAATTCGAACACGAAGTAAGGGCCTGACATGGCAAAACCCGTCTCAGCCAGTCCAGCAGCAAAACCCGCACCCGGTGCGGCTGAAGAACGGGCCAGGTCCAGGAAGATCGGTGTTCTGGCTTCGCTCTGGCCATTCATGAAGCCTTATCGTTTGCAAATGATTGGGGCCTCTTTGGCCTTGGTTCTGACCGCGAGCATGACGCTGACATTGCCTTTGGCTGTCCGCCGTGTGGTCGACAACTTTCGGATCGAAGACGGAGAGCTACTGGATTGGTACTTTCTGGCGGCGCTGGGCATAGCCGCGATTCTGGCCGTCGGAACCGGCATCCGCTACGCGCTTGTTACGCGCCTGGGTGAACGCGTTGTCGCCGATATCCGCAAAGCCGTTTTTGATCGCGTCATCGGGATGAGCCCCGAATTCTATGAACGTATCATGACGGGTGAGGTGCTGAGCCGGATCACCACCGACACCACGCTGATTCAATCCGTGCTGGGCTCGTCAGTCTCGATCGCTCTACGCAATATGTTGATGTTTCTGGGCGGGCTTGTGCTGATGCTGCTGACCTCGGCCAAGCTGACCGGGATGGTCTTGCTGCTGATTCCGCTGGTTGTGGTTCCGATACTGGTATTGGGGCGGCGCCTGCGGGTTATTAGCCGGGAAAACCAAGACTGGATCGCAGCCTCATCGGGCAACGCCGGTGAAGCGCTGAGCGCAGTTCAAACCGTTCAGGCCTTTACCCATGAGCAGGCCAGCCGAACTCAATTCGGTGAGATGACCGAAACGTCCTATACTGTCTCGCTGCGCCGAATTCAGACCCGGGCCGTGCTGACCGTCATCGTTATATTCCTGGTGTTTTCCGGAATCGTGGGCGTGTTGTGGATGGGGGCGAATGATGTCCGCAACGGTGTCATGACCGAGGGCGTTCTGATCCAGTTCGTGATCTATTCGATCATCATGGCCGGTTCGGTTGCGGCCCTGTCCGAAATCTGGAGCGAATTGCAGCGTGCGGCCGGTGCGACCGAGCGGTTGGTCGAGCTGTTGAATGCTCAGGACACCGTGAACGATCCCGGCCAGGCGCAAGCTTTCCCCGCGCCCGTGCGCGGCGAGATTCAGTTCGACGATGTGACTTTCCGCTACCCGGCGCGTCCGGATGTCGTGGCGTTGAATGAACTGTCGCTGACAGTCAACCCCGGGGAAACCGTCGCATTTGTCGGCCCCTCGGGGGCCGGAAAAACAACCGTGATCCAGATGATTCAGCGATTCTATGATCCTGACTCGGGACGCGTTTGTTTGGATGGCATTGACCTGCGAGATTTGGATCGTTCCAATTTCCGCCGTCATATGGCACTTGTACCTCAGGATCCCACGATATTCGCAGCATCGGCGCGCGAAAATATCCGATTTGGGCGGCTCGATGCGACGGATGCCGAGGTTGAAGACGCAGCCCGCGCAGCTGCGGCCCACGAATTCATCTCGACGCTGCCCGAAGGCTATGACAGCTTTGTAGGAGAGCGAGGCGTCATGCTGTCCGGGGGACAAAAACAGCGGATCGCCATCGCCCGCGCCATTTTGCGCGATGCTCCGATCCTGTTGTTGGATGAGGCGACATCGGCATTGGACGCTGAAAGCGAGCGCGCTGTGCAAGGGGCTGTCGACAGGTTGCGTGCAGGGCGGACGACGCTGATTGTTGCGCACAGATTGGCAACTGTGAAAAAAGCCGACCGCATCATCGTCCTGGAGAACGGGCAGATCGTTGCGCAGGGAACGCATGACGATCTGGTATCGCAGGATGGGCTGTACGCGCGTTTGGCACGGTTGCAATTTACCGATGGTGTTGCAGCAGAGTAACCTGATGGCGAGATATTTTGTTTTGCGCCCCAGCGTCATTCTACATTCTGGGTTGTTCTGCCGTTAAGCCCTTACTTGCACATGAGCGGGTTTTACTTTCATCCTAGATGAGAGCCTGCGCGTGACGCAGTAAAAGTACAGGGAGGAACTAATGGCATTCGCGGGATTAGACGATAAGGCAAGAATTGAAAATGAAATGCCGTGGGAGGATCGAGACGTACCGGTAACCTTTCATCAGTTACTTTCTCGAACGGCGGCCAAGTTCCCCGACCACAAGGCCATTAGCTTTCAGCTGTTTTCCGGCCCAACCGATAAGGCCGAGACACTGACGTGGTCTGATCTGCTGGGTAAGGTCAATCAGGCCGCCAATCTTTTCAGATCTCTGGGTATCGGTGAAAACGATGTGGTGGCCTATGTGCTGCCCAACTGCAACGAAACTCTGGTGACCCTTATGGGAGGGGCCGTCGCAGGGATCGTGAACCCGATCAACCCGTTGTTGGAGCCCGAGCAAATCGCAGCAATTTTGCGCGAGACGAAAGCCAAGGTTGTTGTGACGCTAAAGTCATTTCCCAAAGCCGATGTTGCACAGAAGGTGGAAGAGGCCGTACGCCACGCGCCCGGTGTGAACACAATTCTGGAAATCGACCTGAATCGCTATCTGACGCCTCCGAAATCGTGGATCGTGCCCCTTGTGCGTCCCAAAATGGGCGACAAGGCTAAATTGGCTCATGCGGACTATTTGAATTTCAGCAAAGAGCTGGCGAAACAGCCCAAGACACTGACATTCGAAGACAGTAAATCAGACCGTGTTGCGTGCTATTTCCATACTGGTGGTACAACCGGCATGCCCAAGGTTGCACAACACAAATATTCCGGCCTGATCTATAATGGATGGTGTGGTGGCACCTTGTTGTTCGACGAAAACGATGTGGTCATGTGCCCACTGCCCATGTTCCACGTCTTTGCTGTGCATGTGATCGTCATGGCTGCGGTGAGTTCGGGTGCGCATGTGGTCTTCCCGACGCCTCAAGGATACCGCGGGGATGGCGTTTTCGACAATTTCTGGAAACTGATCGAGCGTTGGAAGGTCAGCTTTATCATCACGGTTCCGACAGCGATCTCTGCCAAAATGCAGCGCCCTGTCGACGCCGATATCTCGTCAGTGAAAACGGCCTTCTCAGGCTCGGCTCCTTTGCCGGTTGAACTGTTCCGTCGCTTTGAAGAGGCCACCGGCGTCACAATAGTCGAAGGCTATGGCCTGACCGAAGCCACCTGCCTTGTGTCGTGCAACCCGGTGGATGGCGAAAAGAAGATCGGTTCGATTGGCGTTCCGTTCCCTTATACGGATGTGAAAATCCTGCAGGATGGGCCCGACGGTCCGACCGAATGTGGCACTGATCAGATTGGTGAGATCTGTATCTCGAACCCCGGCGTATTTGCGGGCAACACGTATACAGAGGTCGAAAAGAACGTGGGCCTGTTCCACTATGACAAATATCTGCGCACCGGTGATTTGGGCCGGTTTGACGATGATGGCTATTTGTGGATCACCGGTCGTGCCAAGGATTTGATCATTCGCGGCGGGCACAATATCGACCCGGCCGAGATCGAAGAGGCGCTGTTGGGGCATGAGGCCGTGGCATTTGCCGGTGCGATCGGTCAACCAGACGCCCATGCGGGCGAAGTGCCCTGTGCCTTTGTCGAACTGGTCTCTGGGGCCAGTGTGACAGAGCAGGAGCTGATGGAATACTGCAGGGTTCACGTTCACGAGCGTGCCGCGCAACCTAAGCACATGACCATTCTGGACGAACTGCCCAAGACGGCAGTGGGTAAAGTCTTTAAGCCCGAGCTACGTAAGCAGGCGATCACACGCATCTACAATGGTGCGCTTGAAGACGCAGGCGTTGCTGCGCGTGTGGTTTCGGTTCTGGATGATAAAAAGCGCGGACTTGTCGCGCAGCTTGACGCCAACGGTTCCTCGGACGACGATGTCAGCAAAGTGCTGGGATCGTTCACCCGGCCATGGGAGTGGGCTGCCTGATCGCGGAGGGGCTATGGACTATGAACGTCTGATTGATGAAGAAACCTGGGCGTTCATAAGACGAACGGCTGAAAGCTATCCTGATGACGCGGTCGAATTGTCGATCGAAGATCAGCGCGGCGTCTATGACGTAATGTGCAAGGATTTTCGCCAGCCTCGCCCAATGGGTGTTGAAACAGAAGACAGGCGCGCCGATGGCGTGCCTGTTCGCATTTACACCGCAGGCAATCCAAGCCGGACGGTGATCTATTTCCACGGAGGCGGGTTTGTCGTCGGCGGACTGGACAGTCACGACGATGTCTGTGCCGAACTTTGTGCACAAACTGGGTATCGGGTGATTGCCGTGGATTACCGCCTGAGCCCCGAACATATTCATCCTGCCCAGTTTCACGATAGCTGGGCTGCAACCAACTGGGCGGTGCAAGAGTTCCAGGACCCTTTCGTTCTGGCGGGCGACAGCGCGGGTGGAAATCTGGCCGCCGCAGTTTCACAGCACGGACGGACGCAGTTCGACAATCTTCTTGGTCAGGTCCTCATCTATCCAGGCTTGGGCGGAGATTCATCCCGTGGTTCCTATAAGGAACATGCCCATGCGCCTTTGCTGACGCTGGAGGATGTAAGTATTTACGAGAAGATGCGCTGTGGTGGAGATGTGCCGGAAAACGACCCGACATTCGCTCCATTGCATGACACGGATTTCTCGGGGCTGCCCCCAACCGTGGTGGTAACTGCAGATTGTGATCCCTTACGTGATGATGGTGCGATCTATTGCGAGCAGATCAGGGCTGCAGGTGGGCAGGCTCATTGCATCAATGAACCCGGCCTTGTGCACGGCTATCTGCGGGCGCGCACCATGGTCAAACGTGCGGCGGACAGCTTCGAGAGGATCTCGGTGGCGATAGAGGCGTTGGGCCAGCAGATCTGGCCCTACGACTGATCCCCTACTTCAAGAAGGGCTGACCCTTCATGGTTTCGGCAACCGGGGCACCCAAACGGCCCAGAATCGTGGGCGCCAGTTGTAGCTGGTCGATCACAGCGTCCGCATCGGGGCCTTCGGCGTCACCGAAGTAATACAGCGCGGTTTCCTGCTGCAATGCGCCACGCCCACCGTGATGGCCACGATCGTCCTGGCCGTGATCTGCGGTGACGATGACGTCGTAACCCAACTGCCGCCAGCGCGGGATAAACGGGGCCAGCATTTCGTCCATCACGAAACAGGCATGGTCCATCTCTTCACATTCATGAAAGAACCTATGACCCATGCTGTCCAAAGTGCTGGTATGCAGCAATCCATAGTCCAAGCCATGGCGTAGGCAGAGATTTGTCAGCGTCGCGAACAGATCGACGTCACAGGGCGTCATCTGGTTGGCTTTGCCATAGCCTGTCATCGTGTGGAAGCGACCATGATTGATCGTTTTGCTGTTGGGCTCGTCATATTCAACATCGCGGACATAGTCGAATGGATGGCGATTAAAGAATTGCGACCAGAAGCTGTGGGCCACAGCCCCAGTCACGCCGCCGGCTTCGCGCACTTGGCTGAAGATGTCCTTCTGACTCAGGCGGAACACGTTGCCATTGCCGGTACAGCCATGCTCCTGCGGTGTAACACCGGTATGGATCGAGGCATAGCAGCTTGCCGAGATTGACGGCAGCACAGCGCGCTTCTTCCAAACGCGCGCCTCGCCGGTGTCGACCCAGCCTTCCAGATTGCCGAACAAACGACGGAAATTGCGCCATGGAACACCGTCCAGAATGATGAGGAGAAGTTTGCGGTCCATGCTCTGACCCTTTTTCAGATTGCTTCAGCCGACCCTAAAAGATTCGGTGCGGTCTGGCTGCCTGATCCCGCCCCGAATGGCAAAATCCCGACACCTTAATCGAATGGCGCCGGGATTTCATAAACTTACGGGAAAGGCCAGGATCAGTTCCCGGCGCTTTCCATTTTGCGGTGGGCGACGACCTCTTCCAGCCAGCCCAGATGCATTTCGGGGACAGAGCTGAGCAGTAGGTCGGTATAGTCATCAAACGGTGGGCTCAGCACCTGCGACTTGGGGCCGTAGCGGACGACTCGGCCCTGATACATCACCGCAATACTGTCGCTGATCGCGCGCACTGTTGCCAGATCGTGGGTGATGAACAGATAGGCCACATCCTCGATCTTTTGCAGGTCCAGCAGCAGTTTGAGGATACCATCCGCGACTAGCGGATCCAGCGCCGAGGTGACCTCGTCACAGATGATCATCTTGGGCTTGGCCGCCAATGAACGCGCAATGCAAACACGCTGTTTCTGGCCGCCAGACAGTTCCGCCGGATAGCGGTCCATGTATTTTTCGCCCAGCTCGATCTCATCCAGCAGTTCCACGATCCGCTTGCGTTTTTCCGCGCCGCGCATACCGAAGTAGAACTCCAGCGGGCGCCCGATGATAGTGCCGACGGTCTGACGCGGGTTCATCGCCACATCTGCCATCTGATAGATCATCTGCAACTCACGCAGGTCTTCTCGGCTGCGGCCCTTCAGATCGCCACTGAGCTTGCGTCCGGCGAAATTGATCTCGCCATCGCGCGGTGGAAGCAGCCCGGTGATCACCCGTGCCAGCGTGGACTTGCCGGAACCGGATTCGCCCACAACCGCTAATGTTTGGCCTGGATGGAGCTCGACATTGACGTTGTGCAGCACGTCGAAATTCAGCCCCTTATAGCGCGCAGTGATCCCGTCAACTGTCAGCACTGGTTCGGATGTTGGCTTCTTTTCTTCATGTTCGATGGAGCGGACCGAGACCAGCGCCTTGGTATACTCTTCCTGCGGGTTGTTGATGATCTGATCGGTGTTGCCGTACTCGACCGTGTTACCCATGCGCAGAACCATGATGTCGTCGCTGACTTGCGCAACGACTGCCAGATCGTGGGTGATATAGAGCGCGGCAACGCCGGTATCACGAATGGCTTCCTTAATGGCCATCAGAACATCGATCTGGGTGGTCACATCCAGCGCAGTTGTCGGTTCGTCGAACACCACCAGATCAGGCTCAGGACAAAGCGCCAGTGCTGTCATACACCGCTGTAGCTGACCGCCCGAAACTTGGTGCGGATAGCGATCACCAATATTGTCCGGATCGGGAAGCCCCAGCTTGTCGAATAGTTCCCGCGCGCGGGCTTCGGCCTCTTTACGCGAGAACTTCTTGTGCTCCACGGCGGCTTCGATCACCTGATCCATGATCTTCTTGGCTGGGTTGAACGATGCTGCGGCGGATTGCGAAACATATGCTACTTCGCCTCCGCGCAGATTGCGGATATCGCTATGCGGGGTTTTCAGGATATCGCGCCCGTTAACCCAAACCTCTCCGCCGGTGAGTTCAACACCACCACGGCCATAGGCCATTGAGGCCAGACCAATGGTGGATTTACCGGCCCCGGATTCACCGATCAGCCCCAACACCTTGCCGCGTTCAAGGTCAAAGCTGACCCCGTGCACGATTTCGATATCATGGGGTTTTTCACCCGGTGGATAGACGGTCGCGCCGATTTTGAGGTCGCGGACCTTGAGAAGGGTATCACTCATCCCCGGCCTCCTTTCAGCGATGTGGTACGGTTCAGGACCCAGTCAGCAACAAGGTTGACCGAGATGGCGAGGGTCGCGATGGCAACAGCCGGATATAGCGCCGCGCCGATGCCATAGACGATACCGTCTTTGTTTTCCTTCACGATTCCACCCCAATCCGCCAGCGGCGGTTGGACGCCCAGACCCAGGAACGAGAGGGTCGAGATAAACAGAACCATAAAGATGAACCGCAATCCGAACTCGGCCACCAGAGGCGACAGAGCATTGGGCAGGATTTCCCGGAAGATGATCCAGATACGACCCTCACCGCGCAGCTTGGCAGCCTCAACATAGTCCATCACATTGATATCCACAGCGACTGATCGCGACAGGCGATAGGGGCGTGTGGCATCCAGCAGGCCCATCACCAGGATCAGGATCGGGACAGTCACCGGGACAATCGCCAGAATGACCAGCGCCAGGATCAGTGTCGGGATTGACATGACCAGGTCAACCGCTCGGCTGAGGACCTGATCGGCCCAGCCACCAAGAACAGCGGCCAGCAAGCCCAGCGTGGTGCCGGTGGCAAAGCTGAGGATTGTGGCAGCAGCAGCGATAAAGATGGTCGTGCGCCCGCCATAGATCATGCGAGTTAGCAGATCGCGCCCGATATTGTCCGTACCCAACAGGTGTTTGGCACTGGACGGTTCCCAGACATCACCGACCACCTCAGCCATGCCGTAAGGAGCGATCAGGGGTGCCGCGAGCGCCACGAAAAAGTACAGCCCGGTGAAAAACAGACCGATCATGGCCGAAATAGGAAGATTCTTCATCATTTCGGGTGCCTCAGTCTTGGATTGGCAAGGATGGACACGATATCGGCAACCATGTTCAGCCCGATATAGACCGCAGCGAAGACAACTCCGCAGGCCAGAACCACAGGCACGTCACGCTTGGTCACCGAGTCCACAAGATATTGCCCCATGCCAGGGTAAACGAACACCACTTCGACCACGACGACGCCCACGACCAGATAGGCCAGGTTCAGCATAACAACGTTGACAATGGGCGAAATCGCGTTGGGGAAGGCATGTCGCGCGATGACCTGAAAACTGGACAAACCTTTCAGCTCAGCCGTTTCGATATAGGCCGACTGCATCAGGTTTAGGATTGCGGCGCGGGTCATCCGCATCATCTGTGCCAATACCACCAGCGTCAGCACAAAGGCCGGCAAGGCGATTGCATAGAGCTTTTCGCCGAAGGACATCGAATCGTTGATCATCGCAAGCGAGGAAAACCAGCCCAGTTTTACGGAAACGAAATAGATAATCACGTAGCCGATCAGGAATTCGGGGATCGAAACCGTGGTCAAGGTCACAGCCGAGATCAATTTGTCCGGCATACGGTTGCGATAGCGGACGGCCAACAAGCCAAGGAAGATAGCGAGTGGTACGGAGACGACGGCGGCGGCACAAGCCAGGAACAGCGTGTTGCCCAGGCGCTTGCCGATGCTTTCAGCGATATCCAGTTTGTTGGTCATCGATTGGCCCAGATCGCCTTGAACGATCCCGCCCAGCCATTCGGCGTATCGGGTCAGGGCAGGGCGGTTCAGCCCCATTTCCTCACGTAAGTTAGCAAGAGCCTCAGGAGTTGCGGACTGTCCCAGGACGGCTTGCGCGGCGTCTCCGGGCAGGGCTTCGGTCAGGCCAAAAATCAGGGCCGAAGCGCCAAACAGCAATAGGAGTCCCAGCGCAAGGCGCTGGGAAACCAATTTGATGATAGGATGCATGATCCGTGGTCCTTATCAGGAGAACCACATCTTGCGGGACATGTTGCCGTTCATCATCTCTTGGGTCGGGTCGCTTTCCCAACCTTCCAGCTGATTGCTGACACCTTCGACGAAATCATTGAACATCGGGCAGATTACGCCGCCTTCGTCGCGGACCATCATGCCCATCTGTTTGTAGATGTCCTTGCGCTTGTCATTGTCCAGCTCGGCGCGGGCTGCAAACAGCATCTCGTCAAAGGCCGGAACCTTGAACCGCGTGTCGTTCCAGTCTGCGGTCGACAGATACGCGGTCGAATACATCTGGTCCTGCACCGGACGGCCACCCCAGTACGAGGCGCAGAACGGCTGTACGTTCCAAACCTCGGACCAGTAACCATCGTTGGGTTCACGCTTGATTTCCAGCGGGATACCAGCCTGAGCCGCGGTCTGCTGGAACAGGGCGGCCGCGTCCACCGCACCAGGGAAGGCGCCATCAGCGACCTGCAGAATGATTGGCGAGCCGTCATGACCCGACTTCTTGTAATGCTCAGCTGCTTTTTCGATGCTGAATTCACGCTGCGGGATCGAACCGTCAAACAGCGGGTAGGCCGCGTTGATCGGCATGTCATTCCCAATCGAGCCATAGCCACGCAGAACCTTGTCGACCAGATCCTGACGGTTAATCGCGTGTTTCAGGGCCAAACGCAGTTCATTGTTATCAAACGGTGCCGTGTCGCAATGCATGATAAACACATAGTGGCCACGGCCTGCGGTTGAATGCACAGTCAGGTTCGGTGCGCGACCCAGCAGATCAGCAATCTTGGGCTCAACCCGGTTGATCGCGTGGACCTGACCGGATTGCAGCGCGGCGGTCCGGGCGGTTGCGTCATTGATAACAACCACTTCGACGCTGTCGAAATTGCCGTAATCGCTCCAGTGGTTGGCGAATTTCTTGAACACGTGGCGCACGCCGGGTTCGTTGACTTCCACTTGGTAAGGGCCGGTGCCAACCCCTGCGCCCGGATCTTCCATGCCGCCATCCGGCTGGATGATCAGGTGATAGTCCGCCATCAGATAGGGCAGGTCGGCATTTGGTTCATTCAGCGTAACCTGGAAATTGTCGCCATCAGCCTTCATCGATTCGATGCCGCGCATGATGCCCAGAGCACCGGACTGGGAATCCTCGTTCGAGTGACGCTCCATGGTTTTCAGCACGTCTTCGCTGGTCATGGTCTTGCCGTTGTGGAATTCCACGCCCTGACGCAGTTTGAAGGTCCAGACCCTGGCATCCGCGCTGCCTTCGACGCTTTCTGCAAGGCGCGGTTCGATCGATCCATCGGGCGCAACCTCGACCAGTTGGTCGCCGAACTGCTTGCCGTTCTGGAACGGAACCGAGCTGGCATAGGTGGCCGGGTCAAGCGAGTTGGTGGATTCCCCGCCCTGCAGGCCAAATTTCAGATCACCGCCCTTTTTCGGGCCAGCCGCGCGTGCAGCATCGGCAAACATTGTGCTGGCCATCGCAGCAGACACACCAAGTGCTGCAGCTTTCCCCATAAATTCGCGGCGGGTCAGCTTGCCAGCTGTAACCTGCTTGGCCATGTGAGTGATTTGTTCGTTCATTCAGATATCTCCCAGTGATTTATCTCGTCAGCCCCTGACGGGTTTTTTTATTGACGCGCCAGTCAAATTAGGCGCAATTCGGTTGGTCGAGCAAGAAAAAAGTCCGGCTCAGACCTGCTTGAATTTCACATATGATTACGCGGTACGGTATCCTCCTTAGTCTTTGAAAATACCAAACTGCCGTTTTCAAATGCCTTGAGTTCAGCACAGAGGTAGAAGTTTCCGGCGTCTGACCACATTTCGCAAGATGTTTCTGTACGCAGCTCTGTGCCGTCACGGATTATCTCTTGTGTCCAATGGCAATATCCGCGCGCAGATAACGGGTCATCAGGGCGAATCGACCAACGTTCAAAGGCTGTTCCGCCATGTGTCAGGCCGTGGTGGTTGTCTGTAACAAGGCCAAAGTCATCTTCTATAATCAGATGAGTTTCCCCCGAGTTCATGTCAGTTTCGACCTGTCGAGAGTTCCGGCTGTCTCGGACATTCGAGATGTCGTGTGCGGCCTCGGCATCCGGGGGAGGGAATACATATGCCTCGCTCGCCGCGTGACGGATGGGCAGCTTGATTTGGCCCTCGGTCAGATGCAGTTCTGCAGACTCGGGTGAAGGCCAGATCAGCGGCCAATAGGCGCTGGATACCGCAATCCGCAAGCGGTGTCCCCTTGGCACCCGATATGCGATATGGTCCAGATCCAGCGTGACCTCGTAAACCTTGCCGGGGACCAATTCGGTCGGTTGCGAATGGGTATCGCGATGGCACAGGTTAAGGACACCGTATGTTATGCGTGTTGTTGCCCCATCGGGATGGACGTGATTCAAGCGCACGGCCATCTGGGCATGGGGACGGTCGGCACTGATGTGCAGGCATATTTGCGGCGCGCCCACGATGTTCAAATCATTGGCCAGTGGGGCGCTGTCGAAGCAGGCCGAAAATGCATCATCCACACGCTGATCGCCCGGCATATCCGGCCCCAACCAGATGGCGCAGTATTCTCCGCCTTCCATCCCGCAGGTCTGGGGGGATCGGATGCACATGTCCAGCGGTCCGGGTTGGTCCAGCCCAGCATTAGAGATATTCAGAGTTTGAATAGGAAGATGCGAGGTCGCGCCTTTATCCTCGGTTATCCAGCAACCGGGCCGTTCCTTGTACCAGCGCTGGGGGCGTACCCCATCCATAAGATAGGCGCGATAGTCGGGTTCCTGGTCGATGCCAGTATCCTGGCCTTTCAACCAATGGTCCCACCAACGCAGGGCCTCTTGCAGAAATCCGATTCGGGGCTCGGGAACAGCAAAATGCGGATACTTGTGAACCCAAGGTCCGACGATCCCCTTGGCCGGAGAATCAAGCTGTTCAACCAATAAAGGCACCGTATTCTTATAGGCGTCACCCCAGCCGCCAACAGCCAAAGTCGCCGCCCGGATAGCGCTGAAATCCTCGCAGACTGACCCGTGACGCCAATAGTCATCTCGCGTCTGATGGCGCAACCAGACAGAGGGCAGAAAGGGCTCGTTCTCAAGGCGGTCCAGCCACAGCTCGCGCCAGTTCGGACGCAGGGCCGGATCGGGAGCGCGCGATGAATAAGACCACATGGTCGCACCCCAGCCGAGATTTTCGTTCAGCAGGCAGCCACCCTTGTAGTGGATGTCGTCCGCATACCGGTCGGCGGTCGAGCACAGCGTGATAATCGCCTTCAGCGCCTCTGGCTGTAGTGCCGCCACCTGCAAAGCATTGAAACCGCCCCAACTGATCCCCATCATTCCTACAGAACCAGAGCACCACGGTTGCTGCGCCAGCCACTCGATAGTTGCAACTGCATCGTCCAGTTCCTGCTGGGTATACTCATCCTCCATCAGCCCTTCGCTGTCACCATTGCCGCGCATGTCCACGCGGATGCAGGCATAGCCGCGCTTGGCAAACCAAGGATGGGTCAGGGCGTCTCGTGTCGCAGTGCCGTCGCGCTTGCGATAGGGCAGGAACTCCAGAATGGCAGGTACAGGGTGGCTTTCTGCATGCGACGGCTTCCATATCCGGGCTGAAAGCCGGCACCCATCCGGCATGTGAATGCCGACATCTGGCAGGTCTTCGATGTCGAGTAGCGAATTGTCGGCTGGATTCATTCGGTCAGTCTCGGGGCCAAAAGGGTTTTGGTGCAGGTGAAAATCGTCAAATCAGCTTCGGATTGCGACAATAAGGTCCATTACGTTGGTACCGGTCGGTCCGGTGACGAAAAGAGCATTTACGCGTTCCAGATAGCTGCCGCTGTCAGCATCCCGCAGCGCCTTTTCCGCACCATCGCCCCAGGTGGTCCCGTCAACAATCGCCCCCGCGGCCTGGGTCGGCCCGTCGGTGCCGTCGGTGCCCCCGACAAGCAGCGTCAGCCCAGCAATACCCGCGATTTCTCTGGCCAACGCTAAAGCGAGGGCCTGATTGCGCCCACCCTTGCCTGGATTTCTGGGCAGCACGACAGTTGGCTCTCCACCGAAAACCATGACGCCTTCGGGCATATTGCGCAGCTGTGGCCCCAAACGGGCTGTTATGCTTTTCAGGTCATCGTGCAGGCATTCCTCATTCGCTAGAACGGGTGCGCCCTCGGCCATGGCCTGTCGGACGGCGGCAGCACGGGCATGCTTGTTCGATGCAACGATGCGCGCAACTCCCTGAAAATCGCGCGGCTCAGGAAGTGCGCCAATGCCCGATCCGATAACGTTCAGGTCATCGCCGGGCACATCGGAAATCGCCAGTACAGTCGCCTTCGCTCCTTTGAACTGAGCCAACAGGCCAGACCCTTTGATCTGGGACAGTTTGCGCCGTTCGGCGTTCATTTCAGAGATATTCATCCCTTCCGACAGCAGTTTTCGGTTCAACTGCTCCAGATTCGCCAGCGTTTTGCCGGGTACAAGGTCCTCGGCCAAAGACGAGGCCCCACCCGAAGTCAGAAGTAGCAAATGCGAAGACGATCCCATCGACTGGACCATCTCACGCAGTGCGCGGCCCGCTTGCAGACTGCGAATATCTGGAACGGGATGAGAGGTCTCGATCACCTCTACATAGTCGGGCAGGGCGTCCCCGTGGCCATCTTTGGTGACAACCAAAGCGGGGAGGGGGCCGAAATGGTCCAGCGCTGCGCGGGTCATCGCCGCCGCAGCTTTGCCGACAGCTAAAATTTGGTCGGGCGCCTCGATATCATTCAGCGCCGTTAACGTCGCCGCATATCCACTAACCGCGTCAACTCCGGCCTGCCATATTCGGGTTGCCTTTTGCCTTTGCTCCATCAGCTTTCGACCCAGATCGTGACCGGGCCGTCATTGACCAGTTCGACGGCCATATCCGCCCCGAATTGACCGGTCTCGACGGGGACACCAAGGCCGCTCAGCCGTTGGGCGAAGGTCTCATACAAGCGCTTTCCAACCTCTGGCGGTGCCGCTTCAGAAAACCCCGGGCGGTTCCCGCGCGAGGTATCAGCGGCAAGGGTGAACTGACTGATCACAAGGGCCGAGCCGCCGATATCCAGAACTGACCGGTTCATCTTGCCGGCCTCATCCTTGAATATCCGCAGCTTTGAGACTTTGGCAGCTAGCTGTTCAGCCTTTTGGTCGTCATCCCCCTGCATCGCGCAAACCAGTATCAGCAGGCCCGGACCGGTTTGCCCGATCACCGCACCCTCGACCGAGACTTTTGCCTGCGAGACCCTCTGCAACAGCGCGCGCATCTGGTTCCTCCTGTTGATGTTCAGCCGATCCAGTCGACAAACGCGTCGGGCGCGGCGCGACTGGTTCTAAACCCGTTGGCCGGGTGGTCTTTGTCTGCATAGCCGAAAGAGATCGCACATAGGATCAGACGGTCATCCGGGATGTTGAAATATCGGTGCAGAAAAGGGCCATAGCTGGCCACTGCGGCCTGCGGAATTGTCGCTATGCCCAGAGCCTGCGCCGCCAGGGTGAAGGCCGTAACAAAGCCACCACAATCCATCGCGCCATAAGCGCCGAGTTCCGTTGGGCTGGATATGATTGCACAATGGGGCGCTCCGAAAAGGGCGAAATTCTCCATCATCTGCCGGGTGGACCCGGCGCGATCTCCGCGTTCAACGCCAACGGCTTCGTAAAGGGCCCAGCCGCATTCACGGCGGCGTTCCTGGTAGATGCCCGAATAGGAGGCAGGAAAGGGCAGGTCCGGGGATGGCGTGTCCGCGGTTACCTCATCCTGCAGAGCCTTCCGAAACTTATCGGTCTCTGGCCCGCTGGTGATGGTCACGTTCCAGGGCTGCGCATTGCACCAGCTTGGAACGCTGGCTGCGCTGGTCAGGATCTGATTAATCTGATCCTTTGGCACCGGGTCAGAAAGGAAGGCGCGGCAGGAATGCCGTTGATCCAGTAGATTGTTCAGAGCGGATAGTGTCACACAGGCCTCCCCATCGGCGTTGACAGGGCGCAGGATGAGGTCAGACTGGCGGATGTTCAAGTGCTGATGCGGTTAGCCGGTCACGTCATTGCTGACCGGTTGCCACCATGTAGCCAACACCGGCAGCTACCAAAAGGCCAAGGCACACGGCGACAGAGATCTTGAGCGCTGACCAGGGACGTTCCCCCTGAACGCGCCCGGTGCGGCCGTTTACTACAAACCTGTACGTCTGCCCCCGATATTTGTAGGCGGCCATCCAGATCGGCAGGAGGACATGCTTGAAGGTCACATCCCGCACATCGGTCTCAACCGCATGAACGCGCTGCCGGTCGCCACCAATATCAAAGCGTACATCCCGTTCGATCACGCGGGACATATGTGCGCGGGCCTCGGTGTAGCCGTCATTCAGTTCGACCGTATAGGCCTCGGCCCGGAAACCGGCGAGGTATTCAGGCTGGTATGGCTCCAACGCGGGTAAATCCCAGGGTTCCAGCGCGTCGGTATATTTCTTGGGCAAAGACTGAGAGGCCAGAACAAGAACGTCATCAAAGAACCGTGCGACCCGGCCCGATTTAGGAGACCACCTGACTTTGGCGACCCGTTGCTGAACTTGCTTGCCATCGCGCATGACGCTGCGCGTTTCATAGTAAACTATGCCGCGCTCACCCCGATAGTTAGATTTCGTGTCGGCATCAAAGGTCCAGTAGGGAACATAGATACCCTGCATCTTGCGCCCTTTGCGGGCGTAGTCCTTCAGGCCGTTTGGGGCGAACCATAACCGTCCCAGCCAGTCTCCCATCGCTTTATGCGCAGTGCGTTCATCCAGCGCAAAGGGCAGCACGCCGCGGGGTTTGATGTGACGGCTGATGCCGGTATCCGTTACTACTGGGGTTGCGCAAAAGGGGCATTCGGCTGCGTGCGTGGCCGGGTCGAATTCAACCTGAACCGCACAGTTGGGGCAGGTCAGAACACGCGTTTCCTCGATCTCATCGTCAGGCAGCTGATCCGAAAGCGCACTGTTGAAATCCAGCTCTTTCAGGCTGGCACCGCCCCACGGTCCGGCGCCAATTGCCTCTGAGTGACCGCAATGGTCACAGGTGAGCGTACCATCACCGGGATTGAACCGATAATCCGCCCCGCATTGATTGCAGGGAAAGCGGTGTTCGTCTACAATGTTAGGGTCGGTAGGGGCCATTGAAGCCTCGAATTTGCGTTATCGGCCAGAGGACAGGCGCATCCGGTGCAGCACCCCGTCCCGTTTGATGAAATGATGCCAGATGGCAAAGGCAGCGTGACCTAGTGCGACGAACAACAGGGCATTGCCCACGGTTTCGTGGACCTCACCAGCAACATGGATTCCCCCGAACCAGGCCAACATGCCGAAGATTGGCACCGCGACCATCAGCGCATAAAGCAAGAGATGTCCCAACTTTGCTGCAGTCGCTATCAGGGCCGAGCTCTCCTCAACCGGGGCAGGCGCGCCCTGTCGCCACCGAAGAAGGATGCGGACCAGGATCAGCGCAAAGACGATGCAGCCAAGCCAGACATGAGGGGTGGCCCCTTCTGTCCAGACCGTGTTGCCCTCTAGCCGGGCATGCAGGGCGCGTCCCATGCCATCGCTGCTGATCCATTCGCCGATGATGATCACAGCGATCAGCCAGTGCAATACAATTTGGGGCTTTGAGTAGCGGTCCAAAGTAGACATTCGTTTGCTCTTTCAGAGAGGTTGCGGATACGCGTTAAACGTTGCTGCCTAAGCTTTCCGTCACTTCAGGCTCCGGGCGGGGGCGGCGGGAGGATCGTGAACAACTGCGCCAGTTCCTGTACCTCACCCGCCTTTTTCCAGCCGTCCTGACCGGCGGTCCAGACATGGGTGTCACGGGTGATCTCTCCCTCTGTCGCCATGCGGCCCATCTTGGCCTTGGAAAATGGCCCGCTGGTTCGCCCGTCAACGGCGATATGCCAGACATGTTCCACTGGCGGTGGTGGCGGAGGCGCCGTATGCGCCGCAGGTTGCTGGGCAGCGGGGGCGGAACCGCCCCACGGGCCGCTCGGCTGACCCGCTGCCATGTTCGACATCTGCTGTGCCATGGCCATGCCCATTCCCATGCCAAGGCCGGCGCCCATGCCACCGCCCTGACCGGGATTGTTGGCCGCGGCTGTCATCGCCTCAGCGGCTGAATACTGGGTGAATTTACCCAGATCACCAGCCAGCCCCATCGATGTCCGCTTGTCCAGCGCCGCTTCAACTGCGGGTGGCAGTGAGATGTTCTCGATATAAAATTCAGGCATCTCCAGCCCGTACCCGTCCAAGACCGGGGTCACTTCTGCCGCGATCAACTTGCCCAGATCGGCGGTATTGGCGGCCATGTCCAGAACCGGAATGCCTGATCCTGCGATGACCCGGCTGAATTCCTGAACGATGATATTGCGCACCTGAAAGCTGATCTCGTCCATCGTGAACTCACCATCGGTGCCGACGATTTCGATCATGAATTTTGCAGGGTCTTTGACCCGGGTTGTATAAGTACCGAAAGCGCGAATGCGGGTCGGTCCGAATTCCGGATCGCGCAGCATGATCGGATTCTTGGTGCCCCATTTCAGGTCATTGAAGCGAGTCGTGTTGACGAAATAAATCTCGGATTTGAACGGAGACTGAAAGCCATGGTCCCAATGCTGCAGTGTCGTCAGGATCGGCATATTGTTGGTCTCAAGCATATAGAGACCGGGGGTGAAAACATCCGCCAGCTGCCCCTCATGCACGAAAACGGCCGCCTGGCCTTCGCGCACGGTCAGTTTGGCGCCGTATTTGATCGCATGGCCCTCGCGTTCGAACCGCCAGACCATCGTATCGCGGGTGTCGTCGACCCAGTGGATGACGTCGATGAACTCGCCGGTCAGAAAATCGAAAATACCCATTTGGGGTCTCCTTATCTTGGGCTCACAGCTGCTGGCCCATCAGTTCGCGCGCAATGATCCGCACCACGGGACGCGCGTCTTCGACAGCCACGCCAGGCTCAAGACGCGGGTCATAGAGCATTGTCAGTAATTTCTCGTCATGGCTGGTCAGCAGCGCAAATTCATCGTCATCATTAAAGATGGATGGTCGCGCAGCGTTGCTGTCATTGGAGAGTCCCAGCCCCTGCGCCATTTCTTCGTGGATGCAACTGCGCCGCAGCATATCAGGCAATTCAGCACGGATCAGCACCACCGCCCGAACAAATCGGTGCAGGGACCGGTTGGTCGGAGACGCGATGACAAAACAGTCAATATTTGAACGCGGGTTTGCAACCAGGTCAAGCAATGGCTGATCGATGCCAGGTACAAGCTGTTTCAGGCGGGAGACCACGTATGCACTGTCATCCTTTCCCGCGAAAAAGACATGGAAATTTGCCTTGCGGGTAACGACAGACATCGGATGACCGGTCACTTTGGACAGCCGCGCGGTAAAGGTCTCGACCTGTTCGGCATCCTTTGCCCGCATTTCGGGGGACACAGACGGGGCGAATTCTGTCTGAACACGGATGGGGGCGGACCATCGGCTAAGCTGGCCCTCGGTCGAGTATGTGGTCGCGGTGACGGCGTGATCTGGATACTCGTTGAAAAAGGCAATCGTCTCGAAATTGCGCTCCAGATCGCTGGCATCATAGGGTGTGTCCGGCCCGCCGCCATCGCTGCGCAGCATACCACGCGTTAGCAGGTCACGTTCTACCCGCTGATAGAACCGCGCCAGATCCTGACTGGCCGCAGATGGAGGTACATAGGCATTAGGGGCAGGCGCTGGGGGGACTACGGGGCGCGGTTGAGTGGCAACCGAAGACGTCAGGGCCTCGTCGCAGTTGGCCAACGCCAGCAATGCGACCAGACCCAATACGGGCTTCAGATATCCCAGTGACCGCACCTTCAATCCACCATTAGCCCGGAACAGCTGTTCCGGCGTTGTCACCGATACCGTCCTTGCGCGCTTTGGCTGCGGCCAAAGTGTCGCGCAGTTCGGTTTCCATCTTCTGCAGCTCTTGCTCGGCAGCGGCGCGTTTGGCCTTGCCTTCATCCGCAATCTCCAGGCTTTCATTGATGGTTCCGATCAGATCGGCATTGGCCTGTTTTACGGCCTCGATATCAAAGACACCGCGCTCCATTTCCTGACGGATCACCTTGTTCGACTCGCGCAGGTTGGCGGCATTCGCGGTCAGAAGGTCGTTGGTTAGGTCATTCGCATCGCGCACGGCGGCGGCGGCCTCGGCGCTGCGCTGAATGGTGACGGCTTGTGCCAGCTGGGTTTCCCAGAGCGGTACGGTGTTCACTAGGGTCGAGTTGATCTTGGTCACCAGGGATTTGTCATTTTCCTGAACCAGACGGATCGAGGGCAGCGACTGCATGGTTACCTGTCGCGTCAGCTTCAGATCATGCACCCGGCGTTCCAGATCATCGCGCGCAGCACGCAAATCGCGCAGCTCCTGCGCTTTCATCACCTGATCCTCTTCGGGCGCGGCCTGAACCTCGGCCTCTTTCTGAGGAATGTCCCGGCTGTCCAGTTCGTTCAATTTCTCTTCGCCGGCCGCGATGTAAAGCGCCAGCTCATCATAAAAGCCCAAGGTTTTTTCATACAGGATGTCCAGGGACTTGATGTCCTTCAACAGCGTATGTTCATGCGAAAGCAAGTCATCCGTGATCCGGTCGATCTGGCCTTGAACCTGTTCGTATTGGGCGGTGAACTTGGCGAACGGGGCGGCCTTGCCCAACAGTTTTTCCCACCAGCTACGCTCGCGCCGCACGTCGAGTTCGCTGACCGAGAATCCACGGATCGTGGTCACGATATTACGCAGGCTGTCACCTGCCGGACCGACATCCTTGTTGCGGACATCCGCCAGCATCGCCTGGCTGATTTCCTGCAACTCGGCCTGCGCACCCGAGCCGAAGGACACGATCGAGTTCGTGTTCCCCATGTCGATCTCGCCCATGCGTTTACGAATTTCAGCACCTACAGGCTCGTCGGCCTCTTTCAGAAGGACAACTTCCGCCGTGGGGTCGGGCAGGGCTACGGCGGTCACTTCCTGTACCAGCGTTTCGGCTTCGACCGCCTTGTTCTTTACTTCCTCGGACATGGGGTAATCCTCTCTGTATACTTTGGGCCGGTCAGTCCAACCGAACGCCTTCGCGCTGCAACCGTTCGCGCAGCACGTCAATTTCAACCGTCAGATCGCTGCGGTCATCCAATAGCATCTTACGGGTCCTGGCAGAGAAATTCTGTTCCAGGTCATCCAGTAGAGACGAGAAATTCTGCAGCGACTGTGCATCACGTGTTCTGGCATAAACATCCGAGAACTTGACCGTCGCGTCACGGGCACCCTGCAGATAGACGGTCAGGTATTTTCTTGCTCCGGCCAGATCGCGCGGGTCTTCTTCGACGGTGCGAAACAAATCGCGGGCAGTTTCCTGAAATCGCTCGACCCGCGCTTCGATCCGGCGGTCCCCAGCACGTTTGATGGCGTCGGTCATTTCGGTCAGATGCGCCTCAGCGTCTTCGACTACCCGTGCGACACGGTCCTGCTGAAATGTATCGATGCCTTCCATGCCTTTGTCTGACATTGGGTCCAAGCCGAAGGAAACAGAATGCAACACAGCAGCAGCGGTGCCGAATAAAATTGGGGCGATGAGGCTGGCGTCAGACACGGTTGCCGCATCGAGAAACTCGGATCGGTATGAGGCCAACCCGGCGCCAAGGCCGGTCAGAACGCTGGAAAATATCTTGCGGGGAATTGCCGGGCGCCGTGCGGTGCGCCGCGCGTTATAGGCCGCTTCGGCCCGCAACCCTTCGCGCAGCAGAAAGGCCGCCCCGGTCAGCAAACCAGCGGCAACAAGTCCAATGGTCATCCCGATTGCACCGTCGTTCAGCGACAGAAACACCAATGGAACAGCCGGGATAAACAGGATATTAGCCCGCGCGCCAGCCGGTTCTACGCGCGCGCCATCAAACTGACCGCGCGCCGGTTGATCTGTCGACGAATCTGAGTCGTTTGGGCTGTATTTGCCGCCAAAGCGTTTGGCCATGTGCTTACAGCCCTCCCAGTAACCCGGTGCAGACGCCGAACAACAGAACCAACAAGGCCACGTAAGCCAGTTTTTGTACTCCGGACCCGGACATGATGCTCCCTGAGTTTCTCTTTGCGGAAAACTTAGGGGATGCGCGGCCCCGGCGCTAGGGGGAAGGTTGCCTAACCCTTATCATTTGCGAGATTTCTTGCCGATCGGAGGCCGTTTGCGCTGTGGTCGTGCAGGGCGTTTGGCCGGAGCCTCTGGCTCAGCCTCAAGACCAAGCTGATCACGCATGACCCGGCGGCGAATTTCCTCGACCTCTCCGGGTTTCAGTTTGCCCAACTGAAACGGGCCGTACGAGACGCGCAGCAACCGGTTCACGGCAAAGCCGATATCCTCGATCGCGCGGCGGATTTCGCGGTTTTTACCTTCGCGCAGGCCAATGGTCAGCCAGGCGTTTGCGCCCTGTTGCCGATCGAGTGTTACGTCCATCGGTTGGAACCGTTCACCCTCGATCACCAGCCCCTTTCGGAGCGGCGCGAAATCCTCGTCTTTTGGACGCCCGTTTACACGGACGCGGTATCTGCGCAGCCATCCGGTGGCAGGCAGTTCCAGCTTGCGCTTGATGCCGCCATCATTTGTCAGCAACAGCAACCCTTCCGAGTTCAGGTCAAGCCGCCCGACGCTCATGACGCGGGGCATGTCCTCGGGCAACTTGTCGAAGATCGTCGCGCGGCCTTTTTCGTCCTTCGTCGTCGTAACCAGACCGGGTGGCTTGTGGTACAGCCAAAGACGTGACGGTTCCGGCTCGGACACCGGCTTGCCGTCGACGGTGATCTTGTCTTTGGCGGTAACGTTCAGCGCGGGGCTGTCGATGGTCTTGCCGTTCACAACCACACGACCTGCTTCGATCATGCGTTCCGCTTCCCGGCGCGAGGCGACGCCAGCGCGGGCAAGGACTTTGGCGATCCGGTCGCCTGGAGGAGGGGTATTAGTCATTTGCAGCCCATAGCGCATCCCGCCGCCTTGCGAAAGGCAGGTTTCTGATGCAGTCAGAGGCATGGAGTTCAAATCGTACATGGATATCGCGCTTGAGCAGGCGCGCGAAGCCGGTGAACGCGGCGAAGTTCCGGTAGGGGCTGCTATCGTGCTGGGCGACCGGGTTGTCGCCGTGGCAGGGAATCAGACACGCGAGTTGAACGACCCAACCGCACATGCCGAGATACTAGCCCTGCGCGCCGCCTGTGCTGCGACCGGATCGGAACGCCTGATTGACCACGACATCTATGTCACACTGGAACCCTGCGCGATGTGCGCCGCGGCTTTGGCCGCCGCTCGTGTTCGGCGGATCTATTACGGGGCCTCTGATCCCAAATCGGGTGGGGTAGCTCACGGGGCGCGGGTGTTTTCCCATCCACAGTCGCACCATAAACCCGAAGTGTTTGACGGTATTGCCGCCAAGGATTGCGAAGCCCTGCTGCGCGAATTCTTCACCAAAAAGAGGACCAGTAAATAATCTGGGTTGGGACCGGCCTGCGGTGCTAGGGTTTGGCCCAGTCCACGCGATAGACCGTCTGTGGCCCACCGAACCCCTTTAGTTGAGCGGAAATCGGAGCGCTGAACTGTAGCCCGGCGGTCGCGCCCAGCAGCAATCGGGTAACGTCGGTGACAAGAATTTCATTCGCGCCACAAAGGCCAGTCACCCGTGCGGCCTTATTGACCACTGATCCAAAGAAATCCTCGTCCCGCTGAATGACATCGCCGGTATGAATGCCAACCCGAAGACCCAAGGGTATATCCGACTGTAGGGCCGCATTTTCCCTCTGGAATTCGGTCGCCGCTTGGATCGCGTCGTGGACAGAGGAGAAGATCGACATCGTGCCATCCCCAAGTGATTTGACCAGTCGGCCGCCATGGGTGTGAATCAGGTTTTCAGCCAGATCGAAATGGCTGGATATGAGTGCGGTCCATTTGTGATCTCCGACCTGACGCGTGATTTCAGAAGAACCCGCGATATCAGTAAACATGACCGATGCCGCGCCCTCTTGTTGATCCTGAGTGAATTCCTGTCGAGCTGCCGCGATCAATGCGTTCAGCGCTTCATGCTCGATCCCGATTTTCTCCATGTTCGAAGTCGGGTTGGAGACATGCATCTGGATCATCTTCCAGACACTGTTTTCCAGATGCAATACAAAGGTGAACCTATGGAGTGTGGCTTTGCCGTTTGATGTGAATGCAAGTGTTGCTTCGCAATGGGCCCATCCTATGTCTCCGCATTCAAACGCCTCGAGCGAATGTTCGTCCCAGCTGAAATCCGGAATTTCGCGGGTGTGGTCGGCAAAGCCCTGGCGGAACACCTGTCCGGACCAGCTTTCGCCATCTGCCGACCCCTGATACCGCAGATGTTCAGATGACGAGAGCAGGTTCATCAGCGCGGCGCGATCCTTGAGGCGAACCGCATCATTCCAGCGCCGTATGACAGCGACCAGTTCTGGAGAGGGTGTTACCGCGTTACTCATCAAGCGGCTACAGCTTGATGGCTTGCATCAGCTGCGGTTCGATCACCTCGACACCCGGCAAACCGTCCGCCAGCACCTGCGCGGATTGTTCCAGAATCGGGAAGGTCTTGTAATGGCAGGGAATCACGGTTTTGAAATTGAAATAGCGCTTTGCAGCATACGCGGCGCCTCTCATGTCCATGGTAAAGTGGCCCCCTGCGGACAGGATACCAATATCGGGATTATAGTAATCCCCCATCCAGTCCATATCGGCCATGATATCGGTGTCGCCCGAAACATAGAGCATGTGCCCCTCGGATGAGATCATGAAACCGACCTCGCTGCCGCCGGTTCGCAGCCCGTCTGGGATCGAAAATGTCGAGCTGTGCGAGGCGGGTACCATCGAGACCATAACACCGTTCAGGTTGACCGTGCCGCCTTTGTTGAAGCCGACTGTTTCCAGACCCTCGGCTTCGCTCCAGTACCCCATTAGGTCATACTGACCGACCACGGGGACGTTCAGATGTTTGGCCAATGAGACAACGTCAACAACATGATCGAAATGCGTGTGTGTCAGCAGGATATGTGTCGCGTCTTCCAAAGCAGCGTCATGCTGATCTTCAGGCAAAACGGGGTTGCCGGTCAGCCAAGGGTCGATCAGAAGAACCTGTCCTGCTGTTTCAATGCGAAAGCTGCCATGCCCAAGCCAGATGATATTCATGAAAAGCACTCCCAAATGAACTGTTGGCTGCAGACTAGCATCGGGTATGTAAAATTTCATGGATTGGTTTCGGGAAATTGACAGTTATTGCGAGCGTTTATCGCCTGCCTATTGGGCAGAGCCGATAAATGCGGTTACGAATGCCGCCTTTTTGATTGCGGCTTTCATTATGTGGCGGCGGGTGCGCGGGCCGGGGATGCCATTGACAAAAATGCTTGTGGTTATCCTGGTCGGCATCGGAATTGGCAGTTATTTGTTTCACACCCATGCACAGGTCTGGTCCGCGTTGGCGGATACAGCACCCATCCTGCTTTTTATTCTGACCTATATTTTTGCAATGAATCGCGACGTCTGGCAGTTGCGGCCGCTTTACGCGGGGATCGGCGCGGCCCTGTTTGTGCCATATGCCGCTGTGACGATTCCGGTGTTCCAACTGATTCCGGGTCTGGGCGGATCGGCCGCCTATGCTCCGGTGCCGCTATTGATCCTGATTTACGCCGTCCTGTTGTCGAAACGCCGGCCTGATACCGCCCGCGGGCTGGCGACCGGCGCAGCGATCCTGATTGTGTCGATCACCTTTCGCGCTTTGGACGCACCGATTTGCACGCAGTTCCCGACTGGTACGCATTTTCTGTGGCACATCCTGAACGCCACGATGTTGGGCTGGATGATCGAAGTCTACCGCAGGCACCTAAGCCGTACGTCTCAGGCCTGAAACGCAGCAGCCAGTTCTGCGGGCAGGTCAAATTCGGCCAGAACCCTGGTGCGTGCATCGGATGACATCTTACGCGCGGTTTTCTCGACAATGCTGAGGATTTTTTCCTGCGAGTGCTTTTCGGCGAAGGGAGCGAAATACCATTTGAGGAACACAAAACAGGCCACATCTTCCAGCGCCTGCACCTCGATGTCACGTTTGATACCCTGCTTGCGCACCATGCGTCCGGCGTCTTGGATTTCGTTTTCTTCAAATCCGCACTGCTTCATCAAGGTCATGACGGTTTGCGCATGGTGTTCGCCCTGCGCCTTGCGCCAAGCCAGATACCCGGCGCGCCCTTCGGGATATTCACTTCGGGCCAGCTTCCAGCGTTCAACATGTTGCCCGCGTGCGGCGATCTCAAGCGAGTTCGATGCATCGGGAAAAAGCCTGGCCAGTTCAGCGCTCATGCGTTGTCCGTAAAGCAACGCTGCGGGTTGGCCGTTCTCTAAGGTTGGATCTTGGGTGTTGGCTGCGTCGATTGCGTCCAGGACTGCCTGTTTTCGCGCGCTCATTCTATGCTCCGTGGGCTTGCCGGAAATCCGGCGGTGTGTTCGGACGCATCGTAGCGAGTCGGCAAATCAAACGCAGCAGTCAAATGCGAAATTCCGGGTCGGAGAGGGGGGATCCGACCCGGACGAAGTTGTGGCGTCAGTTACCCAGCTTCGTTTTGTCCTGTGTAACTGGTTCGGAAACCTGATCGGGGAAAGACAGGTCGCGGGTTAGCGAACCCATGGTGGGTCCGAATGCCTGAGCTTGCGCAGCAAGAACAGTAGTGGCCAACACAAATGCGGTCATGAGCGTTTTCATCATCTTACTCCAGTTAGTGGCTGTGCCATGCTGTAAGAAGTGAACGGCGCGGTTCACTTTTTCAAGGCGGATTCTGAACTAATTGGTTTACTTTTGTGCATAGGCGCTATGCATTTTTGTATGGCTAAGCCACCTCCTTGCATAGAAGGGGCAGAACAACCGCCTGCTACCCTTGCGACCGAGGCATCAGACAGGTAAATGCCCCCTGACGCATATGAGGTTTTCCGATGTCGATTGACCAAAGCACCGCCGCAAAGGTGGCCAAACTGGCCCGGATCAAGGTCGAGGATGACGCGCTGCCTGCGCTGGCATCCGAGTTCAACACCATTCTTGGGTTCATCGAACAGTTGAATGAAGTGGATGTCGACGGTGTCGAGCCGATGGTTTCGGTCGAACCGATGCGCCTGAAGCGCCGCGAGGATGTGGTCACCGACGGCAACCAGCAGGACAAGGTTCTGGCCAATGCCCCCGACGCACGCGAAGGTTTTTTCGCAGTCCCCAAAGTGGTGGAGTAAGATATGAGCGATCTGAACAAACTGGGCCTGGCCGAGGCCCGCGACGCGCTGCGTGCCGGTGATGTCACCTCGGTTGAGCTTACCGAAGCCTGCTTGACCGCCATTGATGCCGCCGATGCGCTGAACGCTTTTGTCCACAAAACGCCAGAGCTTGCGCTGGAACGCGCCAAGGCTGCGGATACGCTCATCAAAGCAGGGGATGCCCCGTCGATGTGCGGTCTGCCGATCGGCATCAAGGATCTGTTCTGCACCAAGGGCGTACCCTCGCAGGCGGCCTCGAAGATTCTGGAAGGCTTCAAGCCGGAATATGAATCCACCGTTTCGCAGCAACTGGCCGACGCCGGTGCCGTGATGCTGGGCAAGCTGAACATGGACGAGTTTGCCATGGGCAGCAGCAACGAAACTTCGGTCTATGGCAATGCGGTCAGCCCGTGGCGCCGTGGAAATGACGACGCACAGCTGACACCGGGCGGGTCCTCCGGCGGGTCGGCTTCGGCGGTGTCGGCTGATCTGTGTCTGGCCGCCACTGGCACCGATACTGGCGGCTCGATCCGTCAACCAGCGGCTTTTGTCGGGATTACTGGCATCAAGCCGACCTACGGCCGGTGTTCGCGCTGGGGCATCGTGGCCTTTGCATCCTCACTGGATCAGGCCGGGCCGATGACCAAGAATGTCCGCGACGCGGCGATCATGCTGGAAACCATGTGCGGTCATGACCCCAAGGATTCCACCAGCGCCGAACTGGCCGTCCCGAATTTCGAGGCCATGCTGACCGGCGACATCAAGGGCAAGAAGATCGGTATCCCCAAGGAATACCGGATGGACGGCATGCCCGCCGAGATCGAAAAACTCTGGGCAGATGGCGCGGCGATGCTGAAGGACGCAGGGGCCGAGATCGTCGACATTTCGCTGCCGCATACCAAATACGCGCTGCCCGCCTATTACGTGATTGCGCCTGCCGAGGCGTCCTCGAACCTGGCACGCTATGATGGTGTCCGCTATGGCCGCCGCGCGCAGTTGGGGCAGGGCGACGGCATCACCGAGATGTACGAGAAAACCCGCGCCGAGGGCTTTGGTCACGAGGTTCAGCGCCGGGTTATGGTCGGGACATATGTTCTGTCGGCGGGTTTCTATGACGCCTATTACAACCGCGCCCGCAAGGTCCGCACGCTGATCAAGAAAGATTTCGAGGACGTTTTCGCCGCCGGTGTCGACGCCATCCTGACCCCGGCCACGCCGTCGGCGTCGTTCGGTCTGGGTGAAATGACCGAGGCGGATCCGGTTCAGATGTATCTGAACGACGTCTTTACCGTGACGGTCAACCTTGCTGGTTTGCCGGGCATTTCGGTTCCTGCAGGTCTTGATTCTCAGGGTTTGCCGCTTGGTCTGCAGCTGATTGGCCGTCCATGGGACGAAGGCGATTTGCTGAACACGGCCTATGCGCTGGAAAGCGCTGCGGGCTTTGTGGCCAAGCCGGGGAAATGGTGGTAATCCTCTAATCAACAAGACAACGTAGAACGGAGCAGCTGGATGCGCTTTTCGATTCTGATCCCCGCAATCGGGCTGATGGCCGCCTGTAACACGGTGGCTCCGGTTCAGGGTACAGGGTTCAACACCCCGACTTATCAGGCGCAAAGAGAAGCTGAGCTGGCAGGGCAGGGCGGCACTGGAAGCCCTCTACCGGAACCCTATGAGGTCTCGCAACAACCTCTGGGGTCGTCCACATCGGGCGCGGATGGCGCTGACCTGGCCACGGCCACTGCTGCAGCGCTTGCAAGCACCTCGACGCAGGCGACCGCCACTTCAGCATCGGTGCCGACTGCCAGCAACAGTGGCATCTCTGACGAACAGGATTTTGCTGCGGTTTCTGAACGTCGCAGTATCGAAACCGATGCTGCTCGAATCGAACAGAACAGCCAAACCTATGAGGTTGTCGCCCCAACCGCGGTTCCGCAACGCGGAGCGGATGGTCAGCCAAACATCGTCCAATACGCGCTGAGCACATCCAATCCGGTCGGTGCCCAGCTTTACAGCCGTGCGGGGTTCAACCTGCAGGCCAAGGCACAGCGGAATTGCGCGAAATTCCCATCGGCGGACCAGGCGCAGATCGAGTTCCTGTCAAATGGCGGTCCCCAGAAGGACCGCAAGGGGCTGGACCCTGATGGCGACGGATATGCTTGCGGCTGGGATCCCAGCCCGTTCCGCAGTGCCGTCAACAACTGATCCAAAGCCCATCTGGCACCCATCCCCCAATTTCGGAGATCGCCGGGATGGGCTGACGCCGTCATTGATCGTTTTGCACTACACCGCAATGGACAGTGCACAGGCTGCGCTGGATCGCTTGTGTGACCCGGCCTTCGAAGTCTCTGCGCATTACCTGATCGGTTCCGATGGCACGCTTTGGCAAATGGTGCGCGAAGAGGACCGGGCCTGGCACGCCGGGGCAGGAGAGTGGCGCGGGCGAACCGATATCAATTCGCGTTCGATTGGGATAGAACTGGACAATCTTGGCACCCATCCTTTTCCCGAACCTCAGATGACCACGCTTGAGTGGCTTCTGGCCCGTATCATGGCCCGATGGGCGATTGCACCGGACGGGGTTATCGGCCATTCCGACATGGCTCCGGGGCGCAAGGTCGACCCCGGCCCTCGCTTTCCCTGGCAACGGCTCGAACATCTCAATCTTGCTGGCCAACGTGGCCAGGATGACGGCCCGCAAGAGGCCTCGATGCCGCTGTTCCGTGCGTTGGCGCAACAGATGGGCTTTTCGCCCGAAACGGACGACGACACGCTGCTTGCCACCGTGCGTCTCAGATACCGCCCTTGGACCAAAGGCCCGTTGGAACCTGCGGATTTCACCCCGCTCGGCCATGCGGCGCTCTGGACCTGATCGGCTTTTCATCTGACCAAAAATATCTCGGGGCTGAATTGACCGCAGGCCAAGAAGGGGCTGCCCCTTAACGCCCTATCGGCCCTTGACGCGGCCTGACACTGCGCATACCCACGTCTCCGCGCGGAGGGCCGGATGGCTGCTGGGGCGTAAGCCCGAGAGGAAAGTCCGGACTCCACAAGACAACGGTGCCGGGTAACGCCCGGGCGGGGCAACCCGACGGAAAGCGCCACAGAAATCAGACCGCCATGCGTGCATGGTAAGGGTGAAACGGTGGGGTAAGAGCCCACCGCGCCCCTGGCAACAGGGGTGGCACGGCAAGCCCCACCGGGAGCAATGCCAAATAGGGTCCCCACGCGGGCAGGTCGGCGTCCGCCGATACCGCCGCTAAGTGCGTCTTGGCCGAGAGGGACCGGGTTGGCAGCTTGAGCCGTGCAGCAATGCACGGCCTAGAGGAATGGTCATCGAAGGGGGCAACCCTGGAACAAGATCCGGCTTACAGGCCCTCCGCGCGTTAATATTGCTAAGACGAATCGCGTTGTTCCACAGGTGGGTCACGGCTGGAGTCATCCTTTGATACAGGTCTTGCTGTGGCTGCTGAGCTGGCATCCCTTGTGGCCGAAATGGCCGCGTTAAGGTCTGCGATAAGCTGGGTGCAGGGACGATCTTGTGTTTTGATGAAATCTGCGCCGATCTACCCGAATTCAGGTTGACTCGGCTGCATGACCGGGTAAAAGCGCACGCTCATAGGAATTCAACCGAAAGGCCCCTGCCTTTTCGGACGCAGGAGATAACCATGGCGAAGCCGACGACAATCAAGATCCGTCTGAACTCGACCGCGGGCACGGGCCACTTCTATGTGACCAAAAAGAACGCGCGCACCATGACCGAGAAAATGACCGTTCGTAAATACGATCCGGTCGTTCGGAAGCATGTCGAGTACAAGGAAGGCAAGATCAAGTAATCTGCCGTCCAGCTTGGACAGAATAACAAGGGTCCTGTTTCGACAGGGCCTTTTTCGTTTGCGCGACGATGTTTCATACCTGAATCTATCGGGTCAAGGCAGCCGGAGCGCGCTTGGAGGCCGTTGCAGCGAAGCATCAGCAGCCGAGGCATTCGTTTGCCCGCTGGGTTGCTTTTTGGAATGTATTGCAACTACGCTTGAGCTAACCGTTCCAAAATGTTGGCCGTCATGAAAAAAATCTTGTTATCCACAGCAACTATTCTGGCTCTCGCAGCCTGTGAAGACCCCTATAACCGCGAGGGTGTTGGCTTTACGGGCATTGATGGTGAGCCGCGGAGCATCAGCGAAGTGCCGGGTGCGGCGGCGTTTGTTCCAGAGTCCACCAATGTTCCCGCAGAGTTGGCAGAGCTGCCCCCGGTCAGAGTTTCAACGGACGAGACCGATCCGGGTAAAATTG
Organism: Ruegeria sp. CDSC081; assembly: GCF_059610485.1. Lineage (NCBI taxonomy): Bacteria > Pseudomonadati > Pseudomonadota > Alphaproteobacteria > Rhodobacterales > Roseobacteraceae > Ruegeria > Ruegeria sp. CDSC081. The sequence continues at coordinate 249,272 of NZ_JBXWNS010000006.1, read as the reverse complement.
CACGTGTTGCAATAGAAAATGGCGCGCGCAGCGATACCAGCGCAGTAGTCGTTTCCGGCTCAGATACAAACCTGTTCCTGAGCACTGTTGAAGTGAACGGAACGCTTTTCGGCGTCGTGCGTACCGAAAATAGCCGCACCAGGGTTCCGAATACGATTGGTGCAAACTTTGGTACTGGCGCTGAACAATTCACTGGCTGCTTGCCTGTCGGCGACGTTTATCGCAAAGGTTCAGAAAAGCGCAGCTCCGGATTTGCTGTTCAGTTGAACTGCAGCTAAATTCATATTGCTGTGGAATTGAAGGGCCTCTCATCGTCAGGATGAGAGGCCTTTTTTGTTGCGGCATTCGAGCCTAAAGCCAGTGCGCTAACCAGAAAGAACAAAGGCGGACCAATCGGCCCGCCTTTGACATTTTCAAAATGGTTGGTGGTCCGGACTATTCACGGCTTCCAAACAACTGCAGCAGGAACATGAACATGTTGATAAAGTCCAGATACAGGCTCAGCGCGCCCATGATTGCGGCTTTACCCAACCATTCCTGGTCGCCCGAATGAGCCATCTGCAGGTAGGTGGTTTTGATCTTTTGCGTGTCATAGGCGGTCAGACCAGCAAAGATCAGAACGCCGATCACCGAGATCGCGTACATCATCGCGGGTGACTGCAGGAAGATGTTTACAACCATCGCCACGATCAGGCCAATAAGACCCATGATCAGGAATGTACCCATTCCGGACAGGTCTTTCTTGGTGACGTAACCGTACAAGGATAGTCCTGCGAAAGCGATCGACGTGATCAGGAACACCTGAATGATCGACATGCCGGTAAAGGCAATGAAAATCCAACTGATCGACAGGCCCATCACTGCTGCGAATGCATAGAACACCAGCTGTGCAGCTGCGGCGGACAAGCGGTTGATACCGGCGCTAAAGCCAAAGATGAACGCCAGCGGTGCAAACATGATCACCCAGCGCAGAGGCGATGTATAGATCGCGGCACCCAGCGACGTCAGATAGGTGCCCGAGTTTATTTGCCCGGCTGCCGCCGATGGGTCGGTTGTGGTAGCTAGCCCGGAAACGGCCCAAGCCGCCATGAATGTAATCAGCATGCCCACGGACATTGTGCCGTAGACTTTGTTCATATGGGCGCGCAGGCCCTCGTCAATCTGGGCAGCGCGCGTACCGGTCGCCGTCCGGATCGTGTCAAATTGTGCCATTAAAAGGTCTCCCTCCACATATTCTTTTTGCGTCCCGATGTCAGGCCGCGCTCCTCGCAAATATCGGCAAGTGCGGGCTGTGTTTCAAGGGTTTAACGCGGGAAACAGGCTAAAACACGCAACAAAAATGGCGGCTTCGAGGTGTCAGCCGCCATTCAGTGGTAAAAGTAGTGGATTAGGTTCATTTTTGCCAGAATTCCGGAGCATCCCATATGCGGCGTTTTGCTTCGGCTTCGGCCTCTTCACGGGTAATGCCGATATCGAGAAGGGCGCGGTCGTCCAATCTGGCGAGCTGACAGCGTTGGCGCCGTAGCGATAGCGCATCCAGAACAGAAGTGAGCTTAAAGCGCTGCCGTGGCTTGCAATATGTTGAAGCTGTGATTTGCGTCATAGCCTTGTCCTTTCGGTTTTGCTGATGTGTTGTGCCTATTGCATCAACTTCCTTGATTTATATGGAGGGCTGTGACACATTTTGAAAATGAATATTATTGAACACATCCATAAGGAATCGTGAAGATGCGAAATCTGGACATCACCACTCTCCGCTCCTTTGTGGCAGTTGCCGATCAGGGTGGCGTGACGCGGGCAGCCGGTTTCCTGCACCTGACACAATCTGCCGTATCGATGCAGCTAAAGCGGTTGGAGGAGCTTTTAGGTCTGGAGCTGCTGGACCGAAGTGGCAGAACCATCGCGCTGACAGCGTCGGGCGAACAGCTTTTGGCCTATGCCAGACGCATGATCTCGTTGAATGACGAGGTGATGTCCAAGCTGACGGATCAGGCCTATGAGGGCGAGGTCGTTCTTGGTGTGCCGCATGATATCGTCTATCCGGCGATCCCCCGGGTGCTGCAGCGGTTCAACGCGGATTTCCCACGCGTCCGTGTGCAGCTTATCTCCTCCTATTCGCTGCAACTGAAGGATATGTTTAAGCGCGGAGACTGCGATTTGATCCTAACGACCGAGGCGACAGTGGGGCAAGGGGCCGAGACGATTGCCGAGCTTCCTTTGCGCTGGATTGGTGCGCCGGGCGGGTCTGCCTGGCGAAAACGGCCCATTCCGCTAGCGCTTGGGCGTCGGTGTCTGTTCAGGCCGCAGGTCATTGCTGCGCTGGACGCGGCTGGAATTCCCTGGGAGCTTTCGGTGGAAACCGAAAATGACCGTACTATCGAGGCAACGGTCAGCGCCGATTTGGCGGTTCATGCCATGCTCGAAGGGACAGAGGCCGCACATCTTGCCCAGATCGATTCAGGTGGCGTCCTGCCAGAGCTTCCCGCGCATATGATAAATTTATATGGCGGCGAAACCGGTCGCGGAGCCGTGGTTGAGGCGTTGGCGACGCTGGTGCGCCAGAACTTTCGTTTGCTTGGGGGGGTGCCGCTCAAAGCCGTTGTCGGTTGATCATCCCTCAGGGGGTTATGACGACTTTCCCGGTGGCCGTCCTGTCGCGCAGCATGGCCAGTCCGCGTTCGGCTTCGGACAGGGGCAGAACATGGCTGATATGCGGTTTGATGCGGCCCTCGCTATGCCAGCGAAACAGCGTTTCAAAGCTGTCCGTCACAATCTGAGGTCGAAACTTCAAGTAGCCTCCGATGTAGAGCCCGATAACTGTCAGGTTCTTGACCAGTAGGTGGTTGGCCGGAATTTGAGGCACCTCACCGCCCGCAAAGCCAATGGGCAAGATGCGACCTTCGGGGTTGGTCGCGCGAAAGGCGGCTTTAAACACATCGCCGCCGATCGCGTCATATACGACATCCGCGCCTCCTAATGCCTGGACACGGGCGCGGAGATCTTCGGATGCGTCGATCAGATGATCGGCCCCGGCCCTCTGTGCCACCTTGAGTTTCTCACTGCCGCGCGCCTGCGCAATAACCGTGGCGCCCATAAGCTTGCCGATCTCTACCGCCGTCAGGCCGACGCCACCTGCCGCACCGGTCACCAGCAGGGTTTCGCCGGGCCTGAGCCGCGCACGATGATCCAAAGCAATATGGCTGGTGCCATATGTGATCTGAATTGCGGCGGCGTCTTCAAAGCTCATAGAGTCAGGGATTGCGATTGCACGATCGGCGTCGAACACTCCGAATTCAGCAAGGCCGCCCTGGCCGGAATAGACAGCGACGCGGTCACCCGGGTTCAGGTGGCGTACATTGTTTCCAATTTCTCGAACAATCCCTGCGACTTCCATGCCCAAGGAAAAGGGCGCCACCGGGGTGTCCTGATACGTCTCCTTCTGCATAAGGAGATCCGCAAAATTCAAACCGCAGGCTTTGATTTGAATGCAGACCTGGCTGTCGCCGGGTTCTGGCGGGTCAATATTGCAAAGCTGGGCCTTGGCCCCGTTGGTCTGGATATGAAACGCCAGCATGATTTGGCTCCGTCTTTTCGGGCATAGGTCAGTGCTGTCGTGGTCTTGTCAATCTGTTACCCTGCTGAAGACCCCGTTAATCCGGTGTTGATCGGGTGATTGTTTCTAGATTGGAAGCAACGTGTGCGCGGTATTCACAACACAACTATAAACCATTGTTTGTGGAAACAGATTCAACCTTCTTGAAAAAAGCGCCAAAAAACGTAATAGTGCGCTATGGTGCTGATTTGGGGGGCATGTTCCAAATTAGGGAGTGGTTAAGTCGGGCTCGCTAATGTTGCGGTAACAAAGCATGTTGCGCACCCGTTTCAGTTGTGTGTGTAAGGGAGGATAGTACCAATGACCCATCACGTCGATGTCCATGTGGGCAAACGCGTCAGGCATCGCCGCTGGCTGATTGGCATGACCCAACAGCAGTTGGCACAGCAAGTTGGTATCAAGTTTCAGCAAATCCAGAAATATGAAACCGGTGCCAATCGAATCAGCGCGTCTCGTCTTTGGGACATTGCCGAGGCATTGGATGTTCCCGTCAGTTTCTTCTTTGAAGGCCTGGAAGAGGTCGAGAAAGGAAGCTCGGATAAGAAATCGGTACCTGCAGACCTTATGGGCGACAAAGAGGCCCTGGATCTCGTCCGCTCTTACTATGCCATACCGGAAAACCAGCGTCGCCGCTTGTTCGAGCTTGCGCGCGTTCTGAGTGATGTTGCCTGATTTCGCGGGTTGACTCTGATCCTGACGGAACGCACGGGTAGCGTATGGATAAGATGTCGCTGAGTGATCTTGAAGTAGCTGAAGAAATGGCCGACGCGGCGCGTGCGGCCATTCTTCCTTTTTTCAGGCAGTCTAATCTTGAGACTTCGAATAAGCTGGATCAGGGATTTGATCCGGTCACTGTCGCCGACCGCGCAGCTGAAAAAGCTATGCGCGCGGTTTTGGCCCGACATCGGCCCCAAGATGGAATCTTTGGCGAGGAATATGGGCAGCACGAGGGGCAAAGTGGCCGAACCTGGGTTCTGGATCCGATCGACGGCACCCGAGGGTTTATCAGCGGGACACCGACATGGGGGGTTCTGATTGCGCTTAGCACGCAGGACGGGCCAATCATGGGGATCATCGACCAGCCGTATATCGGGGAACGCTTCATCGGCTCGGCGGATATCGCGCGAAGCCATGGTCCTACGGGCGATATGTCCCTGAAGACCCGTTCAACACTTTCTCTGGACCAGGCAATTCTGTTCACGACCTTCCCCGAGGTCGGCGCGTCGGAAGATCGTGCCGGGTTTGAGGCTGTGTCACAGCACGTACGCCTGACCCGCTATGGGATGGATTGCTATGCTTATGCTCTGCTTGCAGCGGGTCAGGTGGATTTGGTGATCGAAGCAGGTCTGAACGCCTATGACATTCAGGCGCCAATCGCCGTGATTCATGCGGCTGGCGGTATCGTCACAGACTGGCAAGGCGGCCCCGCCCATAATGGCGGTCGGGCTCTGGCGGCGGCAAACCCGCAGATCCACGCGGCGGCGCTGGAAATTCTGCGCAACTTCTGAAAACTGTTGCGGCGACCCGGCGAGCGGATTAGCCTTAATCCGGCTGGTTCTTGTGCCCGTTTTCCGCCAGCTTTTGCACTCCATGCATGAAACGGGCGATGCAAGGAGAGCACGATGACCGATATCCTCATCAAAAATGCAGACACGATCCTGACCATGGATGACCAGCGCCGTGAGCTTTCTGGCGCGGATATTCTGATCCGAGATGGACAGATTGAACAGATCGGCCATGGGTTGCAGGCGAGCGCTGAGATCCATGATGCAAGCGGATGTGTGGTTACGCCCGGCCTCGTGAACACGCACCACCATCTGTACCAGACCCTGACCCGCGCCGTTCCTGGCGGGCAGGATGCGCTTTTGTTCGGATGGCTGAAAACGCTCTATCCGATCTGGTCGCGATTTGGCCCCGAAGAGATGTTCGTATCCGCCCAGATCGGTTTAGCCGAGCTGGCGTTGACGGGATGCACGCTCAGTTCCGACCACTTATATTTATATCCGAACGGTGCGCGTCTGGATGACACTATTGCTGCGGCTGCCGAGGTTGGCCTGCGGTTCCACCCAACACGCGGCGCGATGAGTATTGGCGAAAGCGATGGCGGCCTGCCACCGGATGCTCTGGTCGAGGCCGAAGCAGATATTCTCGACGACATGATCCGCGTGGTTGACGCGTTTCACGACCCTTCCGAGGGTGCAATGTGCCGCGTCGGGCTGGCCCCGTGTTCGCCGTTCTCGGTCAGTCGCGATTTGATGCGGGACACGGCCATTCTGGCCCGCGACAAGGGCGTCATGCTGCATACCCATCTGGCCGAGAATGACGAGGATATCGCCTATTCGCAGGAACAATTCGGCTGCCGCCCCGGTCAATATGCCGAGGATTTGGGCTGGACCGGCTCAGATGTCTGGCACGCCCATTGCGTGAAACTGGACGGGGCAGAGATTGATCTGTTTGCACGGTCCCGCACAGGCGTGGCGCACTGTCCCTGTTCGAACTGCCGGTTGGGCTCGGGGATAGCACCGGTAAGGTCGATGCGAGATAGTGGCGTGCCTGTGGGTCTTGGCGTCGATGGGTCGGCCAGCAATGACAGTGGCAATCTGATCCTCGAGGCGCGGCAGGCTATGTTGTTGCAGCGTGTCGCCAGCGGTGCCGATGCCATGTCCTCTCGCGAGGCGCTTGAAATTGCCACGCGGGGTGGGGCGGATGTCTTGAACCGACCTGATTGCGGCCGTCTGGCTGTCGGAAAGCGTGCCGATATAGCCATTTGGGATACGCGCGGCATCGAAAGCGCGGGCAGTTGGGATCCGGCAGCCCTGTTACTTGCCGGTCCGACGAGGGTAAAGCACCTGTTTGTCGAAGGCCGTCAGATCGTGCGGGACGGGCAGATCGCAACGCTGGATCTGCCCCGGGTGATTGAACGGCAGAACCGATTGGCCCTTGCCTTGCAATCCTAGGTCCTGACAGGTTGACCTGCGATCCAAACCTCGGCAATCGCCCTGTCATCGCCCATCATGATGGTGGGAAAGAGGGCCTCCCACAGGTCATCGGCGCAGGCCTCGCGCTGAGCTATGGCCGGGGTGGAGGCGAGATCGAGCACGATCAGGTCGGCCTCCATTCCCGGGGCGATATTGCCGATGCTGTCATCCAGCCTCAGCGTTCGGGCCGACCCTATGGTGCCCAGCCACAGCAGTTGCGCGGCGTGCAGCGGCGTTCCGCGCAGTTGTCCGATCTCATAGGCCGATGCCATCGTGCGCAGCATCGAGAAACTTGAACCGCCACCAGTATCCGTTGCCAGACCAACCCGGTGTCCGTCGCGCATCAACCCTGCCATGTCGAACAGGCCTGACCCGATAAAGGTGTTTGAGGTCGGACAATGGATCAACGCAGCGTCGACCTCACGCAGTCGGTCGCGTTCACGTGCCTCAAGGTGGATGACGTGGCCATACAGGCCGTTGGGGCCCAGCAGGCCGAACTTTTCATAGGTGTCCAGATAATCGCGGGCGTCGGGAAACAGCTCGCGTACCCAGGCAATTTCATCAGTCTGTTCGCTGAGATGGGTTTGCATCAGGCAATGGGGATGCTCTGCCCATAATGCGCCCATGGCCTCTAGTTGTTCGGGTGTGGAGGTGGGTGAGAAACGCGGCGTAATCGCATAGGACAGGCGGTCGATCCCGTGCCATTTCTCAAGCAAAGTCTGGGATTGGTCATAGGCAGTTTGCACGGTATCTCTCAGGCCATCGGGTGCGTTGCGATCCATGCAGGTTTTGCCCGCAACCACACGTTGACCGCGTTGTTTGGCCGCAAGGAAAAAGGCATCAACACTCTCGGGATGGATGGTGCAATAGCTGCACATCGTGGTGGTGCCGTGTGCCGCTGTCAGGTCCAGATACCGGTTGGCAATCTCAGAGGCATAGGCTGCATCCCCGAATTTCATCTCTTCGGGGAAGGTATAGGTGTTCAGCCAGTCGATCAGGCGTTTGCCCCAACTGGCGATCATGGCGGTCTGCGGATAATGCACATGCGCATCAACAAATCCTGCAAGGATCACGTGCTGACCATGATCCACGACTTTTGCCTCGGGGTGGGCATTGTGCAGACTGTCGGCATCCGATACGCTGGAAATCCGACCGTTTTCGATCAGAACCGCTTCGCTGATTTTGACAGCCTCGGTCGGTTCGCCCTCGAACGGGGTGCCAGTGAAACTCAGGACACGCCCTTTCAGCAGCGTTTTTTGCGCCATACTCATTCATCTCCGCCTGTCTGGGACTGCGAAACAGCATAGGGGCAGGAAAGTTGTCGGTAAATCGGCGCATTGTCATTGTTTTCCGGTAGCTGCTTCTTCTATTTAGGGGCCAATGGGCGAACAGAGCGGGGGCAGATATGACAACAGGTATTAACGAACCCGTAAGTGAGCCGACTTCTGATGATGACGCTTATGCACTGGATCGTCGAACGGTAGCATCCATTCTGTATGCAGTTGATGTTGATGACCGCGACAAGCTGGTCGAATTGATGGACCCGCTGCACGCTGCCGACATCGCCGACCTTCTGGAACAGATCAACCCCTATGACCGCGCCCGGTTGATCCGTCTGTATGACAAAGAGTTCGACGGCGATATTCTGTCTGAACTGGACGAAGGTGTCAGGGAAGAAGTTATTGAAGTCCTGCGTCCCGATGTTCTGGCGGATGCCGTACGCGACATGGAAAGCGACGATGTCGTCGATCTGCTGGAAGACCTTGAAGAGCCGCAGCAAGAAGCCATCCTGGGTGCGCTGGAGGATTCCGAACGGATCGCGGCCGAACAGGCGTTATCCTACCCGGAAAACTCGGCCGGACGGCTTATGCAACGCGAAGTCGTCATGGCGCCCGAGCATTGGACAGTTGGGCAGGCCATTGACTTTATGCGTGCCAATGACGGACTGCCAGAACAATTCTACCATTTGGTTCTTGTTGATCCGCGGCTGAAGCCAACAGCACAGGTAACACTGGGCAAACTCATGGCCACCCGGCGCGAGGTGCCTCTGCACGAAATTGCCGAAGAAGAGTTCTATACCATTCCCGTCGATCAGGATGAAGAGGACGTGGCCTATGCGTTCAATCAGTATCACCTGATCTCGGCCCCGGTGGTGGATGGTGACGGACGGCTGGTCGGGGTGATCACCATTGATGACGCGATGGTGGTTCTGGATGAGGAATACGAAGAGGACATGTTGCGTCTTGCCGGCGTCAGCAACGAAAGCTCGCTGTCCGACAGTGTGGCCGCGACCAGCAGGCGACGCCTGCCGTGGTTGGCGGTCAACCTGTGTACTTCGATCTGCGCCTCGCTGGTGATTTCCCAGTTCGAGGCGGCGATTGATCAGTTGGTGGCATTGGCCATTCTGATGCCGATTGTGGCCTCGATGGGGGGCAATGCGGGGACACAATCGCTGACCGTCGCAGTGCGAGCCCTGGCAACGCGCGACCTGACAGGTGCGAACGTAATGCGGGTGATCCGACGGGAACTGCTGGTGGGCATGTTGAACGGGCTGTGTTTTGCCACCGTTCTGGGCGTGGTGGGAATGTATTGGTTCGGCTCGCCGTTGCTGGGTGTCGTGATTGGCTCCGCTCTGGTCGTGAACATGGTGATCGCAGGCTTTGCAGGTACGGTAGTACCGGTCGTGCTGGACCGGATGGGTATTGACCCGGCGCTGGCGTCAGGAACCTTTGTGACGACAACGACGGATGTCATGGGATTCTTTATCTTTCTTGGGCTTGCCAGCGTGGTGCTATTGTGACCGATCTGAACGAAATCAAAGCTGCCGCGCGCAAGGCGGCCTTTGCCCGGCGCAAATCTGCGTTTGATGCAAATCCGCCCGGTGCCGCCGGGCGACTGTCTGAAATTCTGGCCGGGCACCGCGGAGTACCCCTGTCGGGTTATATGCCCATCCGGACCGAGAGTGACCCGCTGCCCGCCATGGCCGAGGCGTCCGCTTATGGCCCGGTTGGCGTACCAGTTATTCAGGCGGCCGGGCAGCCGCTGAAATTCTCTCGCTGGACGCCCGAAGGCAGGCTGAAGGATGGTCCATTTGGCGCCAAAGTGCCCGAGGCCGATGACTATTTCGATCCCGAAATTCTGATCGTGCCACTGGTGGCATTCGATGCAAATGGAGGGCGTCTGGGTTATGGGGGTGGGTTCTATGACCGGACATTGGAAGGGCTGCGCGCGAAACGCCCGACTCTGGCCATCGGTTTTGCCTTCGATGCGCAAGAAGCAGACGGGCTGCCGCTGGAAACGACGGATCAGCCGCTTGATATGGTAGTAACTGAAAGCCGTGTGTTGACCTTTTAACGAAGGTATCAGCCCTGGTTTTTAGCGCGAAAATATTCCCAGGCATTTTTTTCGGTGCCATCAGGCAATATGCACACGCCGGTCTGGCCATTCTCACCGTCCCGAATTTCATACCGCCCACCGCTGTCGATGCAATAGATGGCCGAGGGGTTTGGCAGCTGTGGGTTTGAGTTGACCGCTTGCTCTTCCGAGCAGGCAGCAAGCGTGGCACAGACACCAAAGGTCAGACCGATCCGAAACATAAAGAATCTCCTAAATAAAGAGTTTTGCCGTTCATTGGGTCAGCTTAACGGCTTGTACTTGCGAATTGCCACACTTAGACGGTTTCTATGAGGATACTTTTTCTGGGTGACGTTATGGGCCGCGCTGGACGCGCGGCTGTTCAGCAACATCTGCCACGTCTGCGCGACGAATGGCGGCTGGATTTCGTGGTGATCAATGGTGAGAACGCCTCGAACGGAATGGGTTTGACCGGGGATCATGCCAAGCTGCTGTTAGATGCAGGGGCGGATTGCCTGACGCTGGGCGACCACGCTTTCGACCAGAAGGACATGTTGCAATTCATCGAGAGCGAACCGCGCATTGTGCGCCCTGTTAACTTTGCCAAGGGTGCTCCGGGGCGCGGGCATCGTCTCTATACCGCCCCTGGCGGGCGCAAGGTTCTGGTCGTACAGGTGCTGGGGCAGGTCTTTATGAAGCGGCCCTTCGATGATCCGTTTTCGGCGATCGAGCCAATTCTGAAGTCGCACCCGCGCGGTGGGCAGGCGCAGGCGATCATCGTCGACATGCATTGCGAAGCCACATCCGAGAAGATGGCGATGGGGCATTACTGCGACAAGCGCGCCAGCCTGGTGGTTGGGACCCATACGCATGTTCCGACCGCGGATGCTCAGATACTTCCGGGGGGAACAGCCTATCTGACCGATGCTGGGATGTGCGGAGACTACGATTCTGTCATTGGGATGGACAAGCTGGAACCGATGCGCCGGTTCATCACCGGGATGCCCAAGGCGCGGTTTACGCCTGCAAATGGCGAAGCAACGCTGAGCGGTGTGTTCGTGGAAACCGATGATCGCAATGGTCAGGCAAAATCCGTGCAAATGGTGCGCGTTGGGGGTCGCTTGCAACAAGCCGGGCAGCAATAGCGCGACGTTGGGCTTGCCCTGCTGCCCGCAATACGGGAAACTGCCCGACGGGCGCGCAAGCTGGGCCAGGGTTCGGACTGAATACCACGAATGCAATTTCTTCAACTGACAGAAACGGGCAGCGCGATCGTGGCGCTATTGGTTGTCGCAGGCATGTTTGTCATGTTCCTGCGCGAGGCTTACCCGACCGAGGTTGTCGCCATCGCGGGCGTTGCCCTGATGCTGGTGACCGGTATCCTGCCCTATCAAAGCGCGTTGGCAGTTCTGTCCAATCCTGCGCCATGGACGATTGCGGCGATGTTCATCGTCATGGGGGCTCTGGTCAGAACCGGGGCATTGGATTCCTTTACCGCAACTGCGCAGAAACAGGCACAGGTTAACCCGCGTATCGCGATTGCCATGCTGATGGGGTTTGTGGTTCTGGCCTCGGCGGTGGTGTCAAACACACCCGTGGTCGTCGTGATGATCCCGGTTTTTGTACAGATTGCCCGCACGTTGAACGTGCCGGCCTCGAAATTGCTGATCCCGCTCAGCTACGCTGCCATCATGGGGGGGACGCTGACACTGATCGGCACCTCGACCAACCTGCTTGTGGATGGTGTCGCGCGATCTCAGGGTCTGGCTGCATTCACGATTTTCGAAGTCACGCCCTTGGGCATCGCAGTAGTGATCTACGGCATGATCTATCTGCGCTTTGTTGCGCCGCGCCTGCTGCCGGAACGCGACAGCATGGCCTCGCTTCTCAGTGATCGCTCTAAGATGAAGTTCTTCACCGAGGCCGTCATTCCGCCCGACAGCAACCTGATCGGGCGCGAGGTGACAGGGGTGCAACTGTTCAAACGCCCCGGCGTACGCCTGATTGACGTGGTCCGCGGGGACGAGTCTTTGCGGCGCAACCTCAAAGGGGTGACGCTTGAGGTTGGGGATCGCGTGGTCCTGCGGACCGAGATGACCGAGTTGCTGAGCCTGCAAAGCAACAAAGAGTTAAAGCGTGTTGATCAGGTTTCTGCGGTCGAGACCAAAACGGTCGAGGTGCTGATCACACCGGGGTGCCGTATGGTTGGGCGAACGCTGGGCGTGATGCGCCTGCGCCGCCGCTATGGTGTCTACGTTCTGGCGGTACATCGGCGGAACCAGAATATCGGTCGTCAACTAGACGACCTCGTGGTGCGAGTCGGGGATACTCTGCTGTTGGAGGGATCACCTGCCGATATCCAGAAGCTTGCCGCTGATATGGATATGGTCGACGTGACACAGCCCTCGGCGCGGGCGTTCCGCCGCAATCACGCTCCGGTGGCGATTGGCGCACTTATCGGGATCGTCGTATTGGCTGCTTTAGGTGTGGCGCCAATTCTGCTGCTGTCCATTCTTGCGGTCGCTCTGGTTCTGGTCACCCGCTGCATAGACGCGGATGAGGCGTTTTCCTTTATCGAAGGGCGACTTCTGGCATTGATATTCTCGATGCTGGCCATCGGGGCCGCGCTTGATAAGTCCGGGGCGGTTTCCCTGATCGTCGATGCAATCGCACCTGGGCTTAGTGCGCTGCCACCGTTCCTGATCGTTTGGGCCATCTATGTTTTGACCTCGGTGCTTACCGAACTCGTCTCCAACAACGCCGTTGCGGTAGTGGTCACGCCGATCGCAATCGGGTTGGCGCAGGCCGTCGGCGTAGACCCAAGGCCGCTGGTAGTTGCGGTGATGTTGGCGGCATCTGCATCCTTTGCGACACCAATCGGATATCAGACCAACATGATGGTCTATGGTCCGGGGGGATATCGGTTTGTCGATTTCATGAAGGTTGGCATCCCCTTGAACCTGACGGTAGGGCTGCTTGCTTCGTTGCTTATTCCGATCATCTGGCCGTTGTAACACCGGCGCGAACCCGCCGGTTTTGCGCTGACGGTCTTGTAAAGGCTGATCCAGACACAATCTTTTCCTCTAGAACTTGGACGAAAGGACGGGATTATGCCTTTTCCAAAATTTGGTCAATTGATCGTGATGGGTGCGATTATGGTGGCGCTGATTGGCAGCGATGTATCGGCCGGTTCGGTGACCGGTACCGCCTCCTATCGCGAACGGATTGCCGTACCTGAAGACGCGACGCTTTATATCGAGCTGCAGGATATATCGCTTGCGGATGCGCCAGCGGTAACGCTGGCTGCGCAGCGCTACGTGCTGAGCGGGGTGCCTGCCGAGTTTGAACTGACCTATGATGATGCTCTGATCCGTGACGGGATGACCTATGCGGTGCGGGGGGCAATATATCGTGGGTCACAACTGCTGTTTACGACCGACACGGTGTATCCGGTCCTGACCAATGGTGCGCCGGATACAGCCGACCTTTTGTTGGTCAAGACGGGCGGCCCCACGTCGGCGGGGCTGGAAAACACAAGCTGGACGGCGATTGGTGTGGATGGGGCCGTGCTGAACAGCGAACGCGCACCGCAACTTGATTTTGCGCAAGGCGGTGCCTTTAGCGGCTCAGGCGGTTGCAACCGGTTCACCGGGCAGGCCGAGATATCGGGCACTTCGCTGACGTTTCCAGACAATATTGCGGCCACTTTGATGGCCTGCCCGCCCGAGATGGAGCAGGTGGAGGATCAGTTCTTTGCCGCCCTGCAAAACGTGGTGTCCTATGCGGTGGCGGGCGATAGCCTTGCGCTGTTGGACAGTGCAGGCGACCCGGTTCTGAAATTCATACGCACGCAGTAATCAGGCCACAGCGCGCGACCGTCCTGCGTTGCGCCCGGAAAAGATGCAGCCGCCCAGAAATGTGCCTTCCAGCGCGTTGTATCCGTGATAGCCGCCGCCGCCGAAACCGGCGACCTCTCCTGCGGCGAACAGCCCGGGAACGACCTGACCGTTTGCACCGATCATCTGACTGTCGAGGTTAGTCTGCAAACCGCCCAGCGTTTTGCGCGTCAGCATGTGAAGTTTGACCGCGATTAGCGGCCCATTGGCAGGATCAAGGAACTTGTGTGGTTTGGCGGTGCGGATCAACCTGTCACCCCGATAGTTGCGGGCCGCCAGAATAGCCGCCATCTGCGCGTCCTTGGTAAACGGGTTGTCGACCTGTGAGTCCCGCGCTTCGATCTGGGCGCGCAAATGCGCCTCATTGATCAGATCGCCACCCAGTTGGTTCATGCCGCTGACCAGTTCGGTCAGAGTGTTGGCAACGATGAAATCTTCCCCGTGCTGTTTGAAGGCCTCGACCGGCGCGGTGGCTTGCGATCCTGACAAAATGCGCTGACGGATAACCTCTTTCCAGCTGCCCGAGGTGAAATCCGGGTTCTGTTCCGACCCCGATAGCGCAAATTCCTTTTTGATCACCTTTTGGGTCAGCACAAACCAGCTGTATTCATAACCGGTCTTCAGGATCTCTTTCAACGTGCCCAACGTGTCGAACCCCGGCAAACAAGGGGGCAACAGACGATTGCCGCGCGCGTCAAACCACATAGAGCTTGGGCCGGGCAGGATACGAATTCCGTGCGATGGCCAGATCGGGTTCCAGTTTTTGACGCCCTCGGTGTAATGCCACATCCGGTCGCCGTTGATCACATGCCCACCGGCCTTTTCGCTGATAGGGATCATCCGACCGTCAACGTGGAACGGCACGCCCGCAATCATGTCCTTGGGTGGTTCGCCAAGGCGGTCCCGCGGCCAGTTCTTGCGCACCATTTCGAAATTGCCACCAATACCGCCCGAACTGACGATGACCGAAGGAGCATAGACCTCGAATTCCCCAACCTCTTCCCGGTTGGTCTTGGCGCCATGCGCGGCTGCGTCCTCAGCCAAGACCTCTCCCGAGACGCCTTTGGTACAGCCGTTTTGCATAATGATATGGCTGACTTGGTGGCGGAACTTCAGCTGGATCAGTCCTGTGCTGACATGTTCGCGCACGCGACGGATGAAATGTTCCAGAACACCAGGGCCGGTGCCCCATGTGATGTGGAACCGAGGTACCGAATTGCCATGCCCATCGGCATAAGAACCGCCACGTTCGGCCCATCCAACCACAGGAAACCATCGCAGCCCCATATCGTGCAGCCAGGGCCGCATTTCACCGGCGGCGAATTCGACATAGGCCTCGGCCCATTTGCGGGGCCAAGCGTCTTCTTCGCGGTCAAACTGCGCGCTGCCCTGCCAGTCACGCAAGGCCAGTTCGTGGCTGTCCCTGATGCCCATCCTGCGCTGTTCTGGCGTGTCGACCATGAACAGTCCACCGAGGCTCCAGAATGCCTGACCGCCGAGGAAATGACCGGGTTCCTGATCCAGTATGATCACCTTTTTTCCGCGGTCGCCTAGCTCGGCCGCGGCCGCAAGCCCGGCCAGCCCAGCCCCAACGACAATGGCATCTGCGGTGTTATTGGTCATGTTTTTTCCTCTCAGCTGCGGCGCAGCCAGGCGATAAATGGCAGGGCGACGACATACATCAAGATACCATAGACGGCCGATGGCAGAGCAAGAGGGCTTAGCCCGTTTTCCGTGCTGGTAATCAGCGCTGCCAATGTGATGCCAAGAGTCGAGTTTTGGATGCCAGTTTCGATTGAGATCGTCTTGCTCTCGTTCCATGACAGGTTCACAGCGCGGGCCAGTCCCAGCCCGATCAGCAGCAGCGCAATGTTCAGGGTGATCAACGCCGACCCCATCAGCCCCAAATTTTCGACGAACATTTCCCAGTTCCCGGCCAGCGCGGCGAGAACGATCAGGACGAAAAGAATCGAAGCCAGTTTGGACAATGGGGCATCGACCCGCTCTGCGAATCCTTTTGCGAAATGCCGTATACTGACGCCGATAGCGACGGGCAGGGTGGTGATCAGGAACATCGCTATGGCCAGCCCGGTGATCGAAACCTCGGGTGCGTCCTCGCCCATGAAGTGATTGATCGACCATGCGGCCAATACGGGTACCGTCACCATCGACAACAAGCTGATGATGGCTGTCAGGCTGACGGAAAGAGCGACATCACCCTTGGCCAGTTTAGTCAGGATATTGCTGGTAACACCGCCGGGGCAAAAGCTGAGGAGCATAACACCGACTGCTATTTCCGGTGGCAGTGCAAAGAGTTTGACCGTCGTAAATGCCGCAATGGGAAGCAAGATCACCTGGCAGAACGCCCCTATCGCAAAAGGGTATCGTCTGCTGACAACCCGGCGGAAATCGGCGATCTCAAGCCCGACACCCAAGGACAGCATGATTATGGCCAACGATAGTGGCAGGCCGACATTAATAAGCAGATCCAACTACAACTCCTCCCAAAGCCGTTCGGACCAGCGTAAGCGAGGGTCAAAGCCGCAGGCAACCGCGCCGTAGGGTCAGCCGTAGCGTTGGGCGAACCTGCGCAGGATTTCACCGGGCAGAGTGACATTGGCGGCGTGGCAAATGTCGATCAGACGCTGCGCATCTTCGGGCGGGAAATAGCCGTGGTGTTTGTAGATGGTGATGCGCTCTTCAAAGTCGCGGGCATCCGCCTCGGGGTGGAACTGTGTGGCATAGACATTCTGACCCCAGCGGATCATCTGGAACGGGCAAGGGTCCGAGGCAAGCAGATGCACGCACCCATCTGGCAGGGATTGCACAGCCTCTTTATGGCCCACAAAAGCATCAAAACTCTGACCCAGCCCCGAGATCAGTGGATCGGTCGCACCGTCCTCTGTCACGTGGCAGGTTGAGGGGCCGACGGGCTCTCCGAACTGGTCCTTGCTGACATCGCCCTCCAGATGTGCGGTCAGAATACCCAGCCCATAGCAGCACCCCATGAACGGATGATCGCGCGCGGTGATCTGCGGCATCAGGCCCATGATGGCGGCTTCGGTGCGGGCATCCGTCGGCGATTTTGTCGCCGGATCATCGCTGACACAGCCGGGGCCACCGCCGACGATCACCCCGGCATAGTCGGTCACGTCCAGACCGTCGGGCAGGTCTTCGCAGTCCAGCCGGATGCGGTGGGTCTGTTCGGGGCTCAAGCCGGTTTTGTCCAGAATCGAGGCATATTCGGCATCGGACGCATCGGTTTCCGGGCGTAACTGCAGGATCAGAAATCGTTTCATGAAACGGCTCTTACCCGTCACAGCGGCCAGAACACAAGGATGGCGGGTATCGAAACCGCAATGATCAGGATTTCCAGCGGCAGGCCCATGCGCCAGTAGTCTCCGAACCGATAGCCACCCGGACCCAGAACCAGCGTGTTGTTCTTATGCCCGATAGGTGTCAGGAACGCGGCCGAGGCTGCAACGGCGACCGTCATCAGAAACGGGTCGGGGGAAACCTCAAGCGTGCGGGCCATCTGAATGCCGACCGGGGCCGCCACAATCGCCGTAGCGGTGTTGTTCAACACGTCCGACAGGGTCATGGTGACCACCATCAGAACGGTCAGAATAGCCCATGCAGGCAGGCCGTTAGTTAACTGGATCAGCGCATTGGCGATCAGTTCGGTGCCGCCCGAGGTTTCCAGTGCGCTGCCCAGGGGGATCATCGAGCCCAGCAAAACGACCACCGGCCATTCGATGTGAGTATAGAGATCCGCGATTGGCATGATCTTGGTCAGCACATAGGCAACCACAACAAGCCCCAATGCGACCGGCAGGTAGATCAGCCCAACACTGGCCGCCAGCACCGCGGTGGCAAACAGGCCAATCGCAAGCCACGCCTTTTCATTGGCGGTGACGTTCAGACCGCGTTGGGCCAGCGGTAGGCATCCCAGCCATTCGGTCACATCGGCGCTGCGATCACGCGGGCACAGCAACAACAGGATGTCGCCAGCCTCAACCTCGGTTTTGCGGACCTGTTCGGTGATGCTGCGGCCCTGGCGCGAAATGCCCATCAAAACGGTGCTCTGCCGCCATGCCAATCCCAACCCCTGCGCCGTACGCCCGGTGATGCGGGCGTTTTCGGTCACGACAACCTCGACGACTTCCAGCCCGTCGCCTTCAGCGGTCAGAAGCTCCTGTCGACGTGTGTCCGAAAAATCCAGCTTCAGCGCCGCGCGGAATTCATCCAGCGCCTCGGGGCGGGCCTCAAGCACCAGCGCGTCACCCTGATTCAGTGTTGCATGGGCCGACCGGCCATAGCGGCGCTTGCCGTCGCGGATCAGGCCGATGATGGCGACGTCGGATTTCTCGGCATCTTCATAAAGCTCGCTGACCCGTTTGCCGATCAACGGCGATTCCGGTGGGACGGTCAGTTCTGCGATATATTCGGCCAGCGCCTCAGAGGTTTCGGTTTGCGGTCCCCGGTTCGGGATCAATCGCCAGCCCACCAGTGAGACAAAGGCAAGCCCGGCAATCGCAGCAATGCCACCCACAGGGGCGAAATCGAACATACGAAAGGGCTCGCCCAGAGTTTCTGCGCGGATTGAGGCGATGATGATGTTCGGTGGCGTGCCAATCAGGGTCGCCATCCCACCCAGAATTGTTGCAAAGCTGAGCGGCATTAGGGTCAGGCCGACGGCTCGTCCGGCTTTTCGTGCGGTCTGAATGTCGACCGGCATCAACAGGGCCAAGGCAGCGACGTTATTCATGAAGGCGGACAGAACAGCCCCGATACCGCCCATCAAGGCGATATGGGCCCCAAGGCCGCGTGACGCGTCAACCAGGGATCGCGTGATCAGGAATACCGCACCGGACCGGACCAGCCCGGCCGAAACGACCAGAACCAGCGCGACGATGATGGTTGCCGAGTGACCAAAACCGGCAAAAGCGTCATCGACGGGTACGACACCCAACACCACTCCGATCAGAAGCGCGGAAAACGCAACAAGATCATAGCGAAACCGCCCCCAAAGCAGCATTCCGAATACAGTGGCAAAGAGAGCGAAAAGTATGATCTGATCTGTCGTCATACCGCCAACATACTCGCAGAAGAAGCCGTCGCAAGCCGGTCTCTTGATCCCATGGCCCGCAAACGTCTATATGGGCGCCAAATACGCAATCACTATCACGAGGACGCACCATGGCAGGCCACTCCAAATGGGCCAATATCCAGCACCGCAAGGGACGTCAGGACGCCGCGCGGTCCAAACTGTTTTCCAAGCTGTCAAAAGAGATCACTGTTGCCGCTAAGATGGGCGACCCCGATCCCGACAAGAACCCGCGTCTGCGTCTGGCGGTGAAAGAGGCCAAGTCAAACTCGGTCCCCAAAGACGTGATCGACCGGGCGATCAAGAAATCGCAGGCGGGCGATGGCGACGAATACGAAGAAATCCGGTATGAGGGCTATGGCCCCAACGGCGTGGCCGTCATCGTCGAGACGATGACCGACAACCGGAACCGGACCGCATCGACCGTGCGCTCGACCTTTTCCAAGAATGGTGGCAATCTTGGCGAGACCGGTTCCGTCGGCTTTATGTTCGAACGCAAGGGTGAAGTGGTCTATCCGGATACGGTTGGTGATGCCGACACCGTGTTCGAAGCGGCCATTGAGGCAGGCGCGGAAGATGTTGAAAGCTCGGACGAAGGTCATATCATCTGGTGCGCCGACACCGATCTGAACGACGTCTCGAACGCGCTCGAGGCCGCGCTGGGTGAAACGGAATCCACCAAACTGGTTTGGAAGCCAAGCACCACGACCGAGCTGGGGCTTGAGGATATGCAAAAGCTGATGAAGTTGGTCGATGCGCTGGAAGATGATGATGACGTTCAGCGCGTCACAACCAATTTCGAAGCATCGGATGAGGTGATGGCGCAGCTTTGATCTGCCCCGCATCCTGAGATTTGGAAACCCGGCCCTCAGGCCGGGTTTTTTTGTTGGTTGGAGGATAGGGCTATTGGCCGATCAGGTTCGAACTCATAGGCTGGGTCGAATAGCTGGAGCAGCGAGTCAAAGTGCAGATGACCGAACCCCAATCTGAATTGGCCAAACGTAATGTGCCCGTCCTGACCGGGCAGAGCATTCTGTCCCAGGTCGCCTGGACCCTTGGCAGCCCGTCCATTGTCTTGCCGTTTCTTGCCGTTTCGCTGGAACTTCCGATGTTCATCGCCGGCGCGCTGGTTTCAATCCGCATGGTCGGCAGCATGATCGCCGACGTGTTTCTGGCCCAGGTCATTGCGCTGCGCGAACAGAAGAAACGCAGTATCGCGATGACCGAAGTATTGATCGGGGCCTGCCTTGTCATGGCTCTGGCGGCGGCCGCGACGGGCAGTCTCGTGTTCACGGCCACAGCCTTTATCACCGCATTTTTTTTGATCGGTCTTGTGGGTGAGATCCAGACATTGCTGCTTACTGACCTGCTGGGCGCGCACGTTCAGTCCAGGTCACGTATGATCATGCGATATCTGCAGTTAGGCGCCGGCGGATTGGGCGCAATCGGTCTTGTTCTGTTGGTCCATCAAATCACGCTGGGCAACCCTCCGTTTGCGCGCCATTCGGTTGTGATCGGAGTTGCAGTGGTGTTTTTTCTGTTGTCTGGCCTATCAATCCTGGCGATGTCCGAAGTTCCGCATCAGAAAATTTCCACAGCGCCTGAGGACGAAAACAAAAGGCATTGGTCCGAATATTTCACCGATATTCTGGCGATGTTCAACCAGACCTGGTTCCGGCGCTATATGGTCATGCGCCTTCCGATTGTGGTTGTCAGTCTATCGGTTCCGTTCTTTGCCCTGATGGCGGCCGAGGCACATCACAGTTCGGCCAAAGGCCTTACCGCAATGATCATTTCGTCGGCCTCTGGATATCTGGTCTCTGCGCCTTTGTGGCAGTTTGTTAACCTGAAATCCCACCGGGCGGTCATGGTATCCGGAACTTTGATGGTGGCCTTGACCGGAGCAGGGCTGCT
Organism: Ruegeria sp. CDSC081; assembly: GCF_059610485.1. Taxonomy (NCBI): domain Bacteria; kingdom Pseudomonadati; phylum Pseudomonadota; class Alphaproteobacteria; order Rhodobacterales; family Roseobacteraceae; genus Ruegeria; species Ruegeria sp. CDSC081. Next base: position 228,410 of record NZ_JBXWNS010000006.1, on the reverse strand, counting down.
GGCGGTCCATTACCTCCATATCGGTCATCAGGTGCACACTCATGCGGTTGCCCTGTTTGTGGTGACCGTGGCGGTTACAGGCATCAGCAGTGCCCGAAAGTTGTATTTTCTGGATATCGCCCCGTTTGATCAGCGGGTCAAAGGGGCGGCTGCGGTGAAAAGCATCTCGCGGATTGTTGCGGTCATCGTGTCGGCGGCGCTGGCTGGTCTGGCACATATGCACGAGGTCTCGGCGGCGGTTTTGATCGTTGTCTTGGTGAGCCTGATCGCAGCTTTTGCCTGTTACCGGGTGGTCACGCCAATTCCTAAAGCGCCCGAGCCATCCTGATCGGCCAATCCTGTCTATCGTTGAATAAGCGCGTCGACAGCCGCGCGCTTTACAGCGGCGGTCAGCGGCGAAAGGGCCGAGGATAAGACACGCCCGACCTGCCAGGTCAGCGGAACATCAAGGGGCGTGTCTGGTATCAAGGGGCACAACAGGCCATCTGCCAAAGGCTTTTGTACCAGCTCAATCGGGTTCATTCCCCACCCGATGCCGGCGATCGCTGCATCCACAAACCCGTGTGAGGATGGCAGAAAATGCGATGGCGGGGAAATGTGGTGCCCAAACTCTCTCGCAAACCAGGCTTTCTGAAGACCGTCCTTTTGATTGAAGGTCAGGCACGGTGCTATGGCAAGGCTGCTTTTGGTTACACCGTCCCGGAACCATTTTTGCATAAAACCTGGGCTGGCCGTTGGAATATACCTGAAATCCCCAAGTGGATGGGCATCGCAGCCAGAGACCGGTTGCCCTCCGGTGGTAACAGCCGCGCTGACCTCACCGCGGCGCAGCCAATCGGCCGAATGGTCCTGGTCATCAATTACCAGATCGAACAGCAACTCATCTGTTTGGGCCATCGCAGCGATGAACCATGTGGCCAAACTGTCTGCAGGAATTGCAATGCGCACCTGGGTCGGGCCAGAGGTTCCCTCCAACGCCAGTTCACGGGCCAACTGTGCCTCAAGCAGCCCGATATCCTCGGCGTATCTGGCAATGCGCAGGCCGGCGGGTGTCGCTGTGCAGGGCGCACCACGAGTGATCAGAGCGGCGCCTATCCGATCCTCTAATGACTTGATCCGCTGCGATATCGCCGAAGGCGTCACCGACAGCTCTGTGGCGGCGGCGTCAAAGCTTCCGTGGCGTAGAATGGCCGAAAGTGCGGCAAGGTGATTGGGATCCAGCAACATTAGCAGAGCTTAACCAGGTGTAACTTCTTTAATTTGATAAGTCGACTGACTGGCTCTAGTCAATCAAATCGAACACAGGAGGTTTCATGTCCGCATCTCTGATTTCCGGATTCGCTCTGGGCTTTAGTCTGATTTTGGCCATTGGTGCGCAGAACGCCTTTGTCCTGCGTCAAGGGCTGCGCCGCGAACATGTTTTTGCCCTATGCCTGACCTGCGCCGTATCGGATGCCATTCTGATTGCGGCAGGGGTTGCCGGGTTCGGAACGCTTGCTCAGACTGCTCCTTGGTTCGAGCCGGTCATGCGCTATGGCGGGGCTGTGTTTCTGACCTGGTACGGGTTGCGCAGCCTGCTATCGGCCTGGCGCGGCGGGTCTTCCATGGATGTCAGCGAAGGGACACGTTCTAGTCTGAGGTCTGTCCTGCTGACCGTGCTGGCATTCACCTGGTTGAACCCGCATGTCTATCTGGACACGGTGGTTCTGATCGGGTCGATATCTGCACAATATGATGACCGGTTGGCCTTTGCTATTGGAGCGATGCTGTCCAGCTTTGTCTTCTTCTTCTCGTTGGGCTACGGGGCAAGGATTCTGTCGCCGGTCTTTGCCCGCCCAAGGGCATGGCAGGTGCTGGATGTTGTTATCGGTTTTGTCATGCTGGCGATTGCGGCCAAGCTGGTGGCGATCTGAGGTCTTGTTCCCGCCTGTGTTTCGGTGTTGAACCGTTAACATGACAACTCGACCTAACACCTATCGGCCATTGGCGGGAATGTTCTGGATGTTTTCCGCCGGTCTGTCCTTTGTTGTCATGACTGCGCTCGTCAAATCTCTGGGCACCTCCATGGACCCGATACAGGCCGCATTTCTGCGCTTTGTCTTTGGGTTGGTGTTCCTACTGCCAGCGTTAAGGCTGATCGTTACGACACCTCTGACACGTAGGCATCTGACACTGTTCGGCATCCGCGGGGTGGTTCACGCCATTGCCGTGATGCTGTGGTTTTTTTCCATGACCCGAATTCCGTTGGCCGAAGTCACGGCCATGAACTACATGACGCCAGTCTATGTCACATTGGGTGCTGTGCTGTTTCTAGGCGAGAAACTAGCCTTCCGCCGGATTGCCGCCATTGGTGTCGCATTGATCGGTGTCGCAATTATTCTCCGACCTGGGTTTCGGGATATCTCGGTTGGTCACGTGACCATGTTGGGGACTTCGTTGACGCTTGGTGCATCCTACCTGCTGGCCAAGATGCTGGTGCGAGATCTGCCGCCCTCGGTCGTGGTTGCACATATGTCCATATGGGTGACGATGGCGCTGATACCTTTCGCCATTGCCGTGTGGTCCCCGCCAAGTCTCCATGATTTGGGTGTGCTGTTTCTGGTTGCCTGTTTTGCCACACTTGGACACTATCTGATGACCTTGGCCCTGCAGGCCGCCCCCGTAGCAGTGACGCAGCCCGTCACATTCTTACAGCTGATCTGGGCCACGCTGGTTGGGGCGTTGGTTTTCCACGAAAGCGTAGATTTGTGGGTGGTCGCCGGGGGCACGCTGATTCTGTTGGCAGTCAGTTTTATTGCCTGGCGCGAGGCCGTGTTGAACCGCAGCAGCCTGACGACCCCCAGTATTGCACCTAAACTTTAGCCGATTTCGGCCGAAAAAACGTTATTAATTGACGAGTCAATAAAAATCTCCTAGCGTTTTTCTATCAAAAGCAGTTGAGGGGTACGGATGCCGAAACTCGGAATGGAGCCAATCCGCCGTGATGCGATCGTAAAGGCAACGATTGCTGAGCTCGGGTCGAAAAAATCCCTCGATGTAACCGTCAGCCAGATCGCTAAGCGGGCTGGCATGTCCAGCGCGCTGGCACATCACTATTTCGGCGGTAAAGATCAGATTTTTCTGGCAGCGATGCGTCGCATCCTGTCGGATTTCGGGGCAGAGGTCCGGTCCGAACTGAAAGCAGCCACGCCAAGTGGACGCGCGCAGGCGATCATCCGGGCATGCTTTGCCCCATCCTGTTTCACGCCGGATGTGACGGCAGCGTGGATGACGTTCTACGTTCTTGCGCAGACCAATGACGACGCTCTGCGATTGTGGCAGATTTATCAGGCCCGTATCCGGTCGAACCTGGTTTATGCGCTTCGCCCGCATTTGGCCGATCCGGTTGAGGCGGCCGGGAACATGATCGCCTTGATCGACGGACTTTATATCCACGCCGCGCTGAGCGCCCCGGAAGAACCGCAACTGGCTGTAAACCACGCGATGCGCGTGCTCAGCACCTTGCTCGAGGCTGAGAAATGACAAAACCTAATATTCTGATCCTGATGGTGGATCAGTTGAACGGGACCCTTTTTCCTGACGGTCCTGTCGATTGGCTGCATGCGCCAAACCTGAAAAAGCTGGCCGAACGATCCACGCGATTTGCGAATGCCTATACGGCGTCGCCCCTGTGCGCGCCGGGTCGGGCCAGTTTTATGTCCGGTCAGTTGCCGTCGCGCACTGGTGTCTATGACAATGCCGCCGAGTTTGGCAGTGATATTCCGACATATGCCCACCATCTGCGCCGTGCAGGGTACTATACCTGTCTGTCGGGCAAGATGCATTTCGTCGGGCCCGATCAGTTGCACGGGTTTGAAGATCGCCTAACCACCGACATCTACCCCGCCGATTTCGGCTGGACCCCGGACTACCGTAAACCAGGCGAGCGGATTGACTGGTGGTATCACAATATGGGTTCGGTCACGGGCGCAGGTGTAGCCGAGATTTCCAACCAAATGGAATATGACGACGAGGTGGCCTATAACGCCAAGTCCAAGCTATACGATCTGGCCCGTGGCAAGGACGACCGTCCATGGTGCCTGACTGTAAGCTTTACCCACCCGCATGATCCCTATGTTGCACGTCGCAAATACTGGGACCTGTACGAAGATTGCGAGCACCTTCTGCCCGAGATTGCCGACCTTGGTTATGATAATCAGGACCCGCATTCGAAACGGATTTTTGACGCCAATGACTGGCGCAGCTTTGACATCACTCAAGAAGATACCCGCAAATCACGCCGCGCCTATTTCGCCAATATCTCTTATCTGGACGACAAGGTCGGAGAAATCCTCGAGGTGTTAGAGACCACGCGGCAAGAGGCGATCATTCTGTTCGTTTCGGATCATGGCGATATGCTTGGTGAACGCGGATTGTGGTTCAAGATGACCTTCTATGAAGGGTCATCCCGCGTCCCGCTGATGATCTGTGCGCCCGATCTGCCAGCGGGCCGGATCGACGCTCCGGTTTCGACCATAGATGTGACGCCGACCTTGGGTGCTCTTGCCGGTGTCGATATGGCAGAGATCGCGCCGTGGACAGATGGCGAAAACCTTGTGCCGCTGGCCATGGGGCACGAGCGCAGTGAGCCGGTCGCGATGGAATATGCAGCCGAGGCCTCTTATGCGCCACTGGTGTCCTTGCGCTATGGCAAATGGAAATACAACCGATGTGCGCTAGACCCTGATCAACTGTTCGACCTCGAGGCGGACCCTTCCGAGTTGGAGAACCTTGCAGACAGGCCAGAGCATGCAGGAACGTTACAGACCTTGCGTGCCAAGTCCGATGCCCGTTGGGATCTGGATCGGTTCGACGCCGAAGTTCGCGCCAGCCAGGCGCGTCGCTGGGTCGTGTACGAGGCGTTGCGCCAGGGCGGGTATTATCCTTGGGACTACCAGCCCCTGCAGAAAGCATCTGAGCGGTACATGCGTAACCACATGGATCTGAATATCGTCGAGGAAAGCCAACGCTTTCCACGCGGAGAGTAACAACCCGAATTAACAAGACCCTCTCCGGTCAGGCAGAGATTTTTCGATGAAAAATCTTGGCTCCGGTTGAGAATGGAGACCCGAAAATGGAAGCAGATTTCGTCATCGTCGGCGCAGGTTCCGCAGGCTGCGCGATGGCATATCGTTTGAGTGAGGCCGGCGCCTCGGTTCTGGTGATCGAGCATGGCGGTACCGACATGGGCCCGTTTATCCAGATGCCCGCCGCGCTAAGCTATCCGATGAACATGTCGCGCTATGACTGGGGCTATCAATCCGAGCCTGAGCCGCATCTGAACAACCGCCGCCTGGCCTGCCCGCGAGGGAAGGTGATTGGTGGGTCCTCTTCGATCAACGGAATGGTTTATGTGCGCGGCCACGCCCGGGACTTCGATACTTGGGCCGAGATGGGCGCGGATGGCTGGTCTTATGCGGATGTGCTGCCATATTACAAACGGATGGAGACCTGGCATGACGGCGGTCATGGTGGGGATTCCGCGTGGCGGGGCACTGACGGGCCGCTGCATGTGTCGCGGGGCCCGCGTGCGAACCCGCTGTTCCAGGCCTTTGTCGATGCGGGCCAGCAAGCCGGGTATGAAGTCACGGGCGACTATAACGGTGAAAAGCAAGAAGGCTTCGGCCCGATGGAGCAGACCGTCTGGAAAGGGCGGCGCTGGTCGGCGGCAAATGCCTATCTGCGGCCTGCGCTCAAGCGCGAGAACTGCGATATCGTGCGCGGTCTTGCGACCCGGATTGTTCTGGAAAACGGAAGCGCTGTTGGTGTTGAACTGATCCGTGGCGGCAAGACAGAGGTCATCCGCGCCCGCCGCGAAGTGGTCATCGCAGCCTCGTCCATCAACTCGCCGAAGCTGTTGATGCTGTCTGGAATCGGCCCGGCTGCGCATTTGGCTGAGCAGGGGATCGGAGTTGTTGCAGACCGTCCGGGAGTTGGCGCAAATCTACAGGACCATTTGGAGCTGTATATCCAGCAAGCCTCGCTTCAGCCGATCACGCTCTACAAACACTGGAACCTGGTCAGCAAAGGCCTGATCGGGGCGCAATGGCTGTTCACCAAGACCGGCCTTGGTGCCTCGAACCAGTTCGAAAGCGCGGCCTTCATCCGATCAAGGCCGGGTGTCGAATACCCCGACATCCAGTACCACTTCCTGCCGATGGCGGTGCGCTATGACGGGCAGGCTGCGGCCGAGGGGCACGGGTTCCAAGCACATGTGGGTCCGATGCGATCGGAATCACGGGGTGCTGTGACATTGCGCTCGGCTCGACCCGAGGACGCACCTGTCATCCGGTTCAATTACATGAGCCAGGAAAAAGACTGGGAGGAGTTCCGCACCTGTATCCGCCTGACGCGAGAGATTTTCGGGCAAGAGGCGTTCAGACCCTTTGCCGGGAAAGAGATTCAGCCCGGTGCTGCGGTACAAACAGATGAAGAGTTGAACGCCTTTATCGCTGAGCATGCCGAAAGTGCCTATCATCCCTGCGGCACCTGCAGGATGGGACGGCTGGATGACCAGAACGCGGTTGTCGACTCCGAAGGCCGGGTGATCGGCGTGGATCGGCTGCGTGTGGCGGACAGTTCGATCTTTCCGCAAATCACCAACGGCAACCTTAATGCGCCGTCGATCATGGTGGGCGAGAAAGTCTCAGATCATCTGCTGGGCAAAGACCCGTTGCCCAAAGCCAATGATCAGCCTTGGATTCATCCGCAATGGGCTTCGGCGCAGCGCTGATTTGATCCGCGTCAAAGCGGAGGGAGTGGGACCAATATAGACCTGAATCGCAACGCATTTTCTAAGGAGCGAACAGGAATGTCCCACACCCCGCACGAATTGGCCGAAGAGTTTCCCGACAAGGTCGAATTGATCAGTCAGCTTAAACAGTCCGATGCGCATTTTTCTCGGCTGGCCGAAGAGTATCATGAGGTCAATCGTATCGTGCACCGCGCGGAAACCAACGTCGAGCCGATGGAGGATCTTGCCGAAGGCGAGCTGCGCAAGAAACGCGCCGCACTGAAGGATGAGATCTGGGCGATTTTGTCGAACGCTTAAGGGTTGGGCGGGGGCATTGCCCCCGTTTCGGCTGGCCGCGGTTTTAGGCCGGGTAAAGCTCAGGTGACTTCATAGGGTAGGGTTCCGCGGGTATGAGTGTCGATGGACAGGCGACGTTCCAGCGGAGGAACTGACCGTTGGTGGCAGTTCTGGCGTTCGCAGATCCGGCACGAGATACCTATGGGCTCGTAGGCACTGGCGTTTGAGATATCCAGATTGTCCGCATAGACCAACGCTTCGGCGTGGCGGACCTCGCATCCCAGCGCAATCGCATAGCGCCGGACAGGCGCTCCGTACGAACCGCCCGATTTCGAAACATCCCGCGCTAGCGAGATATAGCGGACCCCGTCCGGGGTTTCGGCAAGCTGCCGCAGGAAGTGACCCGGAGTTTCAAAGGCGCGGTGCACATTCCACAACGGGCACGCACCGCCAAAGCGCGCAAATTGCAGGCGCGTGGCGGAGTGGCGTTTTGTGATCGTTCCGGCCTGATCCACCCGAACAAAGAAGAATGGTATCCCCTTTGCACCGGGGCGCTGCAGCGTCGAAAGCCTGTGGGCCACCTGTTCGATGGATGCTCCAAAACGATTGCTGAGCAATTCCAAATCATGGCGGTAAAGCTGGGCTGCACTGAGAAATTCGCCATAGGGCATCAGAGAGGCGCCAGCGAAATAATTCGCCAAGCCGATCTTCGCAATCGCGCGCGCCTCATCACTGTGAAATTTGGCGAAATCCAGTGTCGCTTCAAGCAGCTTGTCCTGATTGATTAGGGATACCTGCAAGAGCAGCTGAAACACTTGTGTTTGCGGTGCAATCCGTGATGACAGCAGCAATGTTTTGCTATCCGCATCGTATTTCCGGGTTTCTTCGATATCCGGGAACTGAACGCGAATACCATTTTCACCCAAGCTTTCGATTGCGGCGGCGCGAATTCCGCCTTTGTCCTGGGCGCGGCCAGAAAATCGTTCCGCAGCCCGGTCAACCGCGTCAATGTAGTTGTCGCAATAATGGAAAAAGTCTCGCACTTCTTCCCAGGGGCTGGCCTGAATCTGTGCGTCTTCACGTCCCAGGGCTTCGTCCAGCGAGGCCAGCCTTTCATGCGTCTGGCGATACGTGCGGTGCAGGGCGATAAACGCTCGGGCCATTGCGGGGGCGTTTGAAGCTGTCAGGCGCAGATCAGCGAGCGGTGGCATGGCGTCATCAAACACGGGGTCCGCCAGCGCCTCGCGCAGGTCTGAGACCAGACGTTCGCTGTCGCCAGTGCTAAGTTCGGTCACGTCCATGCCGAATTCCTGCGCCAGAGCCAGAACAACCGTGGTCGAGATCGGGCGGTTGTTATTCTCCATCTGGTTCAGATAGGGAAGCGAAACCCCCAGTTTGGCTGCGAATTCCTTTTGTGTCAGCGTCAGGCGCGTGCGCATTTCACGCAGTTTTGCACCAGCATAGAGCTTTTGGGTCGCCATGGCGTGCCTTTGCAACTTTTCTAATCTTGAACGCTAGCTTTGCAAACCGTCCTGCGCAAGGCGTGTTACAGGCCCAAATACCGTTCGCGCCGGATCACGATGGCAATAGCAACGATGGCAAATGTTGCAGAGGCCAACATCAGCCACAGCAGCGGCATCGCGCCTGTTTCATGGGTTAGTATTGCGCCCGTGAGCGCGCTCAGGCCAGCTCCGCCGCCCAGCATGATGGCCCCGCTCAGCCCAGATGCTGTCGCGGCCAGGTGCGGGCGGACGGACAGTGCGCCTGAAGTTGCGTTTGGAATGGTCATACCATTGCCCACACCAACAATGGTCATGAACCCAAAGAAGCTGAGAACCGAGCCGAAGCCCGTAAGGAACACGATAGTCGACAGTGCAACGCCGGTTGCGTTCATCCAGCACCCCCAAAGAACCATCCGGTTCACGCCAAAGCGGACAGAGAACCTGCCGCTGAAGAAGTTGCCGAAGAAATAACCCACCGCAGGGGCGCCGAAGTAAATGCCCAGTTCTGACGCTGTTAGGCCGAACAGTTCAGTCCCGACGAAAGGCGCGCCGCCCAGATAGGCGAAAAAAGCGCCCGACGACAGGGCTGAGGCCATGGAATAGCCCCAGAACCGAGGGGATCTGAGCAATTCCGGGTATTCACGAAACTGCTGCAGCAAGGTCAGCCCGCTTTTGCGGGATGTTTCTCCGAAGTCGGAATAGGTCAGCATTAGCGCCAGTAGACCCAGCCCGAAAGGAAGCCAGAAATTTGCCTTCCAGCCAAAGCTCTCTTCCAGAAAGCCGCCGATGGCAGGGCCAATCATTGGAACAATGGCCATTCCCATGGTGACATAGCCGATCATCGAAGCGGCCTGATCTGCTTCGTAAAGGTCTCGCACCGCTGCACGGCTAAGGACCATTCCAACTGCGACGACCGCTTGAAACATCCTGAAGGCCAGAAATACTTCGGCGTTCGGGGAGTAGATGCAACCCAGTGTCGCAATCAGAAACAGAACCAATCCCCAGAGAATAACTGGCCTGCGGCCAACCTTATCTGCGATGGGGCCGATCAGAATTTGGATTACTGCGCTGATCATCAGATACAGAGCGATCGACAGCTGCATGACTTTGTAGTCTGCGTCAAAATACGCGGCCATATTGGGCAGGCTGGGAAGGAAAAGATTCAAGCTCAGCGCTGACAGCCCGGATAGCATCACAAGTGTGGCAATGGTGGGGGGCGAACGACGCGCTGGCGAAAAAGTAAACTGCATGGTTCACATGTATAGTGACGGTTTTTGGGATTGCCATCCGTGACCGTGTCTCAGTGCGAAACTTTGCATGTTTACAATTACCCGAAACTGTATTTTCAAAGATTTGCAAATTTGCCGAATGAGGCTTTGGTCTGAACGAAACTAAGTATAGTGTCGCGCCAAATTTCAAAGGGGATCATCGTTATGAAAGACATCCTTTCCGAGCTTGAAGGCCGCCGCAACGATGCACGGCTGGGAGGTGGGCAAAAACGTATTGATGCGCAGCATGCGCGGGGCAAGCTCACCGCACGCGAACGCATAGAGCTGTTGGTGGATGAAGGCAGTTTCGAAGAATTCGACATGTTTGTCAGCCATCGTTGCACGGATTTCGGGATGGAAAATCAAAAGCCTGCAGGCGATGGTGTCGTCACCGGATGGGGCACAATCAATGGTCGTATGGTCTATGTCTTCAGCCAGGACTTCACCGTTTTCGGCGGGTCTCTGTCGGAAACCCACGCGCAGAAAATCTGCAAGATCATGGACATGGCAATCCAGAATGGTGCTCCGGTGATCGGCATCAACGATTCGGGTGGTGCGCGAATCCAGGAAGGTGTGGCCTCGCTTGCGGGTTATGCCGAGGTGTTCCAGCGTAACATCATGGCCTCGGGCGTGGTTCCGCAGATCAGTGTGATCATGGGCCCCTGCGCCGGTGGCGCCGTCTACAGTCCGGCGATGACCGACTTTATCTTTATGGTCAAAGACACCTCGTACATGTTTGTGACAGGCCCCGATGTCGTCAAGACAGTCACCAATGAGGTTGTAACCGCCGAAGAGCTGGGTGGTGCATCGACCCATACCAAGAAATCCTCGGTTGCCGACGGTGCATTCGAAAATGATGTCGAAGCACTGGCCGAAGTGCGCCGTCTTGTCGATTTCCTACCGTTGAACAACAAGGAAAAACCGCCCGTTCGTCCCTTCTTTGACGAGCCGGGCCGGATTGAGGCTTCGCTGGATACGTTGATTCCGGACAACCCGAACACGCCTTATGACATGAAAGAACTCATTGCCAAAGTGGCGGACGAGGGTGATTTTTACGAAATTCAAGAAGATTACGCCAAGAACATCATCACGGGCTTTATCCGTCTGGAAGGTCAGACCGTAGGTGTTGTAGCCAACCAGCCGATGGTGCTGGCCGGCTGTCTGGATATCGACAGCAGCCGAAAAGCCGCGCGCTTCGTCCGGTTCTGTGATTGCTTTGAAATTCCGATTTTGACACTGGTCGACGTGCCGGGCTTTTTGCCGGGAACCTCGCAGGAATATGGCGGTGTGATCAAACATGGCGCAAAACTGCTGTTTGCCTATGGCGAGGCGACCGTTCCGAAGGTCACAGTGATCACCCGAAAGGCCTATGGCGGTGCCTATGACGTGATGGCATCCAAACATCTGCGTGGCGATTTCAACTATGCCTGGCCAACCGCCGAGATCGCGGTGATGGGGGCCAAGGGCGCGACCGAAATCATCCACCGTGCGGATCTGGGCGATGCCGAGAAAATCGCACAGCACGCTCAGGACTATGAGGACCGGTTCGCCAATCCGTTTGTGGCTGCGGAACGTGGATTCATTGATGAGGTGATCATGCCGCATTCGACCCGCCGCCGCGTATCGCGAGCTTTTGCAAGCTTGCGTAACAAGCAACTGAAAAACCCCTGGAAAAAGCACGATAACATTCCGCTGTAAGCTGAAGGTCGCGGGGCAGGTGCTCTGGTGTGCCTGCCTCTCGGCACGTTGGTGTAAAGACCCCCAAACGGCGAATTTGACTTTGAGAGCAAAGCTGCTAGATGAAATGCCTTATTGGACATAGAAAAGCGCGGGCCAGTAGGCATGCGCGCGCGATCCCGGAGAGAGGAGCTCGCCTTTGGTGGGTCTGGGATCGCGCCTTATGTCTGGCAATTCTCTGTCTTGGTTCGCCTACATTCGCTGAAGCATTGGTGCCGGTGCCCTCTGGGCAGCCTGTACATCTGAACGACGTCCTGCTGGACAACAATCCGGGCGAGTTATGGCTGCGCTTTCGGTTCATCGCGCCAAAGATCGGCTCGGATGTGGGACGCATTGGATATGATGTCGCCACGATCGACATGGAGCACCTGTGTCAGACGCTGGCAGTGGCCTATGTCGCGCACCACAACCTGGAACCAGCCAGGGTTGTGATTTCCCTGTCGAACAAGCCGATAGATTTTGGCCATACCGCGCCGGATGCCACGCAGTTCTTCGAAGCGTATCTTCTGCAGGATTCCCAATGTGTCTGGGATGGAGGGATTTGAGAATGGTTGTCAATTACCACAATTTCTGTGCATTCCCCTTCGCCTCAAAGGACCTTAGCGAAGAGGCGCTGAAATGTTGAAACATCGCGGATTTCCCGGCCGTCTGACCGGGACGGATTATCAATTCACTATCAGACGGGCCAACCCAAAGGGTGTTACCCCACTGACAACGCGTGAACGGTTCCGGGATCGTAAACCTGCTGATCGTCGCGCGGATGCAGCCTTTATCGAGGCCTTGTGGGAGCATTTCGGCGACCAGCCATTCGAACGTGGCAATCTGGATGCCGGTCGCCTGAGCTGGTTTTTCGGGCGTGAGGTCATTCCGGCGGAGGATCCGTTTGACCCCGCCAGCTATGATGCATTGCTGGTCATTGATCCGAGCGTGGCCAGAGCCTCGTTTCCTGACATTTTCGGCGGGGATAGCTGAAGGTGATCGACGTCGTCGCACATAAACGCCTTGGAAATTCCAACAGGGTTTCTTTGCCCCGGTTGGGCCAAGAAGGATATGTGCGCTGTGCAGATCGGGCGCGTGACAATCGCGCAAAATACCTGAGGGAAACGGCGCAAACCGCTGATTCTATGGCGTGTATCACCCGTGGCTTGGTGGTGGGAGAACCTTCAAGGCTTGGGCAGGAAAAAGGCCAGTCGGCGGGGGGTGGCCGCGGCGACTTAGGATCGAATTCTTCAGGTCATTCGCTCTCAGGTAGCGCTGATAAAACAAAGGTTTGCGTAACTGTCGGGGCGCGAATTTCACCCTGCTCAACCAAAGTTCACGCAAGCGGAATCGGCGCGTTTCTGCGCGATATTTCGCTGAATGGGCAGATTCTGGCCGGAAATTTCACCACTGGCCAATCCCGGTTTGCAGGTGCAACCGGGCCGTGCATGGTGAGCGGGTCGTGCGGCTCTACTTTGCCTGCGTCGCACGCGCACCTACTATTCCGTACCCCTTCCTTCCGCGGGCAGGCTTGTGGTTTTCACAATGTCCTGCCCGCGTTTTTCTTTGTGCAAACTTCAGTCATTGGATGGCATAAAACTGCGCAAATGGGCATTTCGGTAGGCTCGTTATTGAATAACAGTGGCGATTTCCCGCATCTGGCTCTGAAATTGTTAAAAAACCAAAAAGGGCAGACATCATGCGAATCTCGAAAGTCATTCTTGCAATGGCGACCTGTGCAGGGCTCGCGGCGTGCGGAGACTCGACCGGGGAGCAGGCGTTGCTTGGCGGCGGAGCCGGCGCCGTTGGCGCGGCAGTCGTCAGTGCCGACCCGCTGTTGGGTGCCGTGGTCGGCGCGGCAGGCAACGTGCTTTACTGCAAGACCCAGAACAACTGTAGATAACGAAATCTTCGGGGCCCCCGTCGCCCCGACCGTCATCGCGCGACACGCCGTCGTGGGGCCATTGCCCCGCGGCGGCGTTTTGCGTTTCCAGAACTTCAAGACAGAGGACGTTCCATGTTCAACAAGATCCTGATCGCCAACCGGGGCGAGATCGCCTGCCGGGTTATCAAAACCGCCCGCAAGATGGGCATCGGCACGGTCGCCATCTATTCTGACGCGGACAAGAACGCCCTGCATGTATCGATGGCGGATGAGGCGGTGCATATTGGCCCACCGCCTGCAAACCAGTCCTATATCGTCATCGACCGGGTGATGGAGGCAATCCGTCAGAGCGGCGCACAGGCGGTTCACCCGGGGTATGGTTTTCTGTCGGAAAACTCGAGATTCGCCCAAGCGCTGGATGCCGAAGGCGTGGCCTTTATCGGCCCTCCGGTCGGTGCGATTGAAAGCATGGGTGACAAGATCACCTCTAAAAAGATCGCGCAAGAGGCCGGCGTCTCTACGGTTCCGGGCTATATGGGCCTGATTGAAGACGCCGACGAGGCCGTCAAGATTTCGAATGAGATCGGATATCCGGTCATGATCAAGGCCAGTGCTGGTGGCGGTGGTAAGGGTATGCGGATCGCATGGACCGACGACGAGGCGCGCGAAGGGTTCCAGTCCTCCAAGAATGAAGCCGCGAATTCCTTTGGCGATGACCGGATTTTCATTGAGAAGTTCGTGACCCAACCCCGTCACATCGAGATTCAGGTTCTGTGCGACAGCCATGGTAATGGCATCTATCTGGGCGAACGCGAATGCTCGATTCAGCGCCGAAACCAGAAGGTTGTGGAAGAGGCGCCATCGCCTTTCCTGGACGAGGCGACACGCAAGGCGATGGGCGAACAGGCGGTGGCCTTGGCCAAGGCTGTGGATTATGCCAGCGCTGGCACGGTCGAGTTTATCGTTGATGGTGACAAGAACTTCTATTTTCTGGAAATGAACACACGCCTGCAGGTGGAACACCCGGTGACCGAACTGATCACCGGTGTCGATCTGGTCGAACAGATGATCCGCGTCGCGGCCGGTGAGAAGCTGTCGATCTCGCAGGACGATGTCACACTGACCGGCTGGGCGATTGAAAACCGTTTGTATGCCGAAGATCCTTATCGTGGTTTCTTGCCGTCCATTGGTCGTTTGACGCGCTACCGCCCGCCTCAGGAAACTGCCGCTGGTCCGCTGTTGGTAAATGACAAATGGCAGGGTGAGGCCCCCGGCGGAGAGGCCGCCGTTCGCAACGATACCGGCGTCTATGAAGGCGGCGAGATCAGTATGTATTACGATCCAATGATCGCCAAATTGTGCACCTGGGCCCCGACCCGTGATCAAGCGATTGAGGCGATGCGGGTGGCGCTGGACAGTTTCGAGGTCGAAGGCATCGGGCACAATCTGCCGTTCCTGTCGGCAGTGATGGATCACCCGATCTTCATCAAGGGCGAGATGACTACCGCGTTCATCGAAGAACAGTACCCCGATGGGTTCCAGGGCGTAGAGCTGCCCGAGGCTGACCTGCGCCAGATCGCAGCCTCTTGCGCCGCCATGCACCGGGTGGCCGAGATTCGCCGCACCCGTGTATCGGGCCGGATGGACAACCATGAACGCAAGGTCGGCAAACGCTGGGTCGTGACCCTGCAGGGCCAGGAATACGCAGTTCAGGTGAATGCCGATAAAGAGGGCGCGACGGTCAAATTCGAAGACGGCGCGACATTGCGCGTGGCCTCGGAGTGGACGCCGGGCGACCAACTGGCGGTGCTGGACGTAGACGGTAGCCCGCTGGTTCTGAAGGCCGACAAAATCTCGGGCGGGTTCCGGATCCGCAACCGGGGCGCGGATATGAAGGTGCATGTGCGCCGTCCGCGTCAGGCGGAACTGGCCAAGCTGATGCCCGAGAAACTGCCGCCGGATACCTCGAAACTGCTGCTCTGCCCGATGCCCGGCCTGATTGTGAAGGTCAATGTCGAAGTGGGCCAAGAAGTGCAGGAAGGTCAGGCGCTGTGCACCATCGAGGCGATGAAGATGGAAAACATCCTGCGCGCCGAGAAAAAAGGCACCGTTGCCAAGATCAACGCAGGCCCCGGCGACAGCCTTGCCGTGGATGATGTGATCATCGAGTTTGAATGATCATGACCGTGCGTTTGTCATATCCTGCAAGGGAACCGGCGGTCGCCGCCGGGGCCGCCGGGTATGGGAAACGCGTTCAGCCGCCCTCGCGCCGTTCACGGATTTCGCGTTGGCGCAGGGGGGTCTTGTCGATGGAGCGACCGATTTCACGCACGCTCCAAGGGGAAGGTTTGCGCAGTTTGACCACGCCGTCCTTGTCGACAAACACCATCTGGAACCCGCGCGGGCGCAGTTTTGACCGGATGGGCGAGCGGGCGTCAGGGTCAGTGTCGATCAGAACGACCACATCGCGGTCGCGCATGACGTCCTCCCCTTCCAAAAGCATGTCGACCTGCTGCTGGAATCGCGGGTCAGCAGGTGTATCGGCAAAGACAACAATGGGCCGCTTGATCCACAGATATTCGCTGAGCTCGCTATCCCCCACAGGGCGGATAAATTCATCGTCAGCCGGGGCTGCCCCGTCAGCTGCAAGGGCCGCCAGTGGAAATAGCGCCGAAAAAACAAAGGCTAGCGTTCGTGTCATTGGGCCTCCTGTTGGATTGAATATAGTCCCTGCGCGCCCGAATGCGACCAACGAAATGCACGCAGCCCATAAAATATTGCGTCCCACCCAATTCGAATGGGCGCAACCACGGATGATAACGCGCGGGCCATGCCCTTGCGCGACCCGAATTGAGAAAAGGATATCGCAATGACCAATAGGAAAGACTGGCAGGCGCTGGCCGAGAAAGAGCTGCGCGGTCGCCCGTTGGACGACCTGACAAAAGAGACGCTGGAAGGCATCGCCGTCAAGCCACTCTATACACAGGAAGATACGGCTGATCTGCCGCATATGGGCTCCATGCCCGGGTTTGGGCCTTTCACGCGCGGGGTGAAGGCCACGATGTATGCCGGTCGTCCCTGGACGATCCGCCAATATGCTGGGTTTTCCACCGCCGAAGAATCGAATGCCTTCTACCGTCGCAATCTGGCGGCGGGTCAGCAGGGGGTCTCGGTGGCTTTCGATCTGGCCACGCACCGCGGATATGACAGCGACCACCCACGCGTTGTCGGCGATGTGGGCAAGGCCGGTGTGGCCATCGACAGCGTAGAGGACATGAAAATCCTGTTCGACGGCATCCCGTTGGACAAGGTCTCGGTCTCGATGACCATGAACGGTGCCGTGGTTCCTATCCTGGCAAGTTTCATTGTAGCGGGTGAGGAACAGGGCCACGACAAATCCGTCCTGTCCGGCACTATTCAGAATGACATTCTGAAAGAATTCATGGTGCGTAACACCTATATCTACCCGCCTGAGCCTTCGATGAAGATTATCTCGGACATCATCGAATATACGTCGAATGATATGCCCAAATTCAACTCGATCTCAATCTCGGGCTATCACATGCAAGAGGCCGGGGCGAACCTGGTGCAGGAGCTGGCCTATACGCTGGCTGACGGGCGCGAATACGTTCGTGCAGCGACACAGGCCGGAATGGATGTCGACAAATTCGCTGGTCGCTTGTCGTTCTTTTTTGCCATTGGCATGAATTTCTTCATGGAAATTGCCAAGCTGCGTGCGGCCCGTACCCTTTGGCATCGGGTAATGACCGATTTCGGCGCGAAATCCGAGCGCTCTAAGATGCTGCGCACCCATTGCCAGACCTCGGGCGTGTCGCTGCAAGAACAAGACCCCTATAACAACGTGATCCGCACCGCCTATGAGGCGATGAGTGCGGTTCTGGGCGGCACCCAATCGCTGCATACTAACGCCTTGGACGAGGCGATTGCGCTGCCCACCGATTTCTCTGCTCGCATTGCACGGAACACTCAGTTGGTGCTGCAAGAGGAAACCGGGGTGACCGATGTGGTCGATCCGCTGGCCGGGTCTTACTATGTTGAAAGCCTGACCAATGAGCTGGTCGAAAAAGCCTGGGCTCTTATGGAAGAGGTCGAGGAAATGGGCGGCATGACCAAGGCCGTCGCATCCGGCATGCCAAAGCTTCGGATAGAAGAAAGCGCCGCCCGACGGCAGGCGATGATCGACCGGGGTGACGAGGTAATCGTCGGCGTCAACAAGTACCGCAAGGAACGGGAAGACCCGATAGACATTCTGGATGTCGACAACGTGGCTGTCCGCGAGGCGCAGTTGGCACGTCTGGAACGCATCCGTGCCACGCGCGATGAGGCTGCCTGCCAAAAGGCGCTGGACACCCTGACGACCACCGCCCGCGATGGCGGCAACCTGCTGGCCGCTGCTGTCGAAGCCGCCCGTGCCCGCGCATCCGTAGGAGAGATCAGCATGGCAATGGAAAAGGAATTTGGTCGCCACCGCGCCGAGGTCAAAACGCTGGCCGGTGTTTATGGGGCCGCCTATGAGGGCGACGAAGGCTTTGCCGCCATCCAGAAGTCCATTGAGGATTTTGCTGAGGCCGAAGGCCGTCGCCCGCGCCTGCTGGTCGTCAAGATGGGGCAGGACGGGCATGACCGGGGGGCCAAGGTGATCGCCACAGCCTTTGCCGATATCGGCTTTGACGTGGACGTTGGCCCGCTGTTCCAAACGCCAGCCGAGGCAGCACAAGACGCGGTGGACAATGACGTCCATGTCGTCGGCATTTCGTCTCAGGCAGCCGGGCACAAGACGCTGGCCCCGCAGCTGGTCGAAGAACTGAAAAAGGCGGGGGCTGAGGATATCATCGTCATCTGCGGAGGTGTCATCCCACAACAGGATTATAAGTTCCTCTATGATCACGGGGTTAAGGCGATCTTTGGTCCGGGTACGAACATCCCAGAGGCGGCACAAGATATCCTGAGTTTGATCGGCGAAGCCAAAGATTGACCCGGCGCCAAGTTTTTTCGTCGAAAAATCTTGTGATCCAGCGCCTTTGAGGAAAACATACGGCCAGACCCTTGCGGTCTGACCGTTTGTCATCTGGGGGGCTCATCCGTGTTACTTGATCACTTGGCGGTTGCTGGCGAAACGCTTGAACAGGCTTCGGCTCATGTCGAACAGGCGCTGGGCGTACCCTTGCAGGACGGCGGCAAGCACGAGAAATTCGGAACTCATAACCGGTTGTTGGGCCTGCGGGACGGTTTGTATCTGGAAGCCATCGCGATTGACCCCGATGCACCCAATCCGCAAAGAACCCGCTGGTTCGATCTAGATCGGTTTCAGGGCGCTCCCCGCTTGACCAACTGGATTTGCCAGGTTCCGGATATCGAGGGCTCGCTGACGGTCTTTCCGGACGGAGTCGGTCAACCGATCGACCTAAACCGTGGCGCGCTGCGTTGGCGCATGGCGGTGCCTCCCAATGGGCGCCTGCCGTTTGATAATCTTTTCCCGGCGCTCATCCAGTGGCAGGGTGATCTTCACCCGGCAAACATGCTGAACGACTGTGGCTGCCAGCTGCGCCGCCTAGTCGTCTATCACCCTGATGCGCTGGATCTCGCCAAAGCGGTGGGGCCGTTGGGGCAAGTTGAGTTCGACAGCGGTCCGGCGGCGTTGCGTGCCGAAATCGACACACCGCACGGGGTACGGGTATTGGAATGAACATCCGGCAAGCCCAGCCAGAAGATGCACCCGCTGTTGCGGCAATCTGGAATGCGATAATCCGCGATACGCTGATCACATTCACCACTGAATTGCGCAACGATGACGCCGTTGCCTTGGATATCGTCTCCAGGGGGGCGACGTTTCTGGTGGCCGAGCGTGACGGCGTTGTTCTGGGCTTCGCAACCTATGGTGCGTTTCGGTCAGGGCCGGGCTATGCCCATACGCGTGAACACTCGATCCTGTTGGCACCGCAGGCGCGGGGCCAGGGGATAGGCCGCGCATTGTTGCAGGCCTTGGAAGCCCGCGCACAGATGGACAATGTTCATGTTCTGATTGCGGGCATTTCCTCGGCCAACCCTGCGGCCATCGCTTTCCATACGGCTGCCGGATTTACACAAGTGGGCCTGATGCCCGAGGTGGGGTTTAAATGCGGTCAGTGGTTGGATCTTGTGCTGATGCAGAAAATTCTTGCCCCGCAGTGATCTGTCGCACCTGACAGTCGCGAAGGAGCGGGTTAGGGTGCACTCATGTCGATTTGGACCCGTATATCCGATGCGCTAAGCGCGCTTGCACAGGGCGAAAGCCTGACGGCCGTGTTCGAGAAACTGCGCACGCCGCCGGAACGCTCGGTCGCCTTTGCGATTGCGGTCATCGCCCTGGGGGCCAAGATGGCCAAGGCCGACGGGCAGGTCACGCGAGACGAGGTTACTGCCTTTCGGGATGTATTTCAGATCGCACGCGAAGATGAGGCCGGTGCAGCTCGAGTCTTTGACATGGCGCGCACCGATGTCGCCGGGTATCAGGAATATGCCAGCAAAATTGCCTATATGTTCGCAGAAGACAGCACCACCTTGTGCGACCTGATGGAGGGGCTGTTTCATATCGCAATGGCCGACGGGTTTTATCATCCCAACGAAAATAAGTTTCTGGAAGATGTCAGCCGGATATTCGGTCAGACCGATGCTCAGTTTCTGGCCTTACGCGCACGGTTTGTACCGGATGCACCAAAGGATCCTTATACGGTGCTGGGTGTGCCGCGGAATATGCCTCTGCCCGACATTCGTAAGGTCTGGCGGCAACTTGTACGCGACACTCATCCCGACGCCATGATGTCACGAGGCGTTCCGGAAGAGGCCATTCGTCTGGCCGAAAAAAAGATGATCGACATCAATCGCGCCTGGGATGAAATCAAAGGCGCGCAGGCCTGAACCGATGCGATTGGCAACCTACAATATTGAATGGTTCGCCAATCTCTTCGACCGGCAAGACCGTTTGATCGTAGATGACAGCTGGTCCGGCAGATACAATGTCACCAAAGCTGAACAGATCGAGGCCATCGCAAAAGTGCTGACGGCAATCGACGCGGATGCCGTACTGATTGTTGAAGCTCCGAATACTGGTAAGACGCAGAACACCGTGCGTGCGCTGCAAGGGTTTGCCGAAGCGTTCGATCTCCGCATAGGAAACGCGATCATGGGGTTTCCGAACGATACCCATCAGGAACTTGCGTTTCTTTTCGATCCTCAGATCCTGTCATTGCGCCATGATCCCAAAGGAAACAAGGAGGGAAAAGGGGCTGCCCCTCGTTTTGATGGCGTGTTCAAGATCGACCTGGATATAGATGCAACCGAGGATCATGTGCGCTTTTCCAAGCCGCCAATGGAGTTGTCAGCGCAAACGTCAGGCGGGGCGACGTTTCGACTGATCGGAGCGCATCTGAAATCCAAAGCCCCGCATGGGGCAGAAAGCCGCGATGAGGCGATCCGGATATCCATCGCCAATCGACGCAAACAGCTTGCACAGGCTGTCTGGTTGGGGCGGCGAGTACAGGCACATATTGCGGCTGACGAGCATGTCATCCTTTTGGGCGATCTCAACGACGGGCCGGGCTTGGATGAGTTTGAAAACCTGTTCGGACGCTCATCTGTCGAAATCCTGTTGCAGACCGGTCTGTTCGATCCGCATGCGGTGATGGCAAACGAGGCTGAACCCGAAATCTTACCCTCGTCCGCGCGCTTTGTTCGCCGCGACAGGGCTGATCATCTTGAGGCGCTGTTGGACTATGTCATGATCAGCGAAGGGCTGCGTGTTAAGCGCCCGAAATGGCGCATATGGCATCCTTTCCAGGACCCTGCATGCTATGCCTCGCGGGACCTGCACGAGGCGCTGCTGACAGCCTCGGATCATTTCCCTGTCACGCTGGATATTGATCTGTGACCTTTCATCGCCGGCGTGGGCGACTTATATCTGAAGCATGAAAAAGTTCATTTCAATATGCGTGGTCACAGCGGCCATGGGCGTTCCGGCACAGGCAGAGGACGACACAGGCAAATCCTTGATGGAACAAGGGGCTGAGTTGTTCTTTGAAGGGCTGCGTCAGGAAATGGAACCCGCGCTTGAAGATTTGTTGGGGCTGGCAGATCAATTCGGCCCCGCGATGCAGTCGTTTTTTGAGGAAATGGGACCGGCCCTGGCGGAACTGGCCGCCGAAGTACAGGACTGGAGTGTTTATGAGGCTCCGGAATTCCTGCCGAACGGGGATATTATTATCCGCAAAAAGCCGCCCGAGCCCGAGGTTGAGCCGGAAAAACCCGAAAATGAGCCCGAAGGCGAGATTGATATCTGAGGGTCAGCCTTTGATGATCAAGCGGGGTTCGGATTTCAGCGTGCTTGCCAATGAGTTCAGTCGTGCTTCGGCCACTTCGCTAAAGAGAGGGGCTGCGGCTTCGGGCAAAATCAGCTCTAGCTGACGTTTTTTAGGGTATAGCCGAAGCGTGCCCATCGTGGCTTCGTTCTGCATCCACAGCATTGCACCAAAGCGCATGGCTTTGCCCAGAATCTCGGCCTGTTCCTGATCTTTTTCGCCCAACAAGTCATAGAGAGGGGTAAACCGGTTGCCCTCACGCTTGTTGCGATACCTGTGCTGCAGGGCCAGCCCGATATAAACCCGTTCGGAATGCTTTAATCCGCCCAAGTTGGCGCGAGTTACGTAATCAAAGCAGGTTTCAGCCCGGTAATCCGGATGGGCGCGCCAACTGACATCGTGCAAAAGACACGCAGCCTTGATCAGCCTGACCCGCGCGGCCGGCGCGGATTTGAACAGAGGCATGACGAATTCGAACAGATGTTTGCCAAACCCGGGCAGGCGGGCATCTTTGGCTTCGGAAAAGTAGCTGGCTTCGATCAAAGGGTCACGATCGCGCAGGATTTGTGGCATCTGTTCGTAAAGCAGGCCTTCGCGGATGCCATAGCTGGAAACGGCAATGTCCTTGGGTTTGAACGTTCGCACCAGTCGCGCAAGCACATCCATAGCATAAGGGATCAGCGCCATCCGAGAACCCGAGACGCCTGCCAGACTGCGCAGTTTTTCCGGGTCACCCTTTTCGATGAATTTGATGGTCTGATGCACCTGCTTTGTCGTCATCCGATATTCATGCAGCACGTTCAGGGGATATCCCCGGCGCAGCATGTCGAGCCTTGCAAAGGCCCGCCAGCTTCCGCCCACCAGAAACAGACGATCGCGCTGAGGGCCCATCTGGTCGCGCAGGTTTTCCATCGTCTCCTTGATTTGCGCCTTGCGCGCGCGACGACCGCCCTTGATATCCCGCAGCTTCAGCGGACCTAGGGCCGACGACAGGCGACGACCAACGTCTCCGCCACCGATCTCGGCCAGCTCCATCGAGGACCCGCCGATATCACAGATCAGACCATATGCACCGGGCCAGCCCAGTAAAACGCCCTGAGCGGACAGGCGTGCCTCTTCCCCGCCGTCGATGACCGAGACCGTCAACCCGGTTAGCGCGTGAACTTCGGCGCAGAAATCCGGGCCATCCTTGGCCTCTCGCACGGCGGCGGTGGCCACGACGTGCAGCCCCGGCAGACCCAGATCGTCTGACAGCCGGGAAAAACGCTTCAACGCAGCCAGGGCACGTATCCTGCCAAGCGGGTTCAGGCGGCCGGTCTCGGACAGGCCCGCGCCAAGCTCGCACATGACTTTTTCATTGTAGAAATAGGCAGGCGATCGCGCCGCACCATCAAAGATCACCATCCTGACCGAGTTTGACCCTACATCAACAACGCCGACGCGCGACAGGGCGCGGGCCTCGGGGTTGTCAAACAACGGCTTTCCGAAAGGTCCCCAGTCGGGAATGTTGGTATCTACGGCTTGATCCATATCTCGTCCAGATATTCCAGGCTTAAGATGCGAAATCACCGGGGACGGGTCAATCGCTGGTTTCGGCATCTTCCAGTTCCGCACTCAGTACTCGTACGGCCAGAGCCCGCGTGATGTCTCGTTTCTCAGACAGCGCCAGTTGATCCAGCAGCGCCACAGTGCTGGCGGCGGTTTCGAAACGGCGATCCATATGTTTGACGAGGTAAGCGATGACCTCGGGTCCGGGGTTCAGCTGTCGGTCTACGAACAGTTTGGCCAGCACGGCGCCCAGTAGCGCGTCATCGGGCGGGTCCAGCGCAACGTGATGTGCGCCTTCGATCCTGCTTTGCAGGTCAGGCAAGGGCAACTGCCAGAAATTTGGCGCCAGGCGCCCGGTCATCAGCAGGGCGTGGCCTTCTGCCAACACAAGATTGTGCAAATGGAATAGAGTTTTCTGCTGGTCCATATCGCCAGCAATCATGGGGACATCTTCCACTGCGATCGGTGTTTGGGCGAGGTCAGGAACCTCGTCGTGCTTGATCTGCGAGGCCTGCACAATTCGACCACCGGTCTCTGCCGCCCACACATGGGCCAGATGTGTCTTGCCCGCGCCAGCAGGTCCGCTGAGCACCAGTTTATTCCCCGGCCATGAGGTGGCCGAGATCATGGCTACGGCCAGAGCATTTGCGGGCGAGACGAAAAAATCCTCGCGCCCCAGCGCAGTCTTGGCCGGTAGATCAAAGCTCAGCTGTAGGGCCATTCAATCGTTTTCCTGGTCCAAACCCACAAGGCCAGTATACAGACGGCTATCCAAATAGATCGACGTGGCAAAGCGCGCCAGAACGCCAAGTGCTGCAGCGACCGGCACCGCGATCAGCATCCCGACAAATCCGAACAGGGCGCCAAAGACCGACAATGCCAGCAACAGCCAGACCGGGTGCAACCCGACCGAGCTGCCGACGAGCTTTGGCGTCAGAAAATTGCCCTCGGCCACCTGACCCAATGCAAAGACCGCTGCGACCAGCCCAATTTGCGTCCAGTCTCCCCAGAACTGGAACAGTGCCAAACCAATGGCCAGTGAGCCCCCGATCAGGGCGCCCAGATAAGGGATAAACGTGACTAAGCCGGCGATAAATCCAACGACCAGCCCGAACTGCAGTCCGACGGCCATCAGCGCGACGGCGTAATAGGTGCCCAGGATCAGGCAGACTGTGCCCATTCCACGTACAAATGAGGCCAGAACGCTGTCAATCTCACCAGCCAGCCGCTTGATGGTGGGGGCGTGGTCGCGGGGCAAAAGCTCTGCGATACGAGCAATCATGCGGTCCCAGTCCAACAACATGTAGACGGTGACCACTGGGACAATCACCAGCAGAACCACCACGTTGATGGCTGATCCAAGCGACGCAGCGACAGATTGCAGGACATCACCAGTTTTGGACTGAAGCGTCTCACCCAAGGACACCAGAAACTGGTGCGTGTTGGATTCGCGGTCCAAAAGCGACGGGAATTGCTGTTCGATAAACCCTCTTAGCTGCTTGAGAAGGCTGGGCATAACCTCGACCAGGTCGATCAACTGGGTGATCAGCGCCGGAACGACCATCAAGATAAGCAGTACGAAACCCAAAACGCCGACAACCGTGATTACCCCCGTAGCGGCCATGCGGGACAGGCCCAGCTTTTCAAGCCTATCCGCAACAGGATCAAGGAAATAGGCAATCGCGCCACCGATTACAAAGGGCAGCAATACATCGCCAAGTGCCCACAACAGCAGTACAATAACCACTGCGGCGATGCCCCAGTACCTGAGTTGATCTCTTACCGGCAAAGCCATGGTGGTCCCCTTGTTTCGGCACGTGCAAATGTTCTTGGCGTATGCGGCCCCACGATGCAAGCGCTTCATGACCCGCCAGAATCGCGCGGGGCTAGTCGCTTAACGTGCCCAGTTCAGGGGTGGCGTCATGGGCTGTTTCGTCGGGCCAGTTGGTGCGCCAGATTTCGGCAGACCAATGGCCGCAATGAACGGATGGACGGTCAAAGCCGGGCAGAGGCGTCAAAAGCGGTTCGACAACCACATCATGCCGCGGCACCGCGAAATACGGGAAGGAATAGCGTTCTTGACCCGATCGGTTGACCACCCTGTGAGGGGTGGATTTCAACCGGCCACCCGACCAAAGCTCTAGCATGTCGCCGATATTGACGACAAATCCATCCGGCGGGCAGTCGGGTGTGATCCAGCCGCCATCGCGGGTCTGAACTTCAAGCCCGCCGACCGGGTCAGGGGCGATGATGGTCAGCGCATCTGTGTCCTTATGCGGGTGGATGCCATAGCCGGTATCGTCCGGGGCCTGCGGGGGATAGTGCAGCAGGGACATATTGGTCATAGGATCATGAAACGCGTCTCGCAACTGGTTCGCAGGTAGCTTCAAACCCACCTCCAGCGCGCCCAGCAGCATATGCGCGACACCGTCCAGCTTTGACCAGTAATCCAGAATCACTGCCTGTGCCCGTGGAACATGGCGGGGCCAGATATTTGGGCCATAGAGGGCACAATCTCGGCGGATGGGCGCTTCGATGGCCATTTGAAAGTGCAGCTTATAACCCTCGTATTTATCCGCTTTGCCCGACCCGTCATTCGGGGTGAAAAATCCCATGGGTATGTATCCGCGATAGTTCTCGCGTGTGATCGCCTGATCCCATTTCGCTTCATCGTCGATGTCGAAAATCGCCCTGACGCAAGTGCGCATGTTGTTGACGGTGTCCCGCGAAACGCCGGTGCCGGTAATCGACAGGAACCCAATCCGGGTGCAGGCATCCATGACTGCCTGAACGGTTGCGTAGAAATCGGGGTGGCTGGCGTCACCCAGCGGAGCAATGTCGATTGTTGGGATGTGGTCCATCAGCGTATCCTCACGCCTTGCCGTGCCAGTTCTTTATGCACCGGGGCAAGGTTCAATTTATCGAGGTCTTGGTTGCTTTTGAGTGAAAGCGCAGCAGCAATCCCCGCGCCCTGACCCATGACCGCACAGCAAGCCATGTTGCGCGTCGCCGCATGGGCAACCCGGTCCGCCCCATGTGACCGGCCCGCGACCAGCAAGCCTCTGATCCCTTTGGGCAACATCGACCGATAGGGGATATGCATGTACCGACCAGTCGTGGGCAGGATCAGAATGCCATAGCCGTCGATGAATTCGGGATAGATGCCGATGGTGTCTTCGAACCGGCCCTGATGGCGGGCATCATCCTCGGTCATGTTGTACACCGCGTCGATCTTGCGGGTGTCGCGGATGCCGATGGTCATCCCGAAATTCCGCAGCCGGGCGTTCTCACACCCGGGCATGAACCGGCGCAGCGCCTCGATGGCGAGCATTGACTGACGCCGCCCTTCGATCTCACCGCGGGTCATGCTGTCGGGATCGGTGCCATCGATCTCGGCCAGATGAATAAGGTTCATATAGGTCAGCTCACCGGTGTCATGCATCGCGCCCCAAGTACCCGCGATGGTGTTCAGATGTGCTGGGATCAGCCCCTGATCAATCGCCTGCTGGAACGGTTTGTGCACAAAGGGCGAGTACATGTCGTCCTCTTTACCGCTGGTCTCAATGTTCCATTCGCTACCACCGCCCCAGTCCTTATAGGTCTGGGGGTCGGCCTTGACGCCTTCGATAAAGGCGCGCTTGTCGACGCCCGCCAGATGGAACATGACCGAGGCCGCCATCATGTCTTCGCGTGCGGTCTTGTGTGTGGGCGCACCGGCGCGATGGGCGACATCTGCGTCCCCGGTAGCGTCAATGACAACCTTCGCCAGTATCGCCTCGCGCCCGGCTTTGGATTCGGTGATGATGCCGGTGATCCGGTCGCCGTCCATGATCGGAGCCACGAATTGCCGGTGCAGCATCGGATGCACACCGGCCTCTTCGATCAGTTTGTCGGCGACCAATTTGAACCCTTCGCTATCCAGCTCATAACTCAGCGACTGGCTTTCTGGCACCGCCGCGCCCATTTCTTTGGCGCGGGTTTCGAACTCCATGCCGATGCCGCCAGCCTCGACCGTTTGCTCGTGGCGATACCAGGCAAAGCCTTCAACGCCGACAGCAGTGATATTGCCGCCCATGCAGCCGAAGCGGTCGACCAGCGACACTTCGGCCCCGGCCCGTGCGGCCGCCAGCGCTGCGGCCAGACCTGCAGGGCCAGAGCCTACGACAAGAATATCTGTGCCGTGCACAACCGGGATCTGACGGGCGGGTTCTTGAATGGTCTGCATGGGCGCCTCGGTGACTTTACATTGCCGCCACATTTGACGCAGCTAACTGGCGGGTCAATCAAAAAACCGACAGGCCCGTGGTCGTAAAACCCCAATGCGTGATTGCCCCCGGCGGGGCTTTGGCATAATCACCTTTGAAGTCGAATTTTACCTCTAAAGGTCAAGCCATGCGCCTCAGCCGTTACTTTCTGCCCGTTCTCAAGGAAAACCCCTCCGAGGCTCAGATCGTCAGCCACCGGCTGATGCTGCGCGCGGGCATGATCAAGCAGGCCGCTGCTGGGATCTATTCCTGGCTCCCGCTGGGGTTCAAAGTTCTGCGCAAGCTGGAAAACATCGTGCACGAAGAACAGGCGCGAGCGGGTCACATCGCCATTCAGATGCCTGTCATGCAATCGGCAGATCTGTGGCGCGAATCCGGACGTTATGACGACTACGGCCAGGAAATGTTGCGAATGAAAGACCGGCATGACCGGGACATGCTTTTTACCCCGACTGCAGAGGAACTGGTGACCGACATTTTTCGGGGTCATGTCAGTAGCTACAAGGACCTGCCGCTGACGCTCTATCAGATCCAGTGGAAATTCCGCGATGAAATCCGTCCGCGTTTCGGCGTGATGCGGGGCCGCGAGTTCTATATGAAGGACGGTTATAATTTCGACCTGACCAAAGAGGATGCGTTGCACGCCTATAACCGCCACCTGGTTACATATCTGCGCACCTATGAGCGCATGGGTTTGCAGGCGATCCCGATGCGCGCCGATTCCGGCCCAATCGGTGGCGACGATACGCATGAATTCCTGGTTTTGGCTGAAACCGGCGAGTCTGAGGTATTCTATGACAGCGCCGTCACCGACCTGACTTTTGGCGACCGTCAGATTGACTATGACGACCGTGGTCAATGTCAGTCCATTCTGGAAGAGTTCACTTCAAAATACGCCCGCACCGACGAGACGCATGACGAGGCGCTGTTCAATCAGGTGCCGGAAGATCGGCGCCGTGTGGCGCGCGGGATCGAAGTTGGCCAGATCTTCTATTTCGGCACAAAATATTCCGAACCTCTTGGGGCAACCGTTCAAGGCCCCGATGGCAAACCAGTTCCGGTCCATATGGGTAGCCACGGCATCGGTGTCAGCCGCTTGGTTGGCGCGATCATTGAAGCCAGCCATGACGACAAGGGCATCATCTGGCCAGAGGGTGTGACCCCGTTCCATTGCGGTATCGTGAACCTGAAACAAGGCGATGACGAAGCGGACGCAGCCTGTGAAAAACTCTATGCCGCGCTGACCGTGCTGGGGTTGGAGCCACTTTATGATGACCGTAACGAACGGGCAGGCGGTAAATTCGCCACGATGGATTTGATCGGCCTGCCTTGGCGGATCACGGTCGGTCCGCGCGGCCTGAAGAACGGTGTGGTGGAACTGACTTGCCGCCGCACAGGCGAAAGCGAAGAGTTGAGCCCCGAAGCCGCCGTCACCAAGATCGCCGAGATCTATGAGCGTATCGCCTGAAACCGACGCGCCGCTGATCTCGGTCATCACGGCGACATATAACCTACTGTCCCAAGGGCGGCAGGACAGTTTCCGCGAAGTCATAGCCTGTATGGCCCGGCAGAGTTGCGACCGGGCCGAACATATCATTCAGGATGGCGCATCGGATGACGGCACTGTGGCGTTTCTGGAAGAGCTGACGGCAGGTGCACCACGAACGCGCGTGATCAGCGCGCCTGATACTGGCCTGTATGATGCCATGAACAAAGGCGCCGAGGCTGCACAGGGTGAATATCTGCTGTTCCTGAACTCGGATGACTCGCTGGCATCGGATGGCATTTTGAACACCCTTGCCGACCTGCTTGCGGAATCTCGACCGGATTTCCTGTATGGCTCGACCCTGCGCAAATACGAGGACGGTTCGGAAAGTCGGGAAAAGCGCATGTCGCTCAAAGCGATCCTGCAGCGGATGCCGTTCTGCCACAATTCGGTGTTGCTGCGGCGGGATGTGTTTCAGGCGCTTGGCGGGCATGACACGCAGTTTCGGGTGGCTGCGGATTATGACCTGATGCTGAGGCTTGTCGCTACCGGATATCAGGGAGAGCGCACGGATGAGCCTGTTTCCATGTTCTGGGGCAGAGGCGTAACCAGCGACATTGTCAAAACCGCCGAGGATTATGCCCGCGTCTGGGTTCAATTCTATTCAGGTTTCAATGCAGCGCGGACCCTGACCCAACAGGATTTCTTCCGGTTCTACCGCCGCGGACATATGCCCGCCAATCTGATGATTGAATTGCTGCGGCGCCCAGATACTCCGGTCGGGATCAAACTGGCGGCACGCCATAGCCTATGGAAAACGGCCCGCCGATCCGTACAGTTTTGGCGGCGCTATTAGTGGCCTGTCGCAGTCGGTCGGACGGATAGCAGATCGCCATCAGCCTCGGATCCGCGTGGAACAACGATCGGACGGCCCAAGCGATTGACCAGGTCCTTAAATTCGAACCCCAGAAAGCGTATTCCGCAAACACGGTCGCCAGTCATGCGATCGGTGATACAGAGCCGCCCCTGTCGAAACGCCAAATGGTACCCTTTATCTTTCAGGATATCCGTCAGATTGCCCCAGCTTGCGGCACCGGAAAATATCGGGCGTATCGCCGCGCGCAGCAGTGCTGCGGTCTCGCAATCAATTTCTGTAGATAGTTTCCGGGCCGAAATTGCGCCCGGTTGTTCTGTTTCAGTACGAATATTCATGAGCGACCCCCGCTCTGGAAATGAATTCCCCCACAAAGTAGGGTGACAAAGTTTCTTTAAATAATCAAAAAGCGAAATAATATTGCGCCTAAAATGTTGCATTTTGAGTGCAGTTTCACCCTGAATGCTCACATTGACTTCATAGCTGAAACAATGCGGTGCTGTCTGTGAAGGGCTTCACAACCAAGGGTATAATGCGGCATGTGGAAATCATCCGTATTTTGAAAAACCCCGACCTGATTCGCCGATGGTTGAATTTCTTGCGGAATTGGATCACCTGGAATTTGCTGATACACGGGCCGAAAATCACAAAAGGATCCACGGTTTGCTGAGCTTCACAACCGTCGTCTATTCCAAAGACTTCCCCTTGCTTGAATTGCAGGCATTGTCTTTTGCCCGATTTGTTGACCCTGATCAGGTCGGCTCGATCCGGGTGATCATGAACGATGTGGGCGAACCGGCACTGCGCGCGATGGTGGAACCGATTTTGGCTTCTTACGGTCCGTTGCGACCCAAAGTTGAAGTCCTGAGCGGCGATGACGTTTTGCTGGCTCCTGGGCAATGCGCGCGCCGGTCGATCTCGGACAGGATATTGGTCGAAAACCGATACCGCATTCCGGGCGCGCGCAAGGGTGGATGGCGTGGCAACAACGGATACCGGACACAGCAAGTTTTGAAATTGGGATCTGCTCGGGCTGCCTCGACAGAAAACATTGTAATACTGGACACCAAGAACCTGTTTCTGCGCCCCTTTCAGGAGGCCGAGTTTTTCTCGGACAGTGGTGCGGCGCGGATTCCGTTTATCGGTGTGAACAGCGATTATCATAGACGCTGGCTGGAACAGAGCTTTGATGCGCTGGGCGCGTCGATCCCGGAAACGGACGGCATTCAGACAACAAATTTCGCAACGCCGTATCCTGTGCGCCGGTCGCTGATCCTGAATCTGCTGCAAGAGATAAATGCGCGCCACGGATCGGTTCAGTCGCTATTTGCCTCTCGCAGGCGCCCGTCTGAGTTTATGTTGTTGAATGCATTTTGTCTGAAATCCGAAGCCGGTTTTGCGCCTTGGTTCGAACCCTCGGGAAACACTAGCATAGGGCTGTGGCCATCCTTTTCGGCGCAGAAACTGACTGATGAACTTTCCCGCCTCGACGATCCGGAAACTCTGACCCTAGGCTTGCATAACAGAGCGCTTTACAAGCTGCCCGCCGACATTCGAAACCGGGTGTTTCACGAGCTGGAAAGCCGCGGTATCTGCGATCGTTCCATCGCCGAGGTCGCCTTGAACAGAACCGCTGCTTTGACGGGGCAAGTCGAAGTGGGCGGATAACCGGCTTGACCCCCGGTCGATTTGCCGAGAGGGTCGCCACAAAACAAAACCAGCGGAGCAGACATGGCCAAGAAACCACCGCCATTTGCGCTTTTTGAGTGGAAAATCGCTTGGCGATACCTGCGTGCGCGCCGTGCTGAAGGTGGCGTCAGCGTGATGACATGGATTTCGCTGATTGGGATTACCCTGGCAGTGTTTGCGCTGATCGCCACATTGGCCGTCAGGTCCGGTTTCCGGTCCGAATTTGTTGGAACCATTCTGGGGGCTAACGCCCATGTGACCGTGTATTCATCGGGTGAGTTCACTGCGCAGGGGCAGGTCGATCGCACCATTGCGGATTATATGGACATGGCCGACCGGGTCGCTCAGGTACCGGGCGTTCAGCGTGCAGCACCTTTGGTGAAAGGCCAGGTTCTGATCACCAATCGCGACCGCAGCAGCGGGGTTGAGGTATTTGGCATCCAGCCCGAAGATTTGCTGGAGCTGCCCGGTGTCGCCGAAAGCGAACAGGCGGTTGGTGATCTGTCGATGTTTCAGAACGGCCAGGACGTCATTGCCATAGGTTCAGGCGTCGCGCGCAGCATCGGGGCGACGGTGGGCGATACCATCAAGCTGACCTCACCCAATGGGGTGAAGACCGCGTTTGGCACCTCTCCCCGAGTGAATGCCTACCAGGTGGTTTATGTGTTTTCTGCTGGGCGTTATGACATCGACCGGACGCGGGTCTATATGCCCTTCGAACAGGCGCAGGGTTTTTTCAACCGCGAGGGCGTGGCTGATGAGATCGAAGTTATGGTTGACCGCCCCGAAGAGCTGACGCCGATCCTGATCCCTATCCTTGAAGCCGCAGGCGAGCGCAGTCAGATCTGGACATGGCAGGATGCCTCGGGCGGGTTCCTCCGCGCGCTTGAAGTGGAAGACAACGTCATGTTCATCATCCTGTCGATCCTGGTTCTGATCGCGGCGATGAACATCGTCTCGGGTCTGATCATGCTGGTGAAAAACAAGGGCCGAGACATAGGCATCTTACGCACCATCGGGCTGAGCGAAGGCTCGATCCTGCGCGTGTTCTTTATCTGCGGGGCATTTACGGGGATCATCGGCACTGCGTTGGGCGTGGTGCTGGGCTGTCTCTTTGCAATCTATATCGACCCAATCTTCAGTTTTGTGAACTTTGTGATGGGGGGCGGGGTTTGGGATCCGTCCATCCGCGGCATCTATGCGCTGCCTGCCGAGCTGCATCTTTCGGATGTGCTCAAGGCCGTTGGCCTATCTCTGGGCTTGTCATTCCTGGTCACTTATTTCCCCGCCCGTCGCGCGGCGCGGCTGAACCCTGTTGAGGCGCTGCGCTATGAGTGATGTAATGATGCGATTGGCCGGTCTGACCAAGACTTACCTCAAAGGCACGCCGGGCGAAGTTCAGGTGTTGCGCGGTGTCGATTTGGACTTGCATGCGGGCGAGGCCGTGGCCCTGGTCGCGCCCTCGGGTGCCGGTAAGTCGACGCTGTTGCATATTGCCGGATTGTTGGACACACCCGACACAGGATCGGTTGAGATTGCAGGCCAGAACGTGACCGGGAAAGGTGATCGCACACGAACTGCGTTGCGGCGGCAGGATGTCGGCTTTGTCTATCAGTTCCACCATCTGTTGCCGGAATTCACCGCGCTGGAAAATATCACCCTGCCGCAGCTGGCCAATGGCGTGTCCGAGAAGGCCGCTCAGGAACGGGCGATGTCCCTTCTGGATCATGTCGGCGTCGCCGCGCGCGCCGATCACCGGCCGGCCGCCCTGTCTGGCGGTGAGCAGCAACGCGTGGCCTTCTGCCGCGCATTGGCTAACAAGCCGCGGGTTCTGCTTGCGGATGAGCCGACGGGCAATCTGGATCCTGAAACCTCGGATCAGGTGTTTGACGCTTTGATGGCTTTGGTGCGGGACGAGGGGCTCTCGGCTCTGATCGCCACGCATAACATGCAGCTTGCCGCCCGGATGGACCGAACACTGAGGCTGGACGGAGGCGCGCTTAGGCCAGTTGAGTGATGGCAACGCCTGCAGCCATCACTGCGATACCGCTTGCGCGAATCCATGTCAGCGGGGTGACCTGCGCGCCAAACAAGCCGAAGTGGTCGATGGCTGCAGTGCTGACGAGTTGCCCAAGAAGGACAAAGAACACCGCGTTGCCGACCCCAAAATGTGGCGCAACATGGGTGATCGACAGAACGTAAAAGGCGACAAGCACACCGGCCAGAAGCAGGTGCTTGGGGGCATCGGCAATTTTTGAAAGGGCTCCAAAGCCGGGAAAAACCACCATCAACGCTGCACTTGATGCAAAGGCTATCGCAAACAGGACCACAGCCGCTGTTGTTGGCGACCCGATCAATTTGCCCAATGCGGCATTCAACGCGGCAAGGATCGGAACCCCAATTCCAGCCACAAGCATAATAGCAGCATATTGTGTCATGCGGTTTTCCTATTGCCTCGTTGATCTGGATCATTGCGCCAAGCCCAGGCACGGGCAAGCCTGAAAATGTCAAATCTGACAGGAGGATGTGATGATCAGACAGGCAATGGGGGCGCTATCGATAGCGGCGTTTGTGACGGCGTCTCAGGTCAGCGCGCAGGATGCAGATACCGGCGCCGAGCTGTACCAGCATTATTGTGCAACCTGCCACGGGATCGACGCGACGGGCTATGGTCCAATGGCAGGCGTCCTTGTTATTCAGCCAACTGACCTGACGCGGCTTGCAAGCAGCGAAGGGGTATTCCCGACCGCTCGTGTTGTGGCGCGCATAGATGGACGAGACCCGCTGGTCAGCCATGGCAGCCCGATGCCAGTCTATGGACCGTATTTCGAAGGGCAGGATACGGCGATGAAAACACCAGATGGGCAGCCGATCCTGACCAGCCAGCCGATCGTGGATCTGGTGGCTTATCTGCAGACGCTGCAGGCCAACTGAACGTCACCGACAGATTCCTTCGATCTCGGCATCGGCCCAGGGGATGACCACTGCGCTTTGACGCTTGTCACCACGTAGCGGAGCCAGATCGAAATGTGCGCCCAGCATCTCGTGCAGACGTCTGGTGCGGGGTGCCGAAGGATCCAGCGCCCGGCAACAAATGTATTCTTCGACAATGGCGCCCTGCTGTTCGAACCCGTAGGAAAGGAAATCTGGCGAGCTCTCCAGGTCGAATTGATAGGGGTCGTTATTCCCGCCATGCTCGGCTGCGGCGCGCAGCGGATGATAGCCGGTCTTCTTGCGGTTTTGCCATTGCCACACATGGGTCAGTTCATGACCCAGCAACATCGCCGCGATCAGGTTCATCCGATCCGGGAATTCGGACATATAATCGTCCAGATACCAGTCCCGGGTGAAATAGACTTTGTTGAACAGGGCCACTGCCGCGGGTTTTGCGGTGACGACACCTTCTTTCGGGGCGGGAAAAATGCGCTCGCGGCAGGCAAGGCGTGACCGATCTTTACGATAGAAAGTTATTGGCGCGACTGGTGCGCCTTCGACCAACCGCACTTTGTTGAGTTTCAGCGTATCACCCTGAAGTGTGCGGGTAAAAGCAGCCTCCTGATCAGTCAGGGGGCGACCGCAAGCGGTGAATACCAAAAGGGACGTCATCAAAATGAGGCGCAACATGACAAAAAATCTATTCTGGCAGCACTCGTGTGCAAATGGTTTTTTACAGGCTCATTGCCAGGACGCGGCTGATTTCCGTCAGAGATCGCCCGGACTGTTCCATCCATGTGTTGAATGCCGCTTGAACCGAGGCCATTGCCTTTTTCGATGTCGGCGGCTTATCGACCACGCCCTCGGCCACCAGCCGTGCGGTCACATCCTGCGAAAGGATGAAACTGTCACGCCCCGCAAATCGCATCGCATATTGCGCCGATGCGCCACCCAGGCGCGACCCTCGCTTGCTCAGCATGTTCAGCAAACCGACATAGTCATCCGAAGGCCACCCTCCCAGAATCTTTCCGACGCCACCTTCTTGGCGCAGTTCCAGCAAAAAGGCAGCATTGTCGCGGACCGTGGCGATCTTAGTGCCATTGCGCACGATCCGAGTGTCCTGCAGCAGAGCATCGAATTTTTCGTCGTCCATAAAGGCGCAGCGTCCAATGTAGAACCCGTCAAAAGCAGTTTCGAACCCGTCCCATTTGTTTTCTATGACCTTCCAGTTAAACCCGGCCTGAAAGATGCATTTCGTGATAATCGACAGCCAGCGATCTTCGGGCATTTCAGCCAGTTCCGCAGGGCTTTTGGGTTTGGAAAGCTTGTTGCTCAGGGCATCTGTCCCGCCGTGACGGCTGGCGGCTATGGCGAAAATCTCGTCGAAATGGCGCATCTGAAGAATCCTCCAAACCTAGCGTCGCGTTTTGCGGTCGGTGTTGCAAGGTGGCCCGGGACACATGCCTGCCAAGGTAAAAAAAACATCCCAAGCCCAAAAGAAATGCTCGACAAAGTGGGTGATTCTGGTTTGTGATTGACTCGTCAATCAATATCCGCACCGCAATGCTGGGGAAATGCAGTGGGCGCGGGCGCCTAGCATGATGCTGAAAGAGGGAAAACACTGGGGCAAAGGGGCGAGTTATTCCGTACCGCGCCGAACTGTCTGCTTCCCTTCTTCGCCAGTTTTTGTGCATGTTGCGACATGGATTTGTCACATGACAAGCCGACTGGCGCGTAACAGCGCGCCGGACCGGGCAAAACGAATATTGCAGGGAGAAAATCAATGAAAAAACTGAGTGTAAGCCTGATGGCGCTGACCGTTGCAGGTTCTGCCTATGCCGCCGAGATGGGGGCCGTGGATCAGCCGATCAAACTGGCGATCAACGAATGGACTGGCCAGCACGTGACCACCCATGTCGCGGGTGAGATGCTGAAAGCTGCCGGGTACAATGTGGAATATGTGACCGCAGGCATGATGAATCAGTTCCAGGCGCTGGCCGATGGTGACATCGACGCGACCCTGGAAATCTGGTCGTCCAACGTATCGGATGAATATGCCAAGAAGATCGACGAAGGCACCGTCGTTG
The DNA here is from genome assembly GCF_059610485.1 of Ruegeria sp. CDSC081. Classification (NCBI taxonomy): domain Bacteria; kingdom Pseudomonadati; phylum Pseudomonadota; class Alphaproteobacteria; order Rhodobacterales; family Roseobacteraceae; genus Ruegeria; species Ruegeria sp. CDSC081. The sequence continues at coordinate 191,733 of NZ_JBXWNS010000006.1, read as the reverse complement.
AAATCGGCGATCTGGGCCTCGACGCCAAAGAAGGCATCGCCTATCCCGCGCATGTGGCTGACCTGTGTCCCGGCCTGCCCGCATGGGAAGCGCTGAAGGACTGCGCGCAGGTATTTGCGACGGCCGAAACACTGCCCGGGGGCCGTCTGGTCGATTACCCGGCTGATTGGGGTACGCCCGGCGCTGACCGTATGGTGGGCCTGGATCTGCCGTTCAAAGCGGTTCCCGCAGGTTCCGAGGGGGCTTTGATAGCCGAGCTTCGGGCCTCGACCGAGCGCAACTCGCCGCTGCTGATCACCTTCTGGCAGCCGCATTGGGCCATGTCGGCCTATGATGTGCAATTCGTCGAACTGCCAGCCGGAGAAGACGCCTGTTTCACCGATCCCGCTTGGGGCCCGAACCCGAACGCTGTGAACGATTGCGATTTCTCGCCGTCGCGCATCTTCAAGGCGGGTTGGAGCGGCATGGAAGACAAATGGCCCGCAGCCTATGAAATCCTGACTAACTATCAGCTGGCGGTCGAAGATCAGCAGCCGATGATGGGTGCGATCGACGTTGATGGTGGTTCCGTCGAAGAGGTCGTCGCCGCTTGGATGGCTGAAAACGAAGGCAAATGGCGCCCTGTTGTTGACGCGGCAACGCAGTGAGCTGACATCAGTGACTGACGTAGATTCGCCAGCCATCGCCTGCCAGAATCTCTGGCAGGTGTTTGGCCCCGGCGCTGACAAAGCCCTGACCGACGCGCTGTCTCGGTCAGGGAATGACGCTGACAAAGCCGCTGCCGATCTGCGGGAAAACGGGTTCATCCCCGCCGTTCAGGATGCCAATTTCGAGGTCAAGGAGGGCGAGCTGTTTGTGATCATGGGCCTGTCCGGTTCGGGCAAGTCCACTTTGATCCGCTGTATCTCGCAGCTTTTGCCGGGCACGGGTGGCGAAATCCGTGTGGATGGCGAGAACGTCATCGGCGCGTCAAAGAAAGCCATGACCGAGCTGCGCCGCAAAAAGCTGGGCATGGTATTTCAGCATTTCGGCCTGTTCCCGCATATGACCGTTGCCGAAAACGTCGCCTATCCGCTGCGTGTTCAGGGTGTTAGCGGCAAAGAGCGGATGGCCCGCGCGCAGGAGGTGATCTCGTTGGTCGGGCTGGAAGGGCGCGAAGACAGCTTCCCGCGTCAGCTTTCGGGTGGTCAGCGGCAGCGTGTCGGGATTGCCCGGTCTCTGGCCGTGAACCCCGATATCTGGTTTTTGGACGAACCGTTCTCGGCCCTCGATCCCTTGATCCGCCGTCAGTTGCAGGATGAATTCCTGCGCATTCAGGCGACGTTGCAGAAATCCATCGTCTTCATCACCCACGATATTCAAGAGGCGCTGAAACTGGCCGACCGGATTGCCATCATGCGCGACGGCAAGATAGTCCAGATCGGTACACCCACCGATATCGTACTGCGCCCGGTGGATGATTACGTGCGAGAGTTTTCAAAGGATGTCGCCAAGGGTCAGCATGCCAAGGTCGCATCGGTCATGCGCCAAGACGGAGAGCGGGGACCAGATGACCCTGGCCTGACAACATCGATGACATTGGACGCTGCATTGGCGCATTGCATGGAGTTATATGAACCGGTGCCCGTCAGGGATGCCGATGGTAACATCGTCGGAACGGTTCATCCGTCCGATCTGGCCGCCGCCCTGCAGGTTGATGAAACATGACTGTAGCGACGGAAGTTTCTGTGCCGCAGGCGCGCCTGAGCATTGGCGCGCGCGCCGCACTGATCACAGTGATCGTCGGTGCGTTGTGTCTGGCGCTGGAAGGCGTCGCGCCCTGGCTGGTCAAATGGCCCGCAGGCTGGGAACTGCCTGCAACGCAATGGGTCGGCACGTTTCTGGACTGGTTCCTGAACGGGATCAAACCGGTGGCGCGGCTGTTTTCCGATCTCATGGCCTATCCCATGAACTGGGCCAACTTTGTTCTCGGCAATACGCCATGGCCCATCCTGATCGGTCTGGTGACTGCGCTGGGTTGGTATCTGGGCGGCTTGCCGATGGCGGCGCTGGGCTTTGTGGGCCTTAGCTTTGTGTTGGCATCGGGCTATTGGGCCGAAAGTATGAACACCCTAGCGTTAGTGGCCGTTTCCGTGCCGGTTGCGCTGATCATGGGCGGAGCTATCGGTATCCTTGCCAACGAAGTTCCGCGCGTGAAGTCATTTGTGCAGGCCGTGCTGGACGTGATGCAGACCGTGCCGACATTCGCTTATCTGACGCCGCTGCTGCTGCTGTTTGGTTTCGGTCCTGTGGTTGGGCTGATCGCCTCGGCCATCTATGCGGCCCCTCCGATGGCGCGCAACGTGATGTTGGGGCTGGAGCGGGTCGAACCGGAAATCAAAGAGGCTGCCATCATGTCCGGCGGCACGCGGTTTCAACAGCTGTTTCAGGTCGAGATCCCGGCTGCAGCCACGCAGATCATGGTCGGTGTGAACCAGTGCCTAATGGCTGCGCTGTCGATGGTTATCATCGCAGCCGTCATTGGCGGCTTCAACGATATCGGTTGGGAGGTTCTTCTGACCATGCGCAAGGCACAGTTCGGCGAAGCCTTGATGGCCGGTCTGGTGATCGTGGTCTTTGCCGTCGTCATCGACCGGATGAGCGGGACGCTGGCGACCGAACGTAAACGCTATGACCAGCGTGTCGCCTGGGCAGTAATTGGCGTTGCCGTGCTGTTCACCGCTGTCTTCTGGTCCAGGCTGCCGAACCCGTCCGAACTGACCATTCTCGACCCGCTGGCCGGGGTGATTGACGGCGGGCTGACGGCGTTTACCCAGGCTAATGGGCCTTGGCTTGACGCGCTCAAGAACAACTCTTTGTTCTATGTGCTGCTGCCGCTTCGGATTGGTTTGGACCAGGCCGTGCTGCCGTTCACATGGGGTTTTCAGTGGACGCCCGTGATGAGCTATGGCCTGTTCGCCGCCGCCGCAGCGATTGCTGTGCTAATGGCATGGCGCGGACACCTGACCGGCGGGCTGGTGATGCTGATCCTGATCGGGATGCTGGAAACCGGCATTGCCAATCTGCCCTGGCCTTTCGTTCTGACTGCCGCCGCCGCGTTGGGTTGGGTGGCAGGGGGCTGGCGATTGGCGGCGCTTTCGGTCGGATTGCTCTGTACCATTCTTGTCTCGGGCCTGTGGGAACGCGCGCTGTTATCGCTGTATCTGAGCGGTGCTGCGGTGTTTTCCTGTGCCGTAGTCGGTGGTGTGATTGGTCTGGCCAGTGCAGTCTGGTTGCCTGTTTGGAAGGTGGTCCGCCCCGTCTGTGACATGTTGCAGACGATCCCACTGTTCGTGTTCTTGATTCCTGTACTGATGGTGTTTCAGATCGGCGAGTTTTCGGCCTTTCTGGCAATTTGCGCCTATGCCGTTGTTCCGATGATCCGCTACACACGGCACGGGCTGGTCAATACACCGGATGAGATGATGGAGGCCGCCATCTCTAGTGGCGCGACCGAGTGGCAGATCATGCGTGACGTGCGCGCGCCTTATGCTGCGCCGACTATCTTACTGGGTCTGAACCAGACCATCCTTTACGCCTTTGCCATGCTGGTGATCGCTGCGCTGATCGGAACCACCGGTCTGGGCCAGTCGATCTACCTGGCGCTGGGCCAGGCGGATGTGGGATTGGGGATTTCAGCAGGGGCGGCGATGGCTATCCTTGCGCTGATAGCTGACCGCATCGTGCAGGGCTTTGCCGAGGAACGTCGCAAGGCGCTGGGCCTGTAAACATCGGTAGAAAGGCGGAACAACCGCCTCTCTGCCTCATTTGATTTCGGGCAAGGACGTTCCGGCGCAGGTGATTAAACCTGGCGCAAATGATCGGAGACTACCATGGCAGGCTGGCCCCTATTCTTTGCTGCACTGATAGCGTTTCTGGCGACCCATGCGATACCAGCGCGCCCCGCTGTGCGCGATCGCCTGATCACTACGTTCGGACGGCGCGGGTATTTCGTGGCTTATTCCATCTTGTCTCTGCTGGTTCTGGGTTGGTTGATCATCGCCGCAGCGCAAGCCCCGTATGTCGAGGTGATCCCACCCATTTGGATATTCCGCTGGATTCCCGTTCTGATGATGCCCGTTGTGTGCTGGCTCGCGGTTGCGGGCTTGACGATCCAGAACCCGTTTTCATTTGGTGGCTTGGGCCAGCGCCCGTTCGATCCGGAAAAGCCCGGCATTCTGCGCACCACGCGCCACCCGGTTTTGGTGGCGCTGTTGGTGTGGGCTGTCGCTCATCTGCTGGCCAATGGCAGCCTGTCCCACGTGATTTTGTTCGGTTTGTTTGCGGTATTTGCTGCGATGGGGCTGCCGCTGATTGATCGACGCAAGTCCCGTCAGATGGGTGCTGAATGGGGTCGGCTGTCGCGCAACACTGCAAGGTTTTCTTTGCGTGCGCCACGCCCTTGGCCGCCTGTTTGGATCGGGTTTGTAGCGCTGGTGGCATTTGCAATCCTGCTTCACCTACACAAACCGGTGATCGGATTGTCTCCGCTGCCATAAGCTGAGTGGTGGTCGGGGCGGGTCGTGCGTGCTATTTGATGTTTCGAATTGTTGCGACAAGGGGATTTGCATGTACCTCGCCTATGTTACGACCACCGACCGCGGTGCAACCGACCGTCTGCTGAGCGCGGCTGCGGATCGCCTTTTGGCCGCAGATGCGCAGTTGGCGGGTGTGGTGCAAACCAACACCGAATGCGCCGACAGCAGCAAGTGCGACATGGACGTCCGTGTCCTGCCCGAGGGCGAGACCATCCGGATTTCGCAGTCTTTGGGTACACAGTCGCGCGGCTGCCGTCTGGACCCTGCGGCACTTGAGCGGGCAGTTGGATATGTGACGGCATCGCTGGCAGAGAATCCCCATTTGCTGATCGTTAACAAGTTCGGCAAGCACGAGGCGGATGGGCGCGGTTTTCGCCCGGTCATCGCTGAAGCACTGGCGCAGGACATTCCGGTTCTTGTCGGGGTGAACGGTTTGAACACGGCCAAATTCGAAGAATTCACGGGCGGCGGTGCCGAGCAGATTGAGCCCGACCTTGAGGCGATCTTGGCCTGGTTTGACCGGGTCACTGCGCAACGTGAAGCTGCCGCCTGACAGAACGGTCATAAGGCGGGGCCATCGGTCCTGCCAATTTCTGCTTGGTACGGTGTGATCAGCCATCCATCACTCGCGCTGGCAAAGCTTGCTGAATGTCTGGAAGAAAATGGTGGGCGACCCTGGAATCGAACCAGGCGTGCGTCTCCGCGAGGGAGTTACAGTCCCCTGCCACACCTTGCGGCCTGTCGCCCACTGTCAGGCGTTGCACCTGACGTGGAGGCGTGATTACTAGCGCTCTAAAGGAGCGTCAACAGGAAAATACTGCTTTGACGCAGGAAACCGAATTCGCGGCCCGGAGGCCAAAGAAATGAAGAAACCCAAGTGGGTCGTCGAAAAAGAACAGGCGCGCAAAGCTGCCGCATCCGAAACTGTTTGGCTGTTTGGTCTGCATGCGGTGCGGGATGCGCTGATGAACCCAAACCGCACAAAATTGCACCTGATTGTGACGCGGAATGCGCGGGACAAGCTGGTGGAAGCCATTGAATTTGCAGGTATTGAGCCCGAGATGGTTGATCCACGCAAATTTACCGCTCCGATCGACCCGGGGTCGGTTCATCAGGGCGCGGCCCTTGAGGTTAAGCCTTTGGAATGGGGTGGTCTGGCGGAAAACTGCATCGGGCGCGAACACCCGCGCGTCATTTTGTTAGACCGCGTAACCGACCCCCATAATGTCGGAGCGATTCTACGGTCAGCTGAGGTTCTTGGGGCCAGCGCTGTAGTCGGTATGCGCCATCACGCGGCGCCGGAAACTGGCGCGCTGGCCAAGACCGCCAGCGGCGCACTGGAACGTCAACCCTATCTGCGGGTGCGTAACCTGGCTGATGCCATTGTCGAGTTGCAGGGAATGGGGTTTCTGGTCCTAGGACTGGACGGCGAGGCGGACGACACGATCGAGGCCGCCTTGGGAGGTAACCCGGACCAGCCAGTGGCATTGGTGTTAGGCGCAGAGGGACCGGGCCTGAGGCAAAAAACCAAAGAAACCGTCGACAAGTTGGTCAAAATTGACGCTGTGGGCGGGTTTGGTTCTCTCAATGTCTCAAATGCGGCGGCGATTGCCCTATATGCTTCTAGGCAAAGATAACGACAGGAGAACGCCATTTCCACGCCATCCAAAATTGCGACCTGCTGTTATTGTGGGACCCGGGCAGCGCTTGTTCTAAAAGGCACGCAGCGCCAAGAGCTCAGTTGTTCAAGCTGCGGTGCCCCGCTGCATAACCTCAAGATGATGCCAAAGCGCAAACTGGACGATGCCAAGGCGAACCGTCAAACAGCCAAGCAGGATCGTCCCTACAAAGGCAAAAAGAAGAAGAAAAAAGGCGTTTTCTCACGGGTGCTGGATGAAGCCTGGGATGTGATCGAGGACATTTTCGACTAAAGGCTGGCGTTGCCGGTTCGAATGTTCACAAGCGCGTTAAAAGGGGTTTCAGTTGCGATAATAAATTGCATCTTGATACCCTGAGTTTCTATTTGTGATCCGATGACCATGAACAGACGTTTCCTTTTTGGCGCGATTGCCGCCAGTGTGATTGCTCTTCCTGCGTTTGCGCAGGATCTGCCCGTCTTCTATCGGACGGACGGTGCAGCCATGGCCGGATATGATGCGGTGTCCTATTTCAATGGCGAAACACCTGTTCGGGGTCAGCCTGAATACGCGGTTATGTGGAAAGGCGCCGAATGGCACTTTGCCACCGCTGAGAATCGGGACGCGTTTGAGATGAATCCGCGTGCCTATGCACCTCAGTTCGGCGGGTACTGCGCCTTCGCAATGGCGCAAGGAGAGCTTGTCAGCACCGATCCGACTATTTGGCAGGTGATTGACGGTCGGCTATATCTGACCCACTCGCCAGAAATCGAGCGCATCTGGCAACGCGATACCGCAGCTTATATCCGCGAGGCCGAGGCGCATTGGCCAAGCGTTCTATATGAATAACAGGGCGGCGGCCGTTTTTTCTGATCTGTCATCACAAAATCGCGCGCTACCTCTTTTTTTCTCTGAACTCATGCTTAAATGTCACAGTGACCGCGGAACGGAACTGCCGCGGGTCATTTCACTGTCCCTCGTTCCAACAACTGGCGCTCAGGTATTCCTGGGCGCTTTTTTCTTTTGAAAACGGCGGCTAGGGTGGTCGAATGACTGAGTATTCCGATGAATTCCTGACCCAGATCCTGAAACATACCAAAACCGTTGCTGTGGTTGGGGTGTCGATGAATCCTGTGCGACCCAGCTATAATGTGGCGCGGTATTTGTCACTCAAAGGATACAAGGTGATCCCTGTTAACCCCGGTCATGCGGGCAAGATCCTGTTTGGCCAGACAATCCGTGCGTCGCTATCCGAGATTTCCGAACCGGTAGACATGGTCGATATCTTTCGCCGATCCGAAGCTGTACCGCCCATAGTGGACGAGGCGCTTGAGGCGTTTCCCAATCTGCGCACAATCTGGATGCAGATTGGGATAGAACATGCCACGGCTGCGGCCACAGCGCAGGCGCGCGGGGTGGATGTCGTGATGAACCGCTGTCCGAAGATCGAATATCAGCGTTTGTTCGGCGAATTGCGCATGGGTGGTTTTGCCACCGGAATGATTTCGTCGAAACTCTGAGCGGTTATTCACCGAGATATGGTTGCAGTTCGCCGAATTGTTCCAAACGCCGCTTTTCCAGAACCACTTCGCGCGGGACCCAGTCATAGCGCGTGTCTTGTGGTAAGGGCGTCCAGTACAGCACGCCGCCATAGCGCCAGGGGTCCAGCACAACACCGTCATACATTGTCTCGCCTTTGCGACTGATGATTGCCGTGCTGTGGTCGATCCGGAATGGGTTGTCGGCATTAGCGATGGCGCGGTGCATTTCCAGCGTCTGGAAGTTTTCCTGATCCAGCCGCCGTTCGATATCCTCGGCCCAGTGCCAACACAGTCCTCGCGGCTTCAGGCCCTTGTTGACTTTGGCATTGTGGATCAGTGGCGGGTCGGTGATCTGGTATTCCTGAGCCAGTTGATCGGTGTAGGCATAGGCAATGCGCGCGGCGCGGTTGGCCTCTTCAGGGTCGATGTCAGGCCCGAGGTTGCGGATTTCAGACGCCAGGCGCTGAACTTCATCACTGGTGGACGGCGGGGCAATTGCGCAGGACCCCAGAACGGCTAGCGCCAGTCCAAATACCAAAGCTCTGATCATCTGCGCGCCCTTTGACCTGCGAACCTGTCAGGATCAGAATAAAGGATCGACAACACCTGCGTCACCCCTTGGGTCGCGCGGCCTTTTCCGCGATGCCGCTGGTGCCCTGACGCCGCACCAGTTCGGCCAACACATCATCCAGCGCCACATCGCGCGCGGCCAGCATGACCAGCAGGTGATACAGTACATCCGCCGCCTCTGAGGTCAGCTTGGCCTGGTCGCCCTTGACCGCCTCAATGATGGCCTCAACCGCCTCTTCGCCGAATTTCTCGGCGCATTTCTCGGGGCCTTTGGCCAACAGCTTGGCGGTCCAGCTGCCTTCAGGATCCGTCCCTTTGCGGGCCTCAATCGTTTGGGCCAGGTCGTGGAGAATGCTCATGTCAGCCTCATCGGGATGCCAGCGGCGGCCATGTGTTCCTTGGCCTCGCGGATGGTGTATTCGCCGAAGTGAAAGATCGATGCGGCAAGGACAGCGCTGGCACCGCCTTCGGTGACGCCTTCCACCAGATGATCCAGAGTTCCAACCCCGCCCGAGGCGATCACTGGCACATTCACAGCATCCGAAATGGCGCGTGTCAGCGGCAAGTTGAACCCGGCTTTGGTACCATCGCGATCCATCGAGGTCAGCAGAATTTCACCCGCGCCCTTGGCGACGACGGTTTTGGCGAACTCGACCGCGTCGATGCCAGTGGGCTTGCGTCCGCCATGAGTAAAAATTTCCCACTTGCCGGGACTGACAGTCTTGGCGTCGATGGCACAGACAATGCACTGGCTGCCGAATTGATCGGCGGCTTGGGCGATCACATCCGGGTTTGCCACTGCCGCCGAGTTGAAGCTGACCTTGTCTGCACCGGCCAGCAACAGAGCGCGCACGTCTTCCTTGGTCCGCACGCCGCCGCCAACGGTCAGCGGTACAAAGCACTGTTCCGCTGTGCGCTGCACCACATCGAACATGGTCCCGCGGTTTTCATGGGTGGCATGGATGTCCAGAAAGCAAATCTCGTCAGCGCCTGCCGCGTCATAGGCCTTGGCGGATTCCACCGGGTCACCCGCATCGCGCAGGCCAACAAAGTTAACGCCTTTGACAACGCGGCCATCGGCGACATCCAGACAGGGTATGATACGGGTTTTCAGCATCTCTCGTCCTTTGTTGGCGCACCTCTAACGGCAAAGCCCCGCCGATGCCAGACTTGTGATTGTCACAACTCTGGAACCTGTGAAAACTGTCCCCAATTCATCAGGAGATCAATGAGATGCGTAGACTCTTTTTAGCAACCACTTTCATTTTCGCAGGAGCAGCTGCCGCAATGGCTGACGATATCATCAAGATGAAGACCGACAAATCGGTGACCCAGGCGCTGGACGCGCTTGAGACGGCGATTGGCAACGCTGGTGCAACGGTTTTTGCGCGGGTTGACCACGCGGCCGGGGCCGAAAAGATCGGAACGCCAATACCACCCAATCAGGTGCTGATCTTCGGCAATCCTGCGCTAGGTACGCCTGCAATGCAGATCGACCCGCGTGCCGGACTGTTCCTGCCGCTCAAGGTGCAAGCGTATGAAGATTCCGACGGTCAGGTTTGGCTGATCTATGAAGATCCAAAAGAGACGATGGATGAGTTCGACGCGGTCGAAAACTCTCCCATCATCGAGAAAATGCGCGGGGCGCTGGCAAAGCTGACTGCGGCTGCCGCGCAGTAAATCAGGTCAGGGCGCGAATGGCCTCTGCCAGGTCAATCGCGCCGTCATACAGCGCCCGACCGGAAATCGCGCCGTTCAGTTCCACACCGCAATCACGCAGAGCAATCAGATCATCCAATGAGCTGACGCCGCCTGACGCGATCACCGGGATCGATACGGCACGGGCCAAGTCCGCGGTGGCCTCAATGTTAGGGCCCTGCATCGCGCCATCGCGGTTGATATCAGTATAGATGATTGCAGCAACACCGGCATCCTCGAAGCTGCGCGCCAGATCAGTGACCTGCACATTCGTCTCTTCAGCCCAGCCTTTGGTCGCGACCATGCCGTTGCGGGCATCAATGCCAACGGCAACTTTGCCGGGAAAGGTTTTGGCCGCTTCGCGCACCAGATCCGGATTCTCGACCGCGATTGTGCCCAGAATCACTCGGGCCAGACCTTTGTGGATCCAGGTTTCAATGGTGGCCATGTCGCGGATACCGCCACCAAGCTGGGCGGGAACGTTGCATTCCTTCAGAATTGCCTCGACTGGGGCGGCGTTGACCGGCTCACCGGCAAAGGCACCGTTCAGGTCAACCAGATGTAGCCATTCGCACCCCGCGTCGACAAAGGCACGGGCCTGGGCGGCGGGGTCTTCATTGAACACGGTCGCTTTGTCCATTTCTCCGCGCAGCAGGCGCACGGCCTGTCCGTCTTTGAGGTCGATGGCAGGATAGAGGATCATGTTGTCAGGCCTTGAATCGCTGTTTTCCCGGCGGGATATCGCACAGGCAGGGCAGGGGATGCAACGCGACGCAAAGTCAATCTTGCCCCACGTCCACCAGCGCGCCAGACTGCTGGTCAAATAGGGAGGATTTTATGAAGAAAACAACTTTTGCAGCAGCCTTGGGGCTGGCATCTCTGATTTCGGGAGCGGCGATGGCCGACCCGGTAGACGGTCTTTGGAAAACCCAGCCCGGAGACACCGGCGGATATCTGCATGTTTCGATCGCCGAATGCGGCAGCGCGATTTGCGGTACCATCGATACCGCTTTTGACAAAGACGGGAATGAACAGTTGGAATATGAAAACCTCGGCAAGCAGATCATCTGGGATATGGTGCCCGATGGCGACGGCACCTATGGCGGAGGCAAGATCTGGGCTCCGGACAGAGACAAGACCTACAGCTCGAAAATGACCCTGGACAGCCAGAACAAGCTGACCGTCAAAGGTTGTGTTGCGGGTGGATTGGTGTGTCGCGGGCAGGACTGGACACGGGTTCAGTAACCACTCAGGGCGTCCAGGTCAGGAAATTCCCGATCATGCGCAGGCCCACATCCTGGCTTTTCTCAGGATGGAACTGCATCCCGACCATAGTGTCACGGCCAATTACGGCCGTGACGTCCTGACCGTAATCCACATAGGCCAGACGCTGTGCCGGATCGCTGACCCGGAAATGGTATGAGTGGACGAAATAGGCGTGATCGCCTGATGTGACCCCGGCAAAGACAGGGTGTTCGCTTTCCAACACCAGATCGTTCCAACCCATATGCGGCACTTTCAGCGACCGGTCTGACGGCGCAATCTGCACCACATCCCCGGCAATCCAGTCCAACCCATCGGTGTCAGTGTACTCATGACCTTTCGAGGCCATCAGCTGCATACCCACGCAGATACCCAAAAATGGGCGGGCTTTCTGCTCGACCGCTTCGACCATCGCGTCATAGATACCCTTGTGCCCGCGCAGCTCAGCCGCGCAGGCAGGGAAAGCGCCGTCGCCGGGCAGCACCAGCCGGTCGGCGCGTGCAACGACATCCGCGTCTGAAGTTACTACGACCTCGCCGGCGTCCAGTTCCCGCGCCATGCGCTGAAACGCCTTTTCAGCGGAATGCAGATTGCCGCTTTCATAGTCGATAATGGCGGTGAGCATTTACAACGCGCCCTTGGTCGACGGAATCGCATCTGCTTTGCGCGCATCGGTCTCAACCGCGTCGCGCAATGCGCGCGCGACAGCTTTGAACGCCGCTTCTGCGATGTGGTGGCTGTTGAACCCGTGCAACTGGTCGATATGCAGCGTGATGCCGCCATGAGTGGCCAGTGCCTGAAAGAACTCGCGCACCAGTTCAGTGTCGAAGGCGCCAATCTTGGGTGTCGGCAGGTCTACGTTCCAGATCAGAAACGGTCGCCCTGACAGATCCAACGCACAGCGCACCTGTGCATCGTCCATCGGCAGGTGACATTCGCCATACCGCCGGATGCCCTTTTTGTCGCCCAAGGCCTGTGTCAACGCTTGCCCCAGTGCGATTCCGGTATCCTCGACCGTGTGGTGGTCGTCGATGTGGTAATCGCCCTTGGCGCGGATCGTCATGTCGATCAGAGAATGGCGCGCTAACTGATCCAGCATGTGGTCAAAGAAACCGACGCCGGTCTGATTGTCATACTGGCCAGTCCCATCCAGATTGACCTTGACCGTGATCTCGGTTTCGGCGGTCTGACGGCTGATCTTTGCGCTGCGCATGGGCGAATTCCTTTTACTACAGGCGTGCTTATAGACGGGGTAGGGCGGGTTGATCCAGACCATCCGTCGCAATCGCCGCAAACTGTTGCAGGGGATTGCGCCCGGGCGCAGCCCATGTCAGCCTGCGGCCAACTCAACCAACAAGGCTCGGCCCATGTCCACTTGTGTTTTCATCCAGATCCGCTGCAAACCTGGCACCACTTACAAGGTGGCTGAAGAGATCGCGTTGCGCGAAATCCACTCGGAGCTCTACTCTACCAGCGGCGAATATGACCTGCTGCTGAAGCTTTACATCCCCGAGGCCGAGGATGTGGGACATTTCATCAATGAAAATCTGCTGGTGATCTCGGGTATAGAACGCTCGCTGACCACAATGACGTTCAAGGCCTTCTAGCCCTGCTCAAACGTGGTCACGCGGAAGATTCGGTCCGGGTCGTGATTGGAGTACTTCGGCGCGGTGTCAAAGACGTTCTTACGCGCCGTCCGCGCGGCCAATGTGAAGGCGGCTTTGTTCGGTTGCGGCATATGAACATATACGCGGGTCATGCTTTTCAGCAGGCCGCGCCATAAGAAAACAGCGTTGAGTGAGAGGGTTTGTATCTGGAGCGGGCGAGGCGATTCGAACGCCCGACCCTAACCTTGGCAAGGTTATGCTCTACCCCTGAGCTACGCCCGCATCAGATACATATTTGGTCCGGAGACCTCTCAATGGAGCGGGCGAGGCGATTCGAACGCCCGACCCTAACCTTGGCAAGGTTATGCTCTACCCCTGAGCTACGCCCGCGCCGTTGAGTGAGGCGTGAAGTATTAATTCTGGCGGAAAGCTGCAAGGGGAAAAACGCGACTTTTGCAAAAAATCTTCTCGTGCGGAGGAAATCCAGACAGACTTGACCTCGCGTAGCAGCAGCCCGGTTCAACTGGACCGGTCGAGATTCCGCGTTAAGCTTTGCCCAGAGCTTAGGAATATTAATAGACGGAGCCACCCATGCTGACAATTACACCGGTTTATGCGGCATTAGCCGCCTTTTTGTATCTGGCGCTGAGCCTTCGGGTCATTGGCCACCGACGGGGCGAAAAGGTTTCCTACGGGGATGGTGGCAAGGGGCAAATGATCAAGGCGATCCGAACTCATGGCAATTTCGCGGAATACGCGCCGTTTGCGCTGTTATTGATGGCGATGGTTGAATTGCAGGGCGCCAGCGGGTTGCTGTTGAACCTGTTGGGATTGGCCTTGCTGGGTGGTCGCCTGCTTCATGCATATGGGTTTGGCAGGTCTCCGCAGATCGTTATCCTCAGGCAAATCGGAATGCTGCTGACATTTGGTTCAATCCTCGTAGCTGCAATAGCCAATATTGTGCTGGCGGTGTGAGCGCGGTGGGTCGCTCACGCCGAAAAAGGCCACCGTTTTACCCAAATTCAATTATTAACTAACTGTCAACATTATCTCAGGCGCTTGATTTTGTGGTATCTGCTGCCACTGCTCAAGAAGGACAGGTGAATAATATGAAACGGTTCCTGTTACTTTCGCGTGTAGTTGCGACCTCATTTCTGCTGCTTGGCGCTGTAAGCTTTGTGGCAGTTGTTGCCGCACCTGATATGGCCATCGCCAAAAATGGTGGCGGCAAAGGTAATGGCGGTGGCAAAGGCAATGGCGGTGGCAAAGGCAATGGTGGTGGAAATGGGAACGGCGCGGATAAGTCTGGCGACAAGTCCTCACAGGTGAAAGGTGGCAAGTCCTCGGGTAAAAAGGGGACGGGCAAAGGGTTGCTCGCCAGTCTTGGCCTGAAAAAGCAAAAAACTGCCAAAACGGGCGCTACGACTCAAAAGAAAAACGGGCTGGTCGCTTCGATTGGTAATCTGGTCAAGGGCAATAAGAAACCTGCCAAGATGACCAAAGTTACCACTGCTGTCGTTGATGAGAAGCCGGTTCACCCCAACAAGCACGGCAAAATTGCATCGGAGCTTAAAGGTCTGAACGCGGCCCATGCCAGCCAAACGGCTCTCATGAATGCGTCCCCGAACAGTATGCCAGGAAAGCTGTACTCTTATCAGCAGAACATCCTTGGTCATACCGACGCGACGACAGATCTGCAGGATAAGAACGACGAACTGGAAGACCTGCAGGAACTGACCGCAGAAGAGATCGAAGAGGCCTATGAGCCGACCGAGGACGAGCTTGCCGAGGGCATCACCGCTCAGGACAAGTACGACGACGCGGTCGAAGCGGCTGAGCTGGCTGTAGAGGAGGCCGAGACAAACCTGGCCGGATCTTCTGACCCGCAAGAGGCTCTGGATACTCTGACCGGCGGTCGCGAGTTGTCTGACGACGCCCTGAACGAGCTGCACGACCTGCTGGGTCTGCCGGCGCTTGCGGATTATGATGTTTCTGATGATGAAACAGAAAAGGCATTGGTCGAAGATGAGGTTGAAGAAGAAACCGTAGACGGCTGAACCTTAACCCAATGAAATGGAAAAGGCGCGCCCCAGAGGCGCGCCTTTTTTTGCTATTCCAGCTCGATCAGCAGGTCCTTGGCGTCAATTTGACCGCCTGGCTGAACGTGGATGGCTTTGACTACGGCGTCCCTTTCGGCGTGAATGCCAGTCTCCATCTTCATGGCCTCGATGGTCAAAAGCATATCGCCTTCTTTGACCTCTTGTCCCGAAGTAACCGCAACGGTTGCCACGACACCCGGCATCGGTGCGCCGATATGTGCGAGGTTGCCGATTTCCGCTTTGGGTCGGGCCTGCGTGGTTGACGTCACCAGACGGTTTGGCACCCGGATCACACGGGGCTGACCGTTCAGTTCAAAGAACACTTTGACCTCACCATTTTCATCGGTTTCACCGATGGCCTGACAGCGAATTTCCAGAGTCTTGCCGGGATCGATTTCCGCGGCGATCTCTTCGCCGGGCTCCATTCCATAGAAGAATGTGCGCGTGGGCAGGGTGCGGACGGGGCCATAAATCCGGTGGCGACCCATGTAATCAAGGAACACCTTGGGATACATCAGGTATCCGATCAGATCCTCGTCGTCGACCTCTTTGCCGTCAAGTTGTTTGGACAGTTCGGCGCGCGTTTCCTCCAGATCGACCGGGGGTACGTCTTTGCCGGGGCGGTCAGTGTTGGGGCTTTCGCCCTTAAGCGCCTTGCTGATGATCGCATCAGGGAACCCGCCCGGAGGCTGCCCCAGATTGCCGCGCATCATGTCGATGACCGAATCCGGGAAGGCCACGTCCGAGTCCGGGTTTTCGACATCGGCGCGCGTCAGCCCTTGGCTGACCATCATCAGCGCCATGTCGCCAACCACTTTTGACGAAGGCGTGACTTTGACGATATCGCCGAACATCTGGTTCACGTCCGCATACATCTGCGCCACTTCATGCCAACGCTCTTCCAGGCCAAGGCTGCGCGCCTGAGCCTTGAGGTTAGTGAACTGGCCACCGGGCATCTCGTGCAGATATACCTCGGATGCAGGGGCCTGCAGGCTGGATTCAAAGGCCGCATACTGGCCTCGGACCACCTCGAAATAGTCGCTGATTTCGCGGATGGCCTTGATGTCCAGACCGGTGTCGCGTTCCGTATGGCGCAGCGCTTCGACCACAGTGCCCAATGTCGCCTGAGAAGTGTTGCCACTGAAGCTGTCCATCGCGCAATCCACTGCGTCCACACCCGCCTCGGAGGCGGCCAGAATGGTGGCGCTGGCGATACCGGCAGTGTCGTGCGTGTGGAAGTGGATTGGCAACCCGACCTCTTCTTTCAGCGCACGGATCAAAATCTTGGCCGAGGCTGGTTTCAGCAGGCCGGCCATGTCTTTCAGGCCCAGAATATGAGCCCCGGCATCGCGCAGCTCTTTCGCCATGCCAACATAGTATTTTAGGTCATATTTGGCACGGTTCGGGTCCAGAATATCGCCAGTATAGCAAACGGTGCCTTCACAGATTTTACCGTTCTCGACCACCGCATCCATCGCGACACGCATATTTTCGACCCAGTTGAGAGAGTCGAAGACGCGGAACACGTCGATATTTTCCGACGCCTGACGAACGAATTCCTGCACCACGTTGTCGGGGTAATTGGTGTATCCAACCCCGTTTGCGCCGCGCAAAAGCATCTGGGTCATCAGGTTCGGCATCACCTCGCGCAGGTCACGCAGACGTTGCCACGGACATTCCTGCAAGAACCGATAAGCCACATCGAAAGTGGCGCCGCCCCAGCATTCGACGCTGAACAGCTGCGGCAGGTTGGCCGCATAGCTCGGGGCCACTTTGATCATGTCGATCGACCGCATCCGCGTCGCCAGCAGCGACTGGTGCCCGTCGCGCATCGTGGTGTCGGTGATCAGCAACTGGCGCTGAGCCTTCATCCAATCGGCCACCGCCTGCGGGCCCTTTTGTTCTAGCAGATTGCGGGTGCCCATCTGCGGTTCACTTTTCAGAGCCGGGGCCTTGGCCTCTTTCAGATCGGTACGCGGTTCGGGACGATCCTTGGTTTCGGGATGCCCATTCACGGTGATATCCGCAATATAGGTCAGAACCTTGGTGCCCCTGTCACGGCGTCGTTTAAAGGTGAACAGCTCGGGCGTCGTGTCAATGAACTTGGTGGTGTATTCATTCGACAGGAAGGTCGGGTGTTTCAGCAGGTTGATGACAAAGTCGATATTGGTGCTGACGCCACGAATACGGAACTCGCGCAGCGCTCGGTCCATTCGCGAAATCGCGGCCTGTGGCGTCGGGGCCCAGGCCGTGACCTTGGTCAGCAGCGAGTCGTAGTACCGCGTGATTACACCACCCGCATAGGCCGTGCCGCCATCCAGGCGAATACCCATGCCAGTAGCCGAGCGGTATGCGGTGATGCGACCGTAGTCGGGAATGAAGTTGTTCTGCGGGTCTTCGGTTGTGATCCGGGTCTGAAGGGCATGACCGTTCAGGTGCACATCCGCTTGGCTGGCGGCGCCGGTGGCTTCGGCCAACGATTTACCCTCGGCAATCAGGATCTGTGCCTGCACAATGTCGATACCTGTGACTTCCTCGGTGACGGTATGTTCCACCTGAACGCGCGGGTTCACCTCGATGAAGTAGAACTTGCTGGTTTCCATATCCATCAGGAACTCGACGGTGCCTGCGCATTCATAATTTACATGGGCGCAAATCTTGCGGCCCAGTTCGCAGATTTCCGCGCGTTGTTCTTCGCTGAGATACGGGGCAGGCGCGCGTTCCACGACTTTCTGATTACGGCGCTGGACCGAGCAGTCGCGCTCATACAGGTGGTAAATTTCGCCATGTTTGTCGCCCAGAATCTGCACCTCGACATGGCGGGCGCGGATAATCATCTTTTCCAAATAGCCCTCGCCATTGCCAAAGGCA
The DNA here is from genome assembly GCF_059610485.1 of Ruegeria sp. CDSC081. Classification (NCBI taxonomy): domain Bacteria; kingdom Pseudomonadati; phylum Pseudomonadota; class Alphaproteobacteria; order Rhodobacterales; family Roseobacteraceae; genus Ruegeria; species Ruegeria sp. CDSC081. The sequence continues at coordinate 173,870 of NZ_JBXWNS010000006.1, read as the reverse complement.
GCCTCGGCTTCGCGGCGGCCTTCCAGGACCTTTTCTTCCAGTTCGTCCTCGGATTCGATTGGGCGCATGCCGCGGCCACCTCCGCCCCAGGATGCTTTGAGCATCAGGGGATATCCGATCTCTTTGGCTTGTGACCGGATCGCGTCCATATCGTCGCCCAGCACTTCGGTCGCTGGGATCACCGGAACTCCGGCGGCGATGGCCACGCGGCGGGCGCTGGCCTTGTCGCCCAAGGCGCGCATGGTTTCGGCCTTTGGTCCAATGAAGGTGATCCCGTTCTGGACGCAGGCATCCACGAAATCTGGGTTTTCCGACAACAAGCCATAGCCCGGGTGGATGGCATCCGCACCACATTCCTTGGCCACGCGAATAATCTCGTCAATGCTGAGGTAAGCGGCAACCGGCCCCATCCCCTCGCCGATGCGATAGGCCTCGTCCGCCTTGAAACGGTGCAAGCCAAGCTTGTCCTCTTCCGCATATACGGCGACTGTGCGTTTGCCCATCTCATTCGCTGCGCGCATCACGCGAATGGCAATCTCGCCGCGGTTGGCGATCAGGATCTTGTCGAAATGTGTCATATCAGGTCCCGGTCCTGTTTGTTTGGCGAACTTCTAGGCGAACAATACGCGCAGGTATATCGGTGATTTGGGTAGAACCGGCATGTTAACGCTCGCAAACGCCTCCTGTTGGTGAATGCTTGATAGCCTTGCTGCGCTGCGGCATCAAGACTGGTGAATTGCGGCGTGATTTGGCGTGTTCATTAAAGACTTTTTGGCCACGGTCGGCAGGTGCTTTCCCAAGTTTCGACATAGCAGGCAAGTTGCGCGCATGGTCGTGCCGGGTGCCGAGCCGATTGACTTCAAGCACGTTGGGAATGAAAGGCCTGACCGCGCCCGGTTTTCGTGGATGTGCAGCCCCGAGAGGTTTCGGGCAGATCGTTTGCGTACCGCTTGCCTCAAATCATTGCGTCACTTCTTTATCCGATCCTCTGAAAGATCACCGACCGTTTAAGAGTCTAGGGATTGTGCTGCTCAAAAGCGATAGGGCTGGCTAGGACGGTTGGCAAGATCGCGATGTGGCCAAGATCTTGGAGAAAGCTAACAAGTATAGAAGTGGCTACCTTGCCCGCGCAGTCAGGCGCCGGGTAACTGAAGTTTTTGCTAAGTATTAGCAAGAGCTTCACGCCGCCGCGACTGGGCCTGAAGTCCGAACCTTTTGGCCGTTGCTATCAGCGGACCCGGTTTCGGTTGGCGTTCCCTTGGCGACTTGCACCTGATTGCGCCCTTTGTCTTTTGCCATATATAGCGCGTCATCAGCGGCGCGCATCAAATCTTGCGGCATGGTGCCATGCGCCGGGTAATGCGATACACCAACCGAAATCGTTATTCGCGGCAGCGACTTGTCACCGTATCGGACCGAGACCGCTTCGACCGACTGCCGTAATTTCTCGGCACGGCTCACCGCGTCATCCGGGGTGTTGTCCGGCAAGATCAGCATGAATTCCTCACCACCAATACGGCAGGCAACCTCGTCCCGGTCACAGCCCTGTTCCAAGGCGGCTCCGACTGCGCGCAGCACCATGTCGCCTGCATCATGGCCATGAGTGTCGTTGAACTTCTTGAAATGATCGACATCAACGGCGATCAGGCTCAGCGGTACACCGGTCTGTTGACTGCGTGAAATAGACTTGCGCAGGGTTTCCGTCATATGACGACGGTTGAACAGTCCGGTCAAAGGATCACGCACGGACTGGTCGTGCAGCTGATCGCGCATCCTCACATTTGCAATGGCCATGCTGATCTGTTCAGCGCAGAGCTGCGCCAGTTTCCTGCTGACGTGAAACTCTTCTTCGCAGTTTTCATGTGCCCGAAGATGCAACAATCCAACCGTCTCGCCATGAGCCAGAATCGGAAAGCAGAAATATTGGCGCCCGTCATGCGGTTCAGCATGCTCGCAGATGAAATCAATCTCGGAGGCGCCGAATTCATAGGTACGCCCCCGGCGCAGACCCCAGCACCCCTCGGGGTGGATATGCGCTTTATGGGTGCCGCCGTTCCAGCTGGCACATCCATCCAGCACATCGCGCGAGTTCGAGTAGACGTAAACGCTGCCCTCTGCTTCGGGCAGGATATGGGTCATAAAACGTGAGACCATGTCGAACAGCTCATCCAGAGAACGGCTGGATTGCAGCCATTCGTTTAGCTCTCCCAGCAGCCGCACCTCACGCGCCAGCCGCAACTGGTCAGCCATCAGATCACGCTCTTTCTCGGATTGTTTGTGCAAAGAGCGCAGTTGCGCCCGGTTGGTCCTGTAGGTCACCAATGACACCATCGCCAGCGCCAACAGGGCCACACCGCTTAGAACGATCAGCGAAATTCTCAGCCGGGTTATGAAGGTCGCCCGCAAATCCGAGATATCGGTAAAAAACTCTATCGCACCGATGAAGCGACCGTTTTTTGTAACCGGCATAAAGACTTTGACTATGTGATGCGCACTGGAGATCTGAATGTTGCCTGTGTGCAAATCCAAGCCGTCAATCTCGGATAGGGGCACAACCTCTTGTAAATAGTACACCATTCCCCGGGCAACATCGGCGCGAAAGAACGCGCTGTCTTCGCGCAGGCCGACCTCACCTTGACGAGTGGACCAGACCACGCGTCCACTCGTGTCGAACAACCTGAACCGGTAGACATCCGATGCTTCGGGCATCGAGGTCAGAAACTCTGCGTCATGCCCGTCTATATGGCCGGTTCGCAGCGTTGTTTCGGGGTCTTCAAGGTGCAAAACAACCCTGCGTTTCCACAATTCTGACTGCTTGAGGATATCTGTCCGCAGCATCCGTTCCACCAAGGGCGCAGGGAGCCTATAGACACCCCAGCCCGCTCCAATGGCGAGGCTGATCAGCAATAGGGTGATCCCGGTCCATTTGAGTCGATGATTGATCGTCCCCCGCTCAGCCAATGCCATATCCATATGCTCCCAAACCTTTGAGCCAAGCATCTGACCTAAGGCTTTACAGAGAGTTAATGGCATCAGTCGAACACCGCTTCATTTGGTTAGAATTGAACGCAAGGAAAATCTTAAAAGCTTGTGAACAAGCCGTGAACAAAGCCTTTCCCTTTGCGCCCATCCGGCGTAGTTTGAGAGTATGAGCAGTTTTGACGAAATGGACGCCTTCGAGGGCGCATCGCTGTCGGCGCGGGCGATGCCTGCGGTGGCTGCCGACTATTTGAACGACCTCAACCCGGCACAGCGCGAAGCGGTCGAGCGGCTGGACGGTCCGGTTTTGATGCTGGCAGGTGCCGGCACGGGCAAGACCAAGGCACTGACCGCGCGGATCACCCATCTGCTCAGATCGCATCGGGTACGCGAGAACGAGATTTTGGCCGTGACCTTCACCAACAAGGCCGCGCGCGAGATGAAAGAACGGGTCGGGCGCATGCTGGGCCGACCTGCCGAAGGGATGCCGTGGCTGGGAACGTTCCACGCGATCTGCGTCAAACTGTTGCGCCGCCATGCCGAACTGGCGGGCCTCAAGTCGAATTTTACCATTTTGGATACGGATGACCAAAAGCGCTTGCTCAAGCAACTGACTCAGGCAGCCAATATCGACGACAAACGCTGGCCTGCGCGGATGCTGGCCGGGATCATTGATGACTGGAAAAACCGCGCGCTGACACCAGATAGAGTGCCTGCTGCGGATGCCGGAGCTTATAATAACAAAGGCATTGAGCTTTATGCCCAATACCAGACCCGCCTGCGTGAGCTGAATGCGGTGGATTTCGGCGATCTGCTGTTGCACGTGGTGACGATCTTTCAAACCCACCCGGATGTGCTGGAGCAATACCAACGCTGGTTCCGCTACATCCTTGTCGACGAGTATCAGGATACCAATGTCGCCCAATATCTCTGGCTGCGTCTGCTGGCCGGGGGGCATAAGAATATCTGCTGTGTTGGCGATGACGATCAGTCGATCTATGGCTGGCGCGGGGCTGAGGTGGGTAACATCCTGCGGTTTGAAAAGGATTTCCCCGGCGCTTTCGTGGTGCGGTTGGAGCAGAACTATCGCTCGACCCCGCATATTCTGGCCGCCGCCTCGAATGTGATCCGTGGCAATGAAAAACGACTGGGTAAAGAGCTTTGGACCGACCGGGAAGAGGGCGAAAAGGTTCGCCTGATCGGCCATTGGGATGGCGAGGAAGAGGCGCGTTGGATCGGCGAAGAGCTTGACGCGATGCAGGTCGGGACGCGTGGCGTGCGCCCGATGAACTTGGACGAAATGGCTATCCTCGTGCGTGCGTCGCACCAGATGCGCGCGTTTGAGGATCGGTTCCTGACTATCGGGATGCCCTATAAGGTGATCGGCGGGCCGCGGTTTTACGAGCGGATGGAGGTTCGCGATGCCATGGCCTATTTCCGGTTGGTGGTCAGCCCCGAGGATGATCTGGCGTTCGAGAGGATCGTGAACACGCCCAAGCGCGGCCTTGGGGACAAGGCGCAGCAGACCATTCAGGTGGTGGCGCGTGAAAACGGAGTGTCTCTGGTCGAGGGCGCGCGGATCGTAGTCGAGCAGGGGTTGATCAAGGGCAAGGGCGGCAAGGCGCTGCGCGAGTTGATCGACGGGCTGGCTCGGTGGAATGCGATGACACGTGGACCACGGATTGAAGTGGATGATGACACCCTTATTGATGACGGGGTGTCTCCGATCCGCTATGGCGCGCCCGAGCACACGCATATCGAACTGGCGCAGATCGTGCTGGACGAGTCCGGCTATACCGCCCATTGGCAGAATGAGAAAACGCCCGAGGCGCCGGGGCGGCTGGAAAACCTCAAGGAACTGGTCAACCAGCTGGACAATTTCGAGAACCTGCAAGGGTTTTTGGAACATGTCAGCCTGGTCATGGACAATGAAAAGGAAACGGATGGGGCAAAGGTCTCGATCATGACGTTGCATGCGGCCAAAGGGCTGGAGTTTCCTGCTGTATTTCTGCCGGGGTGGGAGGATGGCTTGTTTCCGTCGCAGCGGTCGATGGACGAGACCGGAATCAAGGGGCTCGAAGAGGAACGGCGTCTAGCCTATGTGGGCATCACCCGTGCCGAAGAGGTCTGTACGATTTCCTTTGCCGCCAACCGCCGGGTGTTCGGGCAATGGCAGAATTCGATGCCATCACGGTTTATTGACGAACTGCCCGAGGAGCATGTCGAGGTTCTGACGCCTCCGGGGCTCTATGGCGGGGGGCAGCCCTCGGCCGGGATCGAAACCCGCGCGGCTGAGGCAAATGTCTATAACTCACCCGGCTGGAAACGGCTGCAGGCGCGGCAGGGACAATATGGCATGTCGCAACCGCGCGAAACACGCAACACGGTGATCGACGCAACCGCGGTGGCAAGTTTCACACTGGGTGAACGGGTGTTTCACAAGAAATTCGGCTATGGCGCAGTGGAGGGCATCGAGGGCGACAAGGTTGAGGTCGCGTTCGACAAGGCGGGCACCAAGAAGGTTGTTGCCCAGTATCTTTTTCCGAAGGACGACGTTCCGTTTTAACCAAAAGGAATGCGCCTGACGGCGCATGCTCAATGTTTTGAAAGGCGCCTGGGTGGGCGCCTTTTTCTTTGGGGGAAACGAAAAACGGCGGTTCCCAGGGAGGAGGAAGGAAACCGCCGTTCTTTTCAACACCAAGGCAGGGAGGAGGAGAGCCCCGATGTATCCGAACCCGGGTTTGATCCCGGTATGAGGAAGACGCGGCGACGTCAGGGAGGAGGAGAGACGTCGCCGCGTACTTTCAACATCAGGGCAGGGAGGAGGAGAGCCCCGATGTATCTGCTTCCGGCGTTCAGGGCCGGTATAAAAGGCGGCAACGTCAGGGAGGAGGAGAGACGTTGCCGCAGATTACTGACCCAAGGGAGGAGTAGGGTCTGATCTCTGTATTGCTGTGCGCTTAACGCGCGAATTGTTCTTCTGCGGCCTGCATTGCCAGCCGACGGATCATTGAGCGGTGCAGGCCCAGGTCGGCCAACTCGCGATCGGACAGCTCGGACAGTTCGTTAACCGTCTGGCGGTAGGCCCGATAGCGTGCAAACCGGGTCTTTGCGGTTTCGATCATCGAGGCCAGGCCGAATGCCGGAGCGCTTCTCAGAGCGGTTTGTTGTGTTGCTACACCCATCTGCGTAACCCGTTTCGTATGTTGGTGCCGAAGTGTATCGGCGTTTGCTTGAGGATGAAAATAAGCAAATGCTGCGATTGCACAATAGTTGACGTCGTCAATGCTGCTATGCAGCAAATGCATGGATATCAAAGAGTTGGATGTTGGCAATCGAAAATGCCTTAAAAATATGGGTTTGAGTTGCGCCAAGGGTGTCGCTTCTAATGCGGTTCCACTGAAAACCATAGGATCGTGACGTAAGGTCCGATTGCTTCGGTACGGTTATCGAAGAAGCCGAATGGCTGTGGTCGTGCGTTTATGGGAAATCGTGGGTTCAGGTGGTTTTTAGTAACTTGGGAGTGCGTGGGAACCGAGCCACCTTTGTTGATTCGTAGTTTGGAATGGAGGATTTGCTGGCTCTATCTACGGGGAATCGATGAAAGTGAAAAAATGTTGGGAATTCATGGGATGCTCATAATTTCTCTGATTTGTCTATATATGGTTGCTTTGAGGTAGTTGTGTTCTAATTCTGGTGTATAAATAGAGCTTCCATTCATTTTCTTATCGATTGCATTGTGAGTTGGGACGTGAGTGTGAGAAATTTTCTATTGATTTCCATGAATTCCCATGCCATCCCTTGGTTATCCGATGAGGACGAGGCACATGGGGCGCTAAACGACCCCGAACCAATAAAATCAGGTTTCATACAGGCATCTCGCTTTCATCAATCAAGAGATCCGGCGCGCGGGCGAGCAGACATCCCCCCAGGTGGCGCGCGCAGCTGGACATCCCGCAAAGCGGGTCAATGCGGCGGGTTGATCAGTGGCAGCAGATCAACCCGCCGTTTTAATTCTGGGGGGAGTGAGAATTTCAAGTGGGGCGCAAGCGAAAGGGACAGTCGTCTTGGCGCGCAGGTTTAGAGGTGAAAGCCGCCATAAGGTGGACACGAAGGGCAGGGTCTCGATCCCGGCCTCGTTTCGCCGTGTGCTTGAAGCTTCTGATCCCAACTGGCAGCCCGGTGACAATCCCGAACTTGTAATTGTTTATGGCGACCACCGGCGCAAATTCCTTGAATGCTATACTATGCAGGCGATTGACGAAGTTGACGCCAAGATTGATGCGCTTCCACGGGGCTCAATGCAGCGGAAGACATTGCAGCGCATGTTCCACGGACAATCCTTTCCGACAAACGTGGATGAGACCGGGCGTCTGGTTCTACCCGCCAAGCTGCGCAGCAAGATTGACCTAGAGGGTGAAGCCTTCTTTATTGCCGCTGGCGACACGTTCCAGATCTGGAAGCCTGAAACCTACGAGTCTGATGAATTGGCGGCGGCCGAAGAATGGCTGGATGATCAGCCCGAAGATTTTGACCCTCTGGTGTTCCTAGATGGCGTCGGGGACGCGTGACGGCATGGCCGGTGCGCAACCCTCTTCTGACAAACCACATATTCCGGTATTATTGCGCCCCTTGCTGGCTGCGGTCTCTCCGGTTTCGGGTGTTTGGTTGGACGGAACCTTTGGTGCCGGGGGATATACCCGTGGCCTGCTCGAGGCAGGCGCGGACAAGGTCGTCGGCGTTGATCGTGATCCGCTGGCCTTTGAAATGGCCGCGGACTGGGCCAAGGGCTATGGCGATCGGCTGGTGATGCAGCCCGGCGTCTTTTCGCGTCTGGACGAATACGCGCAGGACTTGGACGGGGTGGTGCTTGACCTTGGGGTTTCCTCCATGCAGCTGGATTTGGCCGAGCGTGGCTTTTCCTTTATGAAGGACGGCCCGCTGGACATGCGCATGAGCCAGGACGGCGAAAGCGCGGCTGATCTGGTCAACACTGCAAGCGAAGCGCAGCTCGCCGACATCCTGTTTCACTATGGTGAAGAACGCGCCAGCAGGCGAATTGCCAGGGCTATCGTAAAGGCGCGGGCGGAAGAGCCGATCACAACCACTTTGCGGTTGGTGGGGCTTATCGAATCCTGTCTGCCTAGGCCCAAACCCGGTCAATCGCATCCCGCGACACGCAGCTTTCAGGGGCTGCGCATCGCGGTGAATGCAGAATATGAAGAATTGTTCCAGGGCCTGATGGCCGCTGAGCGTGCGCTGAAACCTGGCGGGCAGCTGGCTGTTGTGACGTTTCATTCGATCGAAGACCGCATGGTCAAGCGGTTCTTTCAGTCGCGGGCTGGCAAAACAGGTCGGGCAAATCGCTATGCGCCCGAAATTGCGCAGGACCAGCCGCAATTTACGCTCAAAACCCGTAAGGCAGTGGGGCCGGACGAGCAGGAATTACAAGAAAATCCGCGTTCGCGCTCAGCCAAGCTGCGTGTCGCTGTGCGCACCGAGGCTCCGGCGGGGGAAATTGAAGCTCGCGCCATTGGGATGCCGCAACTAGGGGGAAGGGCAAAATGAAGAGTGTATTGTATGTGTTGACTGCCTTGGCCGTGTTCGGGGTGGCCCTTTGGGCGTATCAAGAGAACTACCGCACCCAGCAAGTTGTGAAAGAAACGCAAACACTGCAACGAGAGATCGGCGTGGCACAGGTCCGACTGGCCGTTCTGAATGCGGAATGGGCTTATTTGAACCGTCCTGATCGTCTTCGAGAGCTGGCGGATCTGAATTTTGAACGTCTCGGCCTGCTGCCCTTGCGAGCAGAGCAGTTCGGACGCGCGGATCAGGTTGCCTATGCCGAGGATCCTGATCTTCCGATTGTCGATCCCATCGAATTGCAGGCGATAACCAACATTAAGGCGTTGGGAGAGGTGCAGTTCCCATGACGCGCACGCCCCTCCGCCCTCTGGCCCGTGTCCTGGATGCGCGCGCACGCGGTGAAAACCCCAAGGTGATCGAGCGCGAAAACATCCAGAAACGCCACGAAGATATGAAGGACAGAGCCCGCGCTCGGGCCGAGGGCCGTTTGCTGGTGCTGGGTCTTTTCTTCTTTTGCGCCTTCTCGGTGGTTGGCGTTCGGATGGGGATGCTTGCGACATCCGAGGCGCAAGAACCCTTGGCCAACGCCCCCGGTGCCACAATCGCGATGCAGCGCGCCAATATTGTTGACCGTGAAGGGCGCATTCTGGCGACCAACCTAGACACCTATTCCGTCTATGCCCAGCCGCCGTTGATGATCGACCCGATTGCCGCCGCGGATCAACTGGTGGCAATCTTCCCGGATTTGGAAAAAGAGCGTCTGATCAAGGATTTCACCGGCAACCGCAAGTTCCTGTGGATCAAAAAGCGTATCTCGCCCGAGCAGAAGCAAGCCGTGCATGACATCGGTGATCCAGGTATTCTGTTTGGCCCCCGCGAAATGCGCCTTTACCCGAATGGCAAGCTGGCAGCACATATCCTTGGCGGGTCAGGTTTTGGGCGTGAAGGCGTGAGCGCTGCCGAGGTGATAGGCGTGGCCGGGATTGAAAAGCAGTTCGACGATTATCTGCGGGACCCTGCCAACGGAAACAAGCCGCTGCAACTCTCGCTGGATCTGACTGTACAGGCCGCTGTCGAACAGGTGCTTTTTGGTGGCATGAAGATCATGAACGCCAAAGGCGCCTCAGCCGTTTTGATGGATGCGCATACGGGCGAGGTCATCTCGGCGGCGTCGCTGCCATCCTTTGATCCCAATGATCGCCCGCGCCCCCCGACCTCGGGGTTCGATCCATCGGACAGCCCCTTGTTCAACCGCTATGTGCAGGGCGTGTACGAGTTGGGATCGGTGTTCAAGATATTCACCGCCGCGCAGGCAATTCAGCTTGGTCTGGTGAATTCTGAAACGATCATCGACACCTCGGGTCCGATGAAAATCGGTCGTTTTCCGATTGGTGAGTTCAACGGCAAGAATTACGGCAAGATCAGCGTGGCGGATGTGATCGTCCACAGCTCGAACCGGGGTACTGGGCGTCTGGCGCTGCAAATTGGCGCGCAGCGGCAACAGGAATTCCTGCGTTCGCTGGGCATGTTCGAACCGACCCCGTTCGAGATTGTCGAAGCAAAAGGTGGGGAGCCGCTCAAGCCCAAGAAATGGGGTGAGCTGAGCACAGTGACCATTTCTTATGGCCATGGCTTGTCGACCAGCCCGATGCATCTGGCTGCGGGGTATGCGGCGATTGCCAATGGCGGATACTATGTCAGCCCAACGATTCTGCGCAGGAGCGGGTCACAATATGGCCCGCGCGTGATGTCGTTGGGGGCGGCCACTCAGGCGCAGAAGATGCTGCGCAAGGTTGTCACCGACGGCACAGCGAGCTTTGGCGATGTCGCCGGCTATGACGTGGCAGGTAAAACCGGTACGGCAGACAAACCGAAGCCGCGCGGTGGGTACTATGATGACAAAGTCATCGCCACTTTTGCGACGATCTTCCCGGCCTATGATCCGAAGTACGTACTTATCGTCACTCTGGATGAACCTTCCATCGTGGCCTATGGCGAAAAACGCCGTACAGCAGGGTGGACAGCCGTACCTGTGGCTGCGGAGCTGATCGGGCGTATCGCGCCTTTGTTGGGATTGCGCCCCCGGCTTGAGCCTGAGGCGCGCGCTGCTATAACGCTGACCTCGAATTAGGCGTCCGGCGAAAGGTGGGTCATGGGCACTAGGACTAAGAAACTCAGCCAACTGGCCCTGACCGCACGTGCGGGTGCAAACCCTGAGATTACCGGGTTGGCCGTTGATAGCCGCGAGGTCAAAGACGGTTATCTGTTTGCGGCACTTCCGGGAACGCGGGTCCATGGCGCAGAGTTCATTCAATATGCTCTGCGCATGGGGGCCGCCGCAATCCTCACCGATGCCGAAGGGGCCGAGGTCGCAGCGGGCGTGCTTGCGGGGACGGATGCCGCGCTGGTGGTGGTTGAAGACCCAAGGCAGGCGCTGGCAGGATGCGCAGCACTGTGGTTCGGAAAGCAGCCTCAGACCATCGTGGCTGTGACGGGGACCAATGGTAAAACCTCTGTCGCGACCTTTGTCCGCCAAATCTGGATGGAACTGGGTCATGCGGCCGTCAACCTGGGCACAACCGGGGTCGAGGGCGCATGGACTGCCCCTCTGGCGCATACAACGCCCGAACCGATCACCCTGCATCGGTGTTTGGCCGAGGCGGCTGAGAACGGTGTGACACATGCCGCGATGGAGGCATCCTCGCATGGTCTCGAGCAGCGCCGCCTCGACGGGGTACAGTTGGCGGCAGCGGGTTTCTCGAATTTCACCCAGGATCATCTGGATTATCACGAAACCTTCGAGGCGTATTTTGCCGCCAAAGCAGGACTTTTCGACCGCGTGTTGCCTCAGGACGGCACGGTTGTGGTCAACATGAGCGATCCAAAGGGTGGGCAGGTTCGTCGTATCGCTGAAACCCGTGGACAAAATGTGCTGACCGTTGGATTGGGTGATGCAGATCTGTGTCTGCTCAATCAGCGCTTTGATGCAACCGGGCAGGATCTGCGGTTTTCGTGGCAGGGTAAGGTGTATCAGACCCGATTGAACCTGATCGGTGGGTTCCAGGCTGAAAACATCCTGCTGGCATGTGGGCTGGTGATCGCTGGTGGCGAAGATCCCACGCGTGTTTTCGAGACCCTGCCGCATCTGACGACGGTCCGGGGACGGATGCAACTGGCTGCGACGCGTGAAAACGGGGCTGCTGTGTTTGTCGATTACGCCCATACGCCAGATGCTTTGGCCACGGCACTCAAGGCTTTGCGCCCTCATGTTATGGGCCGGCTGATTGCCGTCATCGGTGCCGGCGGAGATCGTGATGCGACCAAGCGCCCGCTGATGGGCAAGGCTGCGGCCAATAACGCTGATGTGGTATTTGTCACCGACGACAATCCCCGCACAGAAGACCCAGCTACCATTCGTACTGCGGTGATGCTGGGCGCGCCCGAGGCGACCGAGGTGGGTGATCGTGCCGAAGCCATCCTGCGCGGCATAGATGCCCTGCAACCGGGTGATGCGCTGCTGATCGCCGGAAAAGGGCACGAGACGGGCCAAATCGTGGGCGATCAGGTTTTGCCGTTCGACGACGTAGAACAGGCCAGCATCAGCGTGGTCGCCCTCGATGGGAGGGTGGCATGACGCTCTGGACTGCGGCTGAGGCTGTTGCGGCCACTGGCGGGCGTGCCACCGCCGATTGGCAGGTCAATGGCGTATCCATCGACACCCGCACATTGCAGCCCGGAGATCTGTTTGTTGCGCTGAAGGCGGCGCGCGATGGTCACGACTTTGTGACGCAAGCGCTTGAGAAGGGCGCAGGCGCAGCGCTGGTCTCGCAGATACCCGAAGGCGTTTCCCCGGACGCGCCGTTACTGATCGTCGAGGACGTGCAGACCGGGCTTGAGGCGCTGGGGCAGGCGGCCCGCGCGCGGACAGAGGCGCGCGTGATTGGCGTGACCGGGAGTGTCGGCAAGACATCGACCAAGGAAATGCTGGCCAATATTCTGGAAACGCAGGGGAAAACCCATGCCAGCGTTGCCAGTTACAACAACCATTGGGGTGTGCCGCTGACGCTTGCCCGGATGCCGCGCGACACTGAATTTGCCGTGATAGAAATCGGGATGAACCACCCCGGAGAGATTGCTCCGCTGGCGCGTCAGGCCCGCCCGCATGTGGCCTTGGTTACCACCGTCGCGGCAGTCCATCTGGAAGCCTTCGAGTCCGTCGCAGGTATAGCGAAAGAGAAAGCCGCGATATTCGAAGGGTTGGTCCCGGGCGGTGCGGCCATCGTGAATGCGGATATCGAACACGCCGACATCCTGCGCCAATACGCAGATGAGGCCGGAGCAGTGATCGTCGATTTTGGGCGCGCTGCGTCAGATTACGTGCTGACCGATGTTGCGCAGAAACCGGACTCGGTCCATGCAACGGCCAGGGTCGACGGAAAAGCCATCTCCTTTGATGTGCAATCAGCAGGCACTCATTTTGTCATGAATGCACTTGGGGCATTGGCGGCCTGCGTTGAACTTGGTGTCGACCTGAACGAAGCCATCGCAGGCTTGGGCAACTGGTTGCCGGTAAAAGGTCGCGGCGTTCGCGAGCAGATTTCACTGGCGGATGGTGGTCAGGTCGAATTGCTGGACGACAGCTATAACGCCAATCCAACTTCGATGGAGGCTGCCTTGGAAGTTTTGGCCGCCTCACAGGGCAGGCGCCGGATCGCGTTTCTGGGTGATATGAAAGAGCTGGGCGCGCAAGAGATCCCCATGCATGCAGCGATGGCGAATGTCGCGGCTATGACGCAGATGGATCAGGTTCACTGCATTGGCCCGCTTATGAAAGCGCTTTACGATGCGTTGCCAGCGGAAAAGCGCGGACTTTGGTTTGAGACCAGCGTTGAGATGGCTGAACGGCTGCCAGAGCTGATCTGCGCAGGCGACACTGTTCTGGCCAAAGGATCACTCAGCATGGCGCTGGCGCGAATTGTTGACGGTTTGCGGGAAATGGGGCAAGGGGACGCGCTTGAGCCATGATCGCCGCACGGGAAAGGTATTGATATGCTCTATTGGTTGACCGGCCTGTCGGACGGAGGGGATTTTTTCAACCTCTTCAGGTACATCACGTTCCGGGCAGGCGGTGCCTTTATGACAGCGCTGATTTTCGGGTTTATTTTTGGCAAACCGCTGATCAATGTTCTGCGTCGCAAGCAGGGCAAAGGGCAACCGATCCGGGATGATGGCCCCGAGGGGCACTTTTCCAAGGCGGGTACGCCGACCATGGGCGGCTTGCTGATCGTGGGCGCGCTTGTCACATCGACACTGGTTTGGGCACGGTGGGACAACCCCTATGTCTGGATGGTCTTATTCGTAACGTTGGCCTATGCCGCCATTGGGTTTGCAGATGACTATGCCAAGGTCTCCAAGCAAAACACCAAAGGTGTTTCTGGAAAAATGCGGTTAGGACTTGGTGTGATTATCGCGGTTCTGGCGTCTATTTGGGCCACGATGCACCACCCTGAGTCGCTGCAGAATCAGCTTGCGGTGCCGGTATTCAAAGACACGCTGCTCAATCTGGGGATATTCTACATTCCCTTCGCGATTGTCGTGATCGTTGGGTCAGCAAATGCGGTGAACCTGACCGACGGGCTGGACGGGCTGGCGATCATGCCCGCAATGATCGCCGCATCGACCCTGGGGATTATCGCCTATGCGGTGGGCCGGGTCGACTTTACCGAGTATCTGGATGTGCATTATGTGCCCGGAACCGGCGAAATCTTCATTTTCACTTCGGCCCTGTTCGGTGCTGGCCTTGGGTTTCTATGGTACAACGCGCCGCCTGCTGCCGTGTTCATGGGCGATACTGGATCGCTTGCCTTGGGCGGCGCTTTGGGAGCGATTGCGGTGGCCACCAAACACGAATTGGTGTTGGCTGTCGTCGGAGGTCTGTTCGTGGTCGAAGCGCTGAGCGTGATCATCCAAGTGCTGTATTTCAAGCGCACTGGTCGTCGCGTGTTCCTGATGGCCCCGATCCATCATCACTATGAGAAAAAGGGGTGGGCAGAACCCACCATCGTGATCCGGTTCTGGATCATCTCTCTGATCTTGGCGATGATTGGGCTTGCGACGCTGAAGGTCCGGTAGGCTCCCGCCAGGTTCGGAGGACAGCCGGCCCGCCGCCTCCTGTTGGGCCGGGCTCGCGCTGCGCACGAACCTGCTGTCGATCTTGCCAATGGCAGGTTCATCTGTGCAGTGTGTCGGCGCATTTGAAGTCGAAAGAAGGTGGGAAATATGATCCCGGTCAAAGGGTTTTCAGGACAGAAAGTTGCGGTTCTGGGGCTGGGTCGGTCTGGCCTGACCACGGCGCGCGCCTTGCGGGCCGGTAAGGCTGAACCCGTTTGCTGGGATGACAACCCGGCGGCTCGTGCGGGGGCCGAAGCCGAAGGGTTTACGTGTCAGGATCTTGGGCGTCACGGGGCGTTCGATGAGGTTGCCTGTCTGATTGTCTCGCCCGGGATACCGCATCTCTACCCATCGCCGAACCCTGTGGTGGCGGCGGCGCTTGAGGCCGGGGTGCCGGTGGATAACGATATCGGTTTGTTTTTCCGCTCTTTTGCCGGGCCGGAATGGGACAATCTGGATACTCCGCCCCGCGTGGTCGCGGTGACCGGGTCGAACGGCAAATCAACCACCGCCGCCCTTATCCATCATATCCTGACCGAAGCTGGCCGTGAGGCACAGCTGGCGGGGAATATCGGCCGAGGCGTATTGGACATTGATCCAGGGGGCAATGGCTCGGTCGTGGTGTTGGAGTTGTCGAGCTATCAGACAGAGCTTGCGCGGTCGCTGACACCTGATGTGGCCGTTTTCACCAATCTGTCACCGGATCATCTGGATCGTCACGGTGGCTTGGGTGGCTATTTCGCCGCCAAGCGCCGTCTGTTTGCCGAAGGTGGCCCTGACCGTGCCGTGATCGGAGTGGATGAGGACGAAGGCGCCTTTCTGGCCGGTCAGCTGGCCGAAGCGCCAACGGATGACCGGGTGATCCGTATATCAGTTGCCCGCAAGTTGACCGGACCCGGATGGCAGGTATTTGCGCGCAAAGGGTTCCTGTCGGAGTATCGCAAGGGGCGACAGGCGGGGTCGATTGACCTGCGCGAGATCAAAGGTCTGCCCGGTGCACATAATCACCAGAATGCCTGTGCCGCCTACGCCACGTGCCGCGCGTTGGGGTTGGCCCCTCGGATCATTCAGGATGCTTTGCACAGCTATCCGGGCTTGCCGCATCGCAGTCAGATCATCGCCGAAGCGGATGGGGTCACCTATGTGAACGATTCAAAGGCGACCAATGTCGACAGCGCAGTAAAGGCGTTGAACGCGTTCAAGAAGGTCCGCTGGATCTGTGGCGGGCTTGAGAAAGAGGGCGGGTTGTCTGCACTCAACTCAGCCAGTGAACATGTGCTCAAGGCTTATGTGATCGGGCGCGAAGCTGCCGGATTTGCAATGCAGTTACAGGCAGATACCCTGGTTTGCACCACAATGGCAGAAGCCGTTGAACAGGCAATGAACGACGCGCAGTCGGGCGAGACGATTTTGCTAGCCCCTGCCGCAGCCAGTTTTGATCAATATGACAATTTCGAACAACGCGGTGAGGATTTTGCCGAACAGGTTCGCAAACGGCTTTAGGACACGCCATTTGCAATAGATCGCCGGTTGGGCCAAGCTGAGAAGCTATCAGCTTGACGCGCCATATTTTTTGGTTTTGCTACCCGTCAAATTCAACACGAGGTTATGACTATGCCATATCGTAAGTTTTCCCTGATCCTGCCTGCCATTCTGATTGCGGGTGCCTGCACCAACACTGGCGCAAACTACCAGCCGATCATTGATGGTCCGGTTGGCCCTAATTACAACGTTGATCTGCAGCAGTGCCAACAGCTTGCGGCATCGCAGGCATCTGTTGATGGCACCACGGCCGGGAATGCAGCCATCGGCGCCGTTGGCGCAGCCGCAGTGACCGGGATCGTACAGGACAGCAGCGATAATCTGGGCCGTGCTGCAGTTGCAGGTGCGTTGGTTGGCGCCGGTGCGGACGTGATCAACAAGAACCAGAACAAAGAAGTGTTGGTGCGTAACTGCATGCGTGGCCGTGGGTACAACGTCGTCGGCTAGTGCCGCGCAAATACCGTGTCGGCTAACCACGGCTGGCGATTGCAGTTCCAGCGGCATGGCCTGAGGACCATGCCCATTGGAAATTGTACCCGCCCAGCCAACCGGTGACATCCACCGCTTCACCTATCGCATAGAGGCCGGGGACATCCCTGGCCTCCATCGTTTTTGACGACAGATCATCGGTGTCGATGCCGCCCAGCGTGACCTCGGCGGTGCGATAGCCTTCGGTCCCGGACGGGGTCAGATGCCAGTTCGACAGGGCCTCGACCAGGTCCGAAAGGGCGGTGTCCGATTGGTCGGCCAAATTGCCTTGCATGGGAATGTGTTGGCTCAGGAAATCGACCAATCGCGCGGGTAACTGCCGGGAAAGTTCAGTAGTCAGGGCTTTGCGTCCGCTGTTTTGGCGCTGATCTCGCAGCAGGTCGAACAGTGGCATATCCTGGATCAGGTTGACCCGGATCGCCTCACCCTCGCGCCAGTATGAGGATAGTTGCAGCGCAGCTGGTCCGCTGAGGCCGCGATGGGTGAAAAGCAAAGCCTCGTCAAAGCTGGTCCGGTCGTTCGACAGCCGCGTCGGCAGCGAGACACCGGACAGGTCCTTGAACCTGCCATCGGAAAAGGTGAACGGCACCAGAGCCGCGCGTGTCTCGGTCATCCGCAATCCAAACTGGTGCGCGATGTCATAAGCCAGACCTGTCGCCCCCATTTTAGGGATCGACTTGCCGCCTGTGGCCAGTACCAGATTGGTGCAGGTCAGGGCATGACGCTGCCCCTCGCGCTCAACCGTCAGCGCGAAACCAGTGTCGGTTTTGCACAGGTCCTTCATCTCGGTCCTTACCCACAGCTCGGCCCCGGCGCGCTCTATTTCATCCAGCAACATTTGGATGATCTGTTTCGAGGAACCGTCGCAGAACAGCTGTCCCAGTGTTTTCTCGTGCCACGCGATGTCATGACGCCCGACCATTTCAATGAAATCCCACTGCGTGTAGCGCGCCAATGCGGACTTACAGAAATGCGGGTTCTGAGACAGGAAGTTGCCCGGCCCCGCGTACATATTGGTGAAATTACACCGCCCGCCGCCCGAGATGCGGATTTTCTCGCCCGGCGCCTTGGCGTGGTCGATCACCAGAACGCGCCCGCCGCAATGGGTCGCGCACATCATGCCAGCAGCACCGGCGCCAAGGATGATCGTGTCATAGGTCATGCGCAGCCCTTGGCCCGGATTGCCCGCGATGGCAAGCCGAAGTCGGTCCCGGCAGGGGTGTTTTATCCGCCTGGTCTGCATGATCAGTGCCTGCAAGCCCCCAAAACCTGCCGTCAGATCCCGGAACAGGCCACGCGGGCCGAGGGCATTTTGATGTATCATGGACACAGTTATGCCTGCACATATCTGCGGTGCTTGACCGGTTCTGGTAAGGCTCTCTATCAATTCTCAACCGTGACCCTGGTTAAGGGCCCGTTACAGAGTTTGGTGGAGTATCACCCCGATGCCGACAACAATCTTTGGCGCATTGCGCAGCGATTCAACCCTGACGGATGCCGGGGCCTCGTCTGCAGTTGTGGGGTCGATCTTCGAGATCTCGGAATACAGCCAGATCACCATTGAGGAAGGCGCTGACGGGACAGTTTTTGACGGTGACAATATTTCCAATGAAACCGCGAATGATCCGACCCAGACACTGAACGGTGACATCATATTCTGGGACTTCACAGTCGAGGTGACGGATGGCACCAATACCTACCTGATCGGCCTGTTCGACTATGATCTCAACAGTGATGGGGATTCGATCGGCGTTGATGCCGAAGACGGGTATTTCATGGCGTTTATCGATGGCACCATACCCCCGTTGGATACGCCGCTTGAGATCGTGGCGATTGTCGATAACGGGCCCAACATCGATATCGATACCGTTGTTCCCTGTTTCGTTTCCGGCACCGGTATCCGGACGCCCAAGGGGGTGCGGCGGATCGAAACGCTCAAGGCAGGGGATGTGGTTGATACCCTGGATAATGGCCCACAGGTGATCCGTTGGATCGGATCGCGGTCGCTGGACGGTATTGACCTGACACTCAAACCCAAACTGCGCCCGATCCGTTTTGCACAAGGTTCTCTGGGGCAAGGTCTTCCCGAACGTGATCTGTTGGTGTCGCCTCAGCATCGCATGCTCGTCCGCTCCGTCATCGCTGCCAGAATGTTCGCCAAGCAAGAGGTGCTGATCGCCGCCCATAAGCTGGTTGGAATGCAGGGCGTTACGGTCGAAGAAGACGCGCAGAACGTCACCTATTTCCACATGCTGTTCGACCGGCACGAGGTCATTTTTGCCGAAGGCGCCCCCTCGGAAAGCCTGTTCACCGGCCCCGAAGCGCTCAGGGGCATCGGACAAGCAGCCGTGGCTGAAATTCAGGCTCTCTTCCCCGAGATAAGCGCGGACCAATACGCTCCTCAGCTGGCCCGGCTGACCCCGGCGAAAGGGAAACAGGTCCGCACGATGGTCGAACGGCACAAGAAAAACGGCAAACCGCTGTTATCCTGACCGTCAAGCCACCCAAAGCCCGTAATGATCACGTCTTGGCGAATTTCCCAAACCGCTGTCATTCCACTGGCCCAAACGCAAAAATACCGGTAAACTCTCAATCAGATCCCGAAAACGGGACGTTAACGAGGCAGATAGTGGCGGTATCTCATGACTGAGATGGTGTATGGCGCGGTCCAGGACCAGCGCGGAGAACCGATTCTACCAAAGTGGTGGCGGACGATTGATCGTTGGACGATGTCCTGCGTTCTGATCCTGTTTGTCATCGGGCTGTTGCTGGGGCTGGCCTCATCGCCGCCGCTGGCCGGTCGTAACGGGTTCGACCCGTTCCATTACGTCGAACGCCAGGCGTTGTTCGGCGGAATGGCGCTTGTTGCGATGCTGCTGACTTCGATGATGTCACCCACGCTTGTGCGGCGTCTGGCGGTGTTGGGGTTTCTTGCTGCTTTTGTCGCGCTGGTCTTCCTTCCCGTCTTTGGCACAGATTTTGGCAAAGGTGCGGTGCGTTGGTATTCGCTTGGCTTTGCCTCGCTGCAGCCGTCTGAATTTCTGAAACCCGGGTTTATCGTTGTGGCGGCCTGGTTGCTGGCCGCGTCACAACAGATCAACGGCCCGCCCGGTCGGCTATGGTCTTTTGCGCTGTGCATGGCGATTGTCGCCATGTTGGTTATGCAGCCCGATTTTGGTCAGGCCTGCCTGATCCTGTTTGGCTGGGGCGTGATGTATTTCGTTGCCGGTGCGCCGATGTTGTTGCTGGTTGGTATGGCGGGGTTTGTCGTGCTTGGCGGTATGTTCGCCTATTCCAACTCGGAACATTTCGCCCGACGCATTGACGGGTTCCTGAACCAAGAGGTCGATCCGACCACTCAGCTGGGCTATGCCACCAATGCGATCCGCGAGGGCGGGCTTTTCGGTGTCGGTGTGGGTGAAGGGCAGGTGAAATGGTCGCTGCCCGATGCGCATACGGATTTCATCATCGCTGTCGCGGCCGAAGAATATGGCCTGATCCTGGTGTTGATCATCATTGCACTGTATTCGCTGATCGTCGTGCGGTCATTGCTGCGGCTGATGCGCGAGCGCGACATGTTCATCCGTCTGGCGGGTACCGGTCTGGCCTGCATGTTCGGGGTTCAGGCGATGATCAATATGGGCGTCGCCGTGCGCCTTTTGCCTGCCAAAGGCATGACTTTGCCGTTCGTCAGCTATGGTGGGTCCTCGCTGATTGCAGGTGGTATTGCAATCGGCATGCTTCTGGCGTTTACCCGCACCCGCCCTCAGGGCGAACTTGGTGATATTCTACGCGGACGAGGCTGATGGGCAAACCCTACCTTCTGATTGCGGCTGGCGGGACCGGGGGCCACATGTTCCCGGCTCAGGCGCTGGCCGAGGCGATGCTGCACAGGGGCTGGCGTGTGCGCTTGTCCACCGATACGCGCGGCGCACGATATACGGGTGGCTTTCCGCATTCGACTGAAATTGTCGAGGCGTCCTCGGCCACATTCGCCCGTGGCGGACTGCCCGCCAAACTGATGGTCGGTCCCAAGATCGCAGGTGGTGTCGCCGGTATGGCGTTTCAGATGTTGCGCGACCGACCGGACGTCGTGGTCGGCTTTGGCGGCTATCCCTCAATCCCGGCGCTGGGCGCTGCGACGATGTCGAAGATCCCGCGCATGATCCATGAACAGAATGGCGTTTTGGGCCGTGTGAATCAGCTGTTTGCGACTCGCGTGGCGCAGGTGGCTTGTGGTGTCTGGCCGACTGATCTGCCGGACGGTGCAAAGGGCATACATACCGGCAACCCGGTTCGGGCCGCTGTGCTGGACCGGGCTGCGGCGGGCTATATCCCACCAGGTGATTACCCGATGTCGATCCTGGTGATGGGTGGCTCGCAAGGCGCGCGCATCCTTAGCAAGATTGTGCCCGAAGCGATTGCCGCGCTGCCTGATGAGATGCGCCGCCATATTCGTGTCGCGCATCAGGCCCGCGACGAAGACGGTGCCCGTGTTTCCGCGTTTTATGACGACCACGGTATCCGTGCCGAAGTGAAACCGTTCTTTCAGGATGTGCCCCGTCGTATGTCCGATGCGCAGCTGGTGATATCACGCTCAGGTGCGTCAAGTGTGGCGGATATATCCGTCATCGGGCGGCCCTCGATCCTGATCCCGTATGCCGCCGCCGCGGGCGATCATCAGACCGCCAATGCACGCGGGCTGGTTCAGGCCGGAGGGGCAATCATGATCCCCGAGAACCTGCTTGACGTTCCTTCGCTGACGCAGCAAATCACCGCAGTTCTGACAAACCCTGAAGCCGCACAAAAGATGGCCCATGCCGCCTTATCGACCGGCGCACCGGACGCGACCGAGCGTTTGGTCGCCCAGGTCGAACAGTTGGCCCAGAAGGAGACCGCATGACCCCAGCAACCAAACTGCCGCAGGATGTCGGGCCGATCCATTTCGTGGGTATCGGCGGGATCGGGATGTCGGGCATTGCCGAGGTGCTTTTGAATCTGGGCTACCGGGTGCAGGGCTCGGACCTGAAAGCGTCGAAAATCACCGACCGCCTTGCTGGTCTGGGCGCCGAGATCTTTGTCGGTCAAAGCGCTGAAAACCTTGAGAACGCCGCCGTGGTTGTGGTGTCGACCGCGATCAAACCGGGCAACCCGGAGCTGGACGGTGCCCGTGCGCGGGGCCTGCCAGTGGTGCGTCGGGCCGATATGCTGGCCGAGTTGATGCGCTTGAAATCCAACATTGCCATTGCCGGAACCCACGGCAAGACCACCACCACCACGATGATGGCTGAACTGATGGTGGCAGGGGAATTTGACCCGACCGTGATCAATGGCGGTATCATTCACGCTTATGGCTCGAATGCGCGAATGGGGCAGGGCGAATGGATGGTGGTCGAGGCGGACGAATCCGACGGCTCGTTCAACCGTCTGCCTGCGACCATTGCCATTGTCACCAATATCGACCCCGAGCATATGGAGCATTGGGGCGATTTCGACCAGCTGCGCGACGGGTTCTACGAATTTGTCTCGAACCTGCCGTTTTACGGGCTTGCCGTCTGCTGCACCGACCACGCCGAAGTGCAAACACTGGTGGGTCGCATCACAGACCGGCGCGTGCGGACTTATGGTTTCAACGCGCAGGCGGATGTGCGGGCCGAGAACCTGACCTATAAGGGCGGCGTCGCACATTTCGACATTCACCTGCAATACGAAGACAAGAGGATCGAGGGCTGCACCCTGCCGATGCCAGGCGACCACAACGTCTCGAACGCGTTGTCTGCGGTTGCTGTTGCCCGCCATCTGGGCATGAAAGCCGCCGAAATCCGCGAAGCGTTGGCTAATTTCGGTGGCGTCAATCGTCGCTTTACCAAAGTGGGTGAGGTCGATGGTGTCACGATCATCGACGATTACGGTCACCACCCGGTTGAAATCGCAGCGGTTCTGAAAGCCGCACGCCAGGCCACCGAAGGCCGTGTGATCGCGGTCCATCAACCCCACAGGTATTCGCGTTTGTCTCATCTGTTCGATGATTTCTGTACCTGTTTCAATGACGCCGACGTTGTTGCCATCGCCGATATTTTCGCTGCCGGAGAGGACCCGATCGAAGGGGCGTCCCGCGATGACCTGGTTCAGGGGCTCATCCGGCATGGGCATCGACATGCCCGCGCTTTGATGGACGAATCCGATCTTGAACGTCTGGTTCGTGAACAGGCCCGCCCCGGAGACATGGTTGTCTGCCTTGGAGCCGGTACGATCAGCGCCTGGGCCAATGGCCTGCCTTCGCGCTTGCAGAAATAACAGGCGATGTGACGTAATGGACTCTTTTGTGGTGCAACCCTAAAGAGTGATCGTGCAACCGCAGAAAAAGCGGTCTCGGAGGCAAGATTTGGCGTACTCGGTATTATTTGCAGGGTTGTGGGTCATAGCGTCGACTATCGTGGCCATGCTACCGATGCGCCTGCAATTTCCACCGGGGATTGTGTTGGTTATCGTTGCGCCGGCGCTGATTGTCTGGCTGGGTTACGATTTCGGCTGGTTCTTTTCGGTCCTGGGCTTTGCGGCTTTTGCATCCATGTTCCGCAACCCAATTCGCCACTATTGGCAACGTTGGACAGGCCGAGGGGACGACGAATGAATTGGTCCATTGCCCTTGCCGCCCTGTGGGGAGTTGTTGCGAATGTCCTGGCGATGATCCCCAGCAAGGATAATCACTGGACCCGCGCCTATTTCTTGATTGCTGCGGGTATTCCTATCGTTGGCTATGTCACGCTGCAGAACGGCCCATGGATCGGGTTGATTGTTCTGGTTGCTGGGATCTCGGTACTGCGTTGGCCCGTGATTTATCTGGGCCGGTGGTTGCGGCGGATCCTGGGTGCCGCGCAATAGCGGATACAGCTTGCTTTGGCGGTTCAAATCCGCGAATTATCGGCCATGACTTCTGTTCCCTCGCCACGCGGCAAGCTCACCCAGAACCGCCCGCTGAATGATCTGACCTGGTTGCAGGTCGGAGGACCGGCGGATTACCTTTTTCAACCCGCCGACCAGGAAGACCTGCAGCAGTTTCTGCGCGACTTGCCTGACGATATCACGGTTTTCCCGATGGGCGTCGGCTCGAACCTGATCGTTCGGGACGGAGGGCTGCGCGCCGTAGTGATCCGGTTGGGCCGGGGATTTAATGGCATCTCGATTGAGGGCAACATTGTCACCGCAGGCGCGGCGGCGCTGGATGGGCATGTGGCGCGCAAGGCAGCTGATGCGGGCGTGGACCTGACGTTTTTGCGAACCATTCCGGGGTCGATTGGCGGCGCTGTGCGGATGAATGCGGGATGTTATGGCAGCTATACGGCGGATGTTCTGTGCAGGGCGACGATCATCACGCGGCAAGGGCAGGTCGTCGATCTGACGCCCGAAGAACTGAATTTTCGCTATCGTCAGTCGGATCTGCCTGAGGGTGCGGTGCTGATCTCGGCCACGTTCGAAGGCCTCCTAGGTGATCCTGATGAACTGCATGCCCGCATGGACACGCAGTTGAAAAAGCGGGATGAGACCCAGCCGACCAAAGATCGCAGCGCGGGCTCGACCTTTCGCAATCCGGCGGGGTTTTCCTCAACGGGCCGCGCAGATGATGTGCATGACCTCAAGGCCTGGAAGGTGATCGACGACGCGGGAATGCGGGGTGCCATGCAGGGCGGAGCGCAGATGAGCCCCAAGCATTCGAATTTCCTGATCAACACCGGCACCGCAACCGCCGCCGACCTCGAAGGGTTGGGCGAAGAGGTGCGAAAAAAGGTTTACGAAACAAGCGGCATCACGCTAGAGTGGGAAATCATGCGGGTCGGTGATCCGCTGACAAATTAAAGCTCCGACCGTCAGACCCAAAACAGGCAAAATAGGGCGACGGATCAAAGGCATAAAGCAGGACGGACCACCACATAAGGTCCGCAGGATTTGAGGCGCACGACGTGGGTAGTTCGAGCAGGACAAACCCCAAAGTGGCGGTATTGATGGGTGGACCCTCGGCGGAACGTGAGGTGTCTCTCAGCTCTGGGCGCGAATGCGCAGCCGCCCTAAGGGGAGAAGGCTTTGAAGTGGTCGAACTGGACGCGGGTCCGGACCTCTATGCGCGCCTTTTGGATATCAAGCCGGATGTGGTCTTCAACGCTCTGCATGGTCGCTGGGGCGAGGATGGCTGCGTGCAGGGTCTGCTGGAGTGGTTGCGTATTCCCTATACCCATTCGGGTGTGCTGGCTTCGGCGTTGGCCATGGACAAGCAGCGCAGCAAAGCGGCGTTTGGTATTGCGGGCCTGCCAATTGCCGACAGTGTGATCGAGGCCAAATCCGAAGTTGCCGCGCGTCACACGATGGAACCGCCCTATGTGGTCAAGCCCAACAACGAGGGTTCCAGCGTCGGCATTTATCTGGTGCATGAGGGCGCCAACACTCCACCGAAACTGGCAGACGACATGCCCGAACTGGTAATGGTCGAACAATATGTGGCTGGCCGCGAGTTGACCGTCACAGTCATGGGCGACCGCGCTTTGACCGTGACAGAAATCATGACGGATGGCTGGTACGATTACGATGCCAAGTACAAGCCGGGCGGGTCGTGGCATGTGCTGCCTGCTGAAATCCCGCAGGACATTTTTGACCTGTGTATGGGCTTTGCCAAACAGGCGCATGATCTGTTGGGTTGCAAAGGCGTCAGCCGCACAGATTTTCGGTGGGATGACAGCAAGGGCGCAGAGGGCTTGTTCCTGCTGGAAACCAACACCCAGCCAGGAATGACGCCGACGTCACTGGCTCCGGAACAGGGCGCGCATTGCGGGATAACCTTCGGCCAGTTTTGCGCATGGATGGTGGAGGACGCATCATGCGACCGCTGACAGCCACCCGTGCGCCGGTTATCCATCGGTCAAAGCCACTTGCCGGTCCGGATGCCGATTTCGCTTCGGGGGACCGCAACAATGTAGAACCCAAGTTCCGCCTGCGGCGACTTTGGGGGCGTAAGTCATCGGCGTTTGATCCGGCGCCGTCCCGCCTAAGCTATCGGTTGCAGCGCTGGATGTTGACGCCTGGTGTTCGCCGTGGCCTGAAATACGGGCTGCCGGTCTTCGCTGTGTGTGCTGCGCTTGGCGGGTATTTCAGCTCTCAGGACCGGCGCGAAGCGATTGTGGCTCATGTCCATGATGTGAAAATCTCGATCCAGCAGCGACCAGAATTCATGGTCAACCTGATGGCGATTGATGGGGCGGGAACCAACCTTTCGGAAGACATTCGTGAAGTGGTGCCGCTGGACTTCCCAATCAGTTCTTGGGACCTGGATGTCGAACAGATGCGCGAAACGATCACAGGGCTGGATCCGGTTAAATCCGCCTCTGTGCGCATCCGTCCCGGAGGTATCCTGCAGGTGGATGTTGTCGAACGGCAGCCCGCCATTGTCTGGCGTACCCGCCGAGGGGTCGAATTGCTGGATGAAACCGGCGCGCATGTTGAAATCATCGCATCGCGGCAGGATCACTCCAATCTGCCACTGATCGCGGGTGAGGGCGCGGATTCCTATGTACCCGAAGCGCTGCAACTGACGGCCACAGCCAGCAGTCTTGGCAATCGGGTGCGCGGTCTGGTGCGAATTGGGGAACGTCGCTGGGATCTGGTTCTGGATCGCGGTCAGCGCATCATGTTGCCGACAGAACGGCCAGTGCGCGCATTGGAACGCGTGTTGGCTGTGAACGAGGTTCAGGATCTTCTGGAACGCGATGTGGCCGCGGTGGATATGCGCCTGGGTCAGCGACCGACAATCCGAATGACCAAAGCCGCCAGCGAAGACTGGTGGAATACAAAAGTAGATGTGAGTAGCGGGCAGTAACGACAATGATGACCGATCTTTATCAGTCCCAACGGGCGATGCGGCAGATGCGCAGGCAGGCAATGCAACGCGGCGTCGTCGCCATTCTGGATGTCGGGAGTTCGAAGATCTCCTGCCTTGTGTTGCGGTTCGACGGTGCCGGACGCCTGCACGAGGACAGCGGCATCGGGTCTCTGGCCGGACAATCCGGGTTTCGGGTGATCGGTGCCGCGACCACGCGTTCCCGTGGTGTGCAATTTGGCGAAGTCACTGCGATGCAGGAGACCGAGCGCGCCATTCGAACCGCGCTTCAGGCCGCGCAGAAAATGGCGGATATCCGTGTCGACCATGTGATCGCCTGTTTCTCGGGGGCAAACCCGCGGTCCTATGGTTTGGATGCCCAGGTGGATCTGGAAGGTCAGCTGGTAACCGAGGCCGAAGTCGGCCGGGTTCTCAATGCCTGTGACGTGCCCGACTATGGTGCGGGCCGCGAAGTCCTACATGCTCAGCCGGTGAATTTTGCGCTGGATAACCGATCGGGCTTGATCGACCCAAGGGGTCAGATGGGGCAATCGCTGGCCGTCGATATGCACATGCTGACCGTGGACGCGGTTGCAATCCAGAATATCGTGCGCTGTATCAAGCGTTGCGATCTCGAATTGGCCGGTATCGCGAATTCGGCCTATGTCTCGGGCATCTCGGCGCTGGTTGAGGATGAACAGGAACTGGGTGCCGCCTGTATCGACATGGGCGGTGGCACCACGAGCGTGTCAATATTTATGAAGAAACACATGATCTATGCCGATTGCGTGCGCATGGGTGGGGATCATGTGACCAGTGACATCTCGATGGGGCTGGGCGTTCCGGCGTCTGTTGCCGAACGGATCAAGACATTCAATGGCGGCGTTCACGCGACCGGCGCGGATGACCGCGACCTGATCGACATTGGCGGTGATACCGGCGATTGGGAACATGACCGCCGTACCGTCAGCCGGGCAGAGTTGATAGGTATCATGCGTCCACGTGTCGAAGAAATCCTGGAGGAAGTGCGTGTACGGCTGGATGCGGCTGGCTTTGAGCACATGCCCAGCCAGCAGATCGTCCTGACCGGAGGCGGCAGCCAAATCATGGGGCTGGACGGGTTGGCCTCTCGTATTCTGGGGCAGCGTGTTCGCCTTGGTCGCCCGCTGCGGGTCCATGGGTTGCCGCAATCGGCCACAGGGCCGGGGTTCTCTTCGGTTGTGGGGCTAAGCCTGTTTGCAGCCAACCCACAGGATGAATGGTGGGATTTTGAAATCCCCGTAGACACCTATTCCGCACGCCCGTTCAAGCGCGCTGTGCGGTGGTTCCGTGACAACTGGTAAAGCCGCGATCGCGGCGCTGGTCATGGCTGTGCCGTCAGCGATAGAGGCTCAGACCCGTATCACACCCGAAGCCTTCCTGGGGGCCGTTCAAGGAAAGACCGTAAAGTTTCACGTCTATGACAGCGGTATGCTGGTCGGCACCGAAGAGTTCCTGAGCCCGACTCTCTCGGTCTGGCGTATGGAGGGCAAGGGTTGTGTGTACGGGAAAATTACAACTCCTAATGGGCAGATTTGCTTTCTGTACGACGATGACGAGGATGGTCTGCCAGTTTGCTGGTGGCCGTTTTTGTATGAAGACCAGTTGATGGTGCGAATGGTCGGTTTCTCCAGGACAGAAATTCAAGAGGTCAGGGACATTTCTGAGAATGGTCTTAACTGCCCAAGTGCCCCAATTAGCTAAAGAAATATCTTGCAGGGGCTGTCAAAATCCCGCAAGATATCCACAGGGCCCGTCAGAGGCCTTGCGAGAGGGCTTGAGCAGTTTTCCGCAGACAGAATGTGAATGAATTGCAAGTGACGCGCCCGTCAATAGTGGCGCGAGCGTCGCATGTTTTGTGGTGCTTTGAGATAATTCCGCAACATCTGGCAATCTCTGCCAAATACTGTTTCCAGGTGCCTTATTTCCTCCATATTTTGTGGATTTTCGCGATTTTTGGCGTGACGTTTGCCGTTTGGATCGGTAGGATTGTTAGTGGATAGGTAAGAAAAACACCGCGTTGGCGGGTTATATAAACAGGCGGACAGAAGCATGACATTGAATCTTTCGATGCCCGGGCACGACGAGCTGAAGCCTCGGATTACAGTTTTTGGCGTTGGCGGAGCGGGCGGTAACGCCGTCAACAACATGATTGAAAAACAGTTGGACGGTGTCGATTTTGTCGTTGCCAACACCGATGCCCAGGCGCTGCAGCAAAGCCAGTCTTCGTCACGAGTTCAACTAGGCGTGAAAGTCACCGAAGGTCTGGGTGCGGGCGCGCGTCCGACAGTGGGTGCGGCAGCAGCCGAAGAAAGCATCGAGCAGATTGTAGACCATCTGGCAGGCGCGCATATGTGCTTCATCACGGCCGGTATGGGCGGTGGCACCGGCACGGGTGCCGCACCGATCATCGCGCAGGCAGCGCGTGAATTGGGTGTTTTGACCGTCGGTGTTGTGACCAAGCCTTTCCAGTTCGAAGGCGCCAAGCGGATGCGTCAGGCCGAAGACGGTGTTGAAGCCTTGCAGCGCGTTGTCGACACGCTGATCATCATTCCAAACCAGAACCTGTTCCGTCTGGCCAACGAAAAGACCACGTTTACCGAGGCGTTTTCGATGGCGGATGACGTTCTGTATCAGGGTGTCAAAGGCGTGACCGACCTGATGGTGCGTCCGGGCCTGATCAACCTCGACTTCGCGGATGTTCGCGCCGTTATGGACGAGATGGGCAAGGCGATGATGGGCACGGGCGAAGCCACCGGCGAAGATCGCGCCGTACAGGCCGCCGAGAAGGCCATCGCGAACCCGCTGTTGGATGAAATCAGCCTCAAGGGCGCCAAGGGCGTTCTGATCAACATCACCGGCAGCCACGACCTGACCCTGTTCGAACTGGACGAAGCCGCAAACCGTATCCGTGAGGAAGTGGATCCTGAGGCGAATATCATCGTCGGCTCCACGCTGGATACCGCAATGGAAGGCGGCATGCGCGTTTCGGTTGTGGCAACAGGTATCGACGCCAGCGAAAAGCAGGATGATGTGCCTGTCGCGCGTCGTTCGATGTCGGCACCGCTGACCCGTTCGGTTTCTGCAGAGGAAGCGGCCCTGGAAGAAATGTCAGTGGCGGCAAGCGCCGAACCTGAACCTCAGCCCGAACCAACGCGTGAACCTTCGCTGTTTGAGGCAACTGAAGAGCCGATGGAACCGCAGTTCCAACCGCGCGCAGAACAGGATGATGACGGCCTGCCACCCCCGGCTTATCAACCGCGCGTGGCCGAATTCGAGCCGACTCCCGAGCCGGTCGAATACGCCCCAGAAAGCTTTGTCGCACCTCAGCCGCAAGCACCCGCAGGATCGCCGTCACCTGAAGCGCTGAGGCGCTTGCAGGCAGCCGTCCAGAATGTACCTCCGGCTGAAAGAGGTCATCCTGCGCCTCGGCCACAGGAGGTCTCCGATAGTCATGGAGATGCCGACCGCCCGCGGTTTGGTTTTAACCGCCTGATTGATCGCATGACCGGCCACGCAGCCGATACTCCGGCGCAGCAACCGGCCCGCCAGCAGCCGGTATTGCGCCAATCTGACGCTACGGCACCTGCACATGTCGAGGACGACCCGGAGCAGGATCGGATCGAAATACCGGCCTTCCTTCGCCGTCAAGCCAACTGATCGCGGTAACAATATACTAAAGAGGGGCTGCCATTTGGCGGCCCTTTCTTATTTTAAAACAGTGCATTATCCCTATGTGAGCAGGGTTTTGCCGACCTGTCACATTCATGTTTCATTCGGTTGCAAAGAGTGAGTTGAGCCTTTTGACCTGCTTCCTTAGTTGAATGCCAACACGGCCATCACAGGTCGGACGCCACTCACTGAGGTCACACTTGCAACATACGCTCAAATCTCCGATCACGTTTACAGGCCTCGGGCTGCACAGCGGTAAGCCTGCGACGATGATCCTGAAGCCGGCTGCTGCTGGCCACGGCATCTGGTTCAAACGGACGGATATCGAGCTGGGCAATGCGTTGATCCCTGCAATCTACGATGTGGTCGATCGTACCCCGCTTTGTACCCGACTGGTCAATGAAGCGGGCGTTACGGTTTCCACCGTCGAGCATATCATGGCAGCTTTGGCTGGATGCGGTGTCCACAATGCGCTGATCGAGATTGATGGCCCCGAGGTGCCGATCATGGACGGGTCTTCGATTGAATTCGTTCGTGGCATCATGTTGAAAGGCGTGCGTCGACAGGCAAGCCCGGTCCTGGCCTATGAGGTTCTTAAACCTGTGACCGCAACCCGTGAGGGTGCCAGTGCTTCGATTGCGCCTGCGGACGGTTTGATTATCGATTTTCATATCGATTTTGAAGACAGCGCCATTGGTCGTCAGACTAAGAGGCTGGATATGTGCAATGGCTCTTTTGCACGCGAGCTTAGTGATTGCCGGACATTCTGCCGTCGTACCGACGTCGAAGCGATGCGCGAGAACGGCTTGGCTCTTGGCGGCACGCTTGAAAATGCTGTGGTCGTTCAGGGCGACGAAGTTCTGACCCCGGGTGGCCTTCGCCACGCAGACGAGGCAGTGCGTCACAAGATGCTAGATGCTCTGGGTGACTTGTATTTGGCGGGTGGACCGATTCTGGGTCATTTCACCGGCGACAAGTCTGGTCATGCGATGACAAACACGCTGCTGCGCAAGCTGTTTGAAACGCCCGGTGCTGTGCGTCCGATCCTGTGTACCCCCGAACAGGCCGCGCGTCTGCCCGGGCAGGGTCTGGTCTGGGACGAAATCCCCGAAGTCGCCTGATTGGTTCCACTCTGCTGACAAATCCGCCAAAGGGCCTACTAAGGCGTTTTGCACTGGAATTTTATGTGCTAGACCAAGGCCCAAACCGGGGTATTCCCATTAAGCAAGACGACAAGGATTGGCGGAATGATAGGCACCAAAGCGGCGGTCAGATTCGCAGGGGCGGTACTTCTGACAGCAGTTTTGACAGCGTGCAACAGCGGGGGCGCTGACCGCAATCAGAACCTAGAAGGGTTCACCCCCGAACAGATTTTCACGCGTGGGGAATTTGAGCTGTCGGAGAATCGTTCCGACGATGCGGCGTGGTACTTCTCCGAGGTTGAACGTCTTTACCCTTACTCTGACTGGGCAAAGCGCGCGCTGATCATGCAGGCGTTTTCGTACCATGCAGATGAGAATTACGAAGAAAGCCGTGCAGCAGCACAGCGCTATATAGATTTCTATCCAACTGACGAAGATGCGGCCTATGCCCAATATCTGTTGGCACTCAGCTATTATGACCAGATTGACGAGGTGGGCCGCGATCAGGGCCTGACGTTCCAGGCGCTTCAGTCATTGCGCACGGTGATCGAGGTCTATCCGGACAGCGAATATGCCACCTCCGCCGTGTTGAAATTCGATCTGGCCTTTGACCATCTGGCTGGCAAAGAAATGGAGATCGGACGTTATTATCTGCGTCAGGATCACTATACTGCCGCGATCAACCGGTTCCGCGTTGTGGTAGAGGATTTTCAGACAACTTCGCATACCGCTGAAGCGCTCTATCGCCTGATCGAGGCCTATCTCTCGTTGGGTCTGGTGGATGAGGCGCAATCGGCCGGTGCAATTCTGGGTTACAACTACCAATCCTCGGAATGGTATGACGCTGGCTATAAGCTGCTGACCTCTCGCGGGCTGAAACTCAAAAGCCGCGGCAACAACTGGCTCAGCACGATTTATCGCCAGACCGTCAAAGGTCAGTGGTTGTAATCGCCATGGCTAAAGGCGTGGGACGCTGAGACCCGATGCTGCGCGCCCTTGATATCCGCGATATGCTGATCATCGACCGGTTGGAACTGACGTTCCAGCCGGGATTGAACGCGTTGACCGGCGAAACCGGCGCGGGCAAGTCGATCCTACTGGATTCGCTTGGGTTCGTTCTGGGCTGGCGCGGGCGGGCAGAGCTGGTACGTCAGGGGGCCGCTCAGGGCGAAGTTGTGGCCGAGTTCGAGCTGCACGAAAACCACCCCGCACATGCGATTTTGGCCGAAGCCGGATTGCCCGGAGGCGAAGAGCTGATCCTGCGCCGCGTGAACACAGCCGAGGGTCGGAAAACCGCATGGGTCAATGACAGGCGTTGCTCGGGCGAGGTGCTGCGGGCCTTGTCGGAAACCCTGGTGGAACTGCATGGCCAGCACGATGATCGCGGCCTGCTGAACCCACGTGGCCACCGCGCGATGCTGGATGATTTTGCCGGGGCAGGGGGGCAACTGGCCACTGTGCGCTCCGCATGGTCCGAGATGTCGCGCGCGCGCAAGCTTTTGTCTGAGGTCGAATCTGCCTTGGCTGCCATGCGGGCAGAGGAAGAATTTCTGCGCCATGCGGTCACTGAGCTTGATAAGCTTGATCCGCAGCCCGGCGAGGATGCCGAACTGGATGCAAGGCGCCGCATGATGCAGGGGGCAGAGCGGATTCGCGATGACGTCGCCCGTGCCTATGACTTGCTTGGCAGCGATGGGGCCGAGGGCGCGATGTCTGATGCTCTGCGCTGGTTGGAAGGCGTGTCCGATAATGCGGGCGGGCAGTTAGAAGAGCCTGTTGCCGCACTGGGGCGTGCACTGGTCGAATTGGGCGAGGCGCAAGATGGCGTTAATGCCAGTCTTCAGGTGCTGGACTTCAATCCGGCTGAACTGGAGGCAGTCGAGGAACGGCTTTTCGCCATTCGTGCGTTGGCCCGAAAGCATGACGTTGCCCCGGACGACTTGGGTGGGTTCGCGGAGACCCTGCGTGAGCGGCTGAACCGTTTGGATGCTGGTGACGCTGATCTGGCCGACAGGCGCTTTGCGGTTGAGACTGCGCAGGCAGTTTATCACAAGGCTGCGGAAGCACTCAGTAGCCTGCGCCAACGGGCAGCGGGTGAACTTGACACCGCTGTGATGGCCGAGCTTGCACCGCTGAAAATGGAACGCGCTGTGTTCCAGACCGAGATCACCCCGTCCGATCCCGGCCCCGAAGGTGCGGATGCTGTGGCGTTCACCGTTGCCACCAACCCCGGTGCACCGTCTGGACCGTTGAACAAAATCGCCTCGGGCGGTGAACTGAGCCGCTTCTTGCTGGCGCTCAAGGTCTGTCTGTCCGGCGATGACAGCGCGCGCACGATGATCTTTGATGAGATCGACAGGGGTGTTGGCGGCGCGACCGCGGATGCTGTTGGTAGGCGTCTGGCTGCGCTCGCGCAGGGCGGGCAGGTATTGGTCGTGACGCATTCCCCGCAGGTCGCCGCACGTGCCGCCTATCACTGGCGTGTTCAGAAACATGTGACCGATGGGCAAACTCTGTCGACCGTGGTGCCCTTGGCCCAGGCCGACCGGGTGGACGAGATCGCCAGGATGGTCGCCGGAGACACGATCACGGACGAAGCGCGCGCCGCTGCCCGTGCTCTTCTGGACGCATAGGCCCTCACAGACGCGCGATCCGGCTTTTAACCGTGCCCTCCGTGGCTTAGTAAGGGGTGTATTCTGATCCCCCGAGGGCAAATGACCCAGTCAACCCGCACCGTTCTGCGCAACCAGCTCAATCAGGCTCTGGCCGCGATGAAGGACGCGTGGCGGGTGATGCGCAGGCGCGGGCCCAGCCAAATTCAGTTCTGGTTCATCGCGCTGGCGATTGGGATTGCCGCAGGCTTTATGGCATTGGGATTTCGTAAGGCAATTCAGGCATTGCAGGCCTATGTCTACGACACCGGGGATATCTCGTTACTGCACAGCCATGTGGAAAAGCTACCCTGGTTCCTGATCCTGATCACACCGATCATCGGCGGTCTTATCGTTGGCATCATCCTGCACCGGTATACCGATGACGGGCGCGTGCGTTCAGTTGCCGACGTAATCGAAGGCGCTGCCCTCACCGATGGTCGGGTCGAAGGCAAGGCGGGTATCGCGTCTTTTTTCTCCTCGCTGATTACGCTCAGCACAGGTGGGTCCACGGGTCGAGAAGGGCCGGTTGTGCATATGGCAGGCGTGATCTCGACCTGGGTCAGTAATCGTATCCATGCCGACGGAATTACCGGGCGTGATTTGCTGGGATGTGCGGTGGCGGCGGCAGTTTCGGCCAGTTTCAACTCACCCATTGCCGGTGCTTTGTTCGCACTTGAGGTGGTGTTGCGCCATTTCGCGGTGCATGCTTTTGCGCCCATCGTTATCGCTTCGGTCGCCGGGACGGTGATTAACCGGCTGGAATACGGCGACGTGACCGAATTCACTCTGGATACGCCCGGATCCCTGCAATTCTATGTCGAGCTGCCCGCGTTTCTGATCCTTGGGTTGATCTGCGGGTTGGTGGCCTTGCTTCTGATGCGGTCGATCTTCTTTGCAGAAGATATTGGCAATCACATTCAAAGCCGGCTGTCCTTGCCCGGATGGCTGCGTCCTGCTGTATCAGGCGCAATGTTGGGACTGATCGCGATCTGGTTTCCCCACATCATCGGCGTTGGATACGAAACCACGATCCGGGCTCTGGCCGGAGATTTGGTTCTGACAACCGCCATCCTGTTCGCAATCATCAAAACTGTGGCTGTTGCGATCACGATGGGGGGACGTATGGGTGGCGGTGTGTTTTCACCCTCGCTGATGATAGGTGCGTTAACCGGGTTGGCATTCGGGTTGATTGCAACGGGTTTGCTGCCCAATGTATCGGGGACCCATACCCTTTATGCATTTGCCGGGATGGGCGCGGTGGCCGCTGCCGTGCTTGGTGCCCCGATTTCGACCACGATGATTGTCTTTGAACTGACCGGAGATTGGCAGATCGGTCTGGCGGTGATGGTGTCGGTTTCAATGTCCACGGCGCTGGCTTCGCGCCTCGTGGATCGATCCTTCTTCCTGACACAACTGGAACGGCGCAATGTGCATCTGGCCGCGGGGCCACAAGCCTATCTTCTGGCAATGTTGCGCGCAGGCGCAGTGATGCGACCGCTTGGCGATGCACGTTCAATCACCCGGGAAGAAGCACAGGTTTTGATTGATCAAGGTCTTTTTGTTCAAGCAAGCGCTACGCTTGAGGCGGCGATGCCGTTCTTCGACCGAGACGAAATCCTCTGCATACCGGTGGTTGTGAGCGGTGATGACGGAGCTGAGACCCCAGTCGGTACGCTCTACCATATTGATGCGCTAAAGGCCTATAACCGCGCGTTGGCAGCCACGGCTGCAGAAGAACATTCATAACAGGGGCCCCTGCAACATTGGTCCTTGTCAATCTTGTTCCTTGAAACAGGCGAGGCATTAACGCGATACGATCTTTGGATCTGCACTTGCCGGGCGTGGCCAGTCGAAATCCAGAGGCTCATGTGTTCGATCTGACAAGCTGTGCAGAACTGAGCTTTCTAGCTGAAAAACATTAGGCCTTGGAGCGCTGGTGAAGGACTAACTTTACCTCACTGACGCTCTGGAATTTGTGGAACGACGCGCAACTTTGAGCCGTCGACAGCTTCCCAGGATATTTTCGAGCCAGCGGGTCATGCAATATTGGCCGTAACATCGAGAAATTCTGATCTATTGCGGACTCTTGTCGGTATCTGGCCAAAAAACGGCTGTGCGGCGTAGCCCAGTTCCGCTGCGGCTGCACCAATGTCTGATTTTGAAAGTTAGATTCAATTTCCGCAGAATCCGATTTGCACACTCCTTGTCTGTCATCGCGCTCTGAGGGCAACAATCCGAGCGAGTGATGAACTATGCGCCAACACCGCTCCTTACGATCTGTTGGCATTCGCCGCTGGAAGGAGGCCATCCGGGCGTAACAGCAACAACAAGATGACTGAGGCCAGAACCATTGCATCCCGGTATGGGGCCAGACTGTCTGGCAGGAAAGCCTGTAGCAGAACCTCCAGCCCGCCGACGATGAACCCACCAAGGACAGCGCCGCCCAAGCTGCCCAAACCCCCAAGTACGGTCGCAATGAAGGCCTTGAGAACGGGGAAAAATCCCATCAGTGGATCCACTGACCCGCGTTGTGCCGTCCAGATGACAGCGGCAATACCCGCAAGTAGCCCTGACAGGGCAAAAGCTACAGCAACGACCCGGTTGGCCTTGATACCCAGCAGTTTGAGCATCTCGATATCTTCGGCAGCGGCGCGCATGGCCATGCCAATCGTTGTGCGCCGCAACACGAATGTCAGGCCTGCAAGGGCTGAAAATGTTACGATGATTGATACGGTCGGGATAATGCCAAATGTCGTCTGGCCGATATGATAGGTGCCAGACCATGACGCTGGAAAAGAGATCGGGACGGGTCTGGCGGAAATTCCGTTCTGGAACAGAACTTTGAGGATCTCGGACACAGCGAAAGATGTGATCAAAAGTGCAACGACATCCGCGCCGCGCATGGCGCGAAACGCTGTACGCTCCATTGCCATGGCCATGAACACAGAAGCCCCAAGCCCGACAACAAGAGCGGCGATCGGCGGCAGGCCAAAGCTCATGGCCAGAAAGATGCCATAGCCCCCGAACGTCATGATTTCGCCATGCGCGAAATTGATCAATCGCACAATAGAGAACACAATCGCCAGCCCCAGGGCCAGCATCGCATAAATTCCCCCAAGGCTAAGCGCGTTGATCATTTGTTGAAGAAGAACTTCCATCGCTCAAGCCGCCAGATATGCGGATTGCAAGACCGCGTTATTTGCTAGTTCCGACGGTGCACCGGCAGCGGCAACAGCGCCATTCGCCAGCACTACGGCATGATCGGCAATGTCCAGGGCAAGAGCCGCGTTTTGCTCGACCAGAAGCACTGAAATACCGTCGGCTTTCAATTCTTCTACGATGTCGAAAATCTGATCCACGACCTGCGGCGCAAGGCCAAGCGACGGTTCGTCCAGCAACAGCAAGCGCGGTCCGCTCATCAAGGCACGTCCCACCGCCAGCATCTGTTGTTCGCCCCCCGACAAAAGCCCCGCCATCTGACGGCGGCGTTCGCCCAGGATCGGGAAGCGCTCTTTCATCTCGGCCAAACGTTTGGCGCTGAGCGTCTCGTCGCCCAGAATTGATCCGGCCAGCACAAGATTTTCTTCGACCGTCAGCTGCGCAAACACGCGGCGTCCTTCCGGTGAGATGGCCACACCCGCCCGCACAATGGCGTCGGGTGTGGCCCCTGTCATATCCTTGCCAAAAAGGGAAACAGCGCCCGATACCACGGGCAAAGCACCTGCGATGGCCATGACCGTCGTTGTCTTGCCTGCGCCATTGGCCCCTAAAAGCGCCGTTATGCCGCCTTTGGGGACGATCAGGTCAATGCCCTGAACCGCGCGGATTGGGCCATAGCGGACGTGCAAGCCTTGGATATCGAGTGCTGTTTCCATTGGGTTCAGACCTTACGGCTGTGGCAGGATTGCGGGATCAGCTGAGGTGCGCAGGACAAACTCTTTTTCGCCTGCATCGGTAATCCGTGCGACCACAACATCACGCAGAGGCATCCGGTCGGTCCCCGCGAAAGTGAAGTTGGACATGATACCCTCACCATTCTCAATGCCGGCCATTGCGGCAGTCACGGCAGCAGGGTCTGTCGTGCCAGCCGCTGCGACAGCATCCTCGATCATATGCGCAATATCGCAGCCATTGACGTAGTAATTGTTGTCAGGCGTGATCCCCTTTGCAGCAGAGAACCGCGCGATGAAATCGGCATAGGCAGAGCCTTCGTCTGGGAAGCCACCAGATGTATGCGCTACGCCTGTGACGACATCACCAAGGCCGCGTACGGTTGGTGAATCGAGTACGTCACCTCCCATCACCTGGGTATCAACCCCGGCACCGCGCAGCGCACGGATGAAGGCAGGGAAATCAGGCTCCCAAGCCCATGTGACGATCACATCCGGGGTGGTATCCGCATTCTTGATGGTCGTCACGATGGCAGAAAAGTCGGGCTGGTTCAGCGAATAGTTGCTTTCCCCGACAACGGCACCACCAAGCGATGTGAAGGCCTCGCCAAAGTACTCGGGCCCACCCAATGTGTAGGCACTGTCTGGGGATTTCACGAGCCAGACACGTTCGAACCCTTGCTCGCGTGCGTGGCCTGCTAGTACGGCGGCCTGCTGGTTGTCCGCAGGGTAACTGCCAAAGACATGTTCACCGACTTGCGTCAGAACCGGGGCTGTTCCGGCAAAGGTCATTGTTGGGATGCTGTCAGCCGCTGTGATCTGGGCCGCGGCGATTGTCGGATCGGCATCGGCTGACGCCACGATGAACTGCGCGCCGTCATCGATCATTTCCTGTACAACTTTAACGCCTTCGGCGATGTCAGACCGGGTGTCGCGCACAATCAACTCAACCGGTGTTGTGCCGTTCAGGCCCCCCTTGGCGTTCATTTCGTCAATGCAGAACTGGAACCCGGCATAGGCGGGTCCGTCATAGGGGGCCAGATAGCCCGATTGCGCGGACATTACGCCGATTTTATAACTCTCAGCCATCGCTGTTCCAGCCAGGCCGGTGATAACTGCTGTTGAAAGAAGAAGGGCATTACGTATCATTTTATTGCTACCTCTGTTGGTTGACTTCGGTTGGTTTCGCTAATTTCTGCTTTTTGGGCTGTGCGCCCTTTGCCGATGTAAGCCTCGATGACTTTGGGATTTGCGCGCACGTCTTCAGGCGTGCCTTGCGCGATGACGCCACCTTGGTGCATCACCACGATCCAGTCCGACAGGCGGTTCACGAACCTCAGGTCATGATCGATCAGAAGGACACCGGTGCCGCGTGTTTTGCCGACCTTAATCAGCCGATCAGCCAGGTCATCTGTTTCGCCGGGATTCATGCCAGCGGCCGGTTCATCCAGTAAAAGAATCTTAGGGTCTTGTGCCAAAGCGCGGGCGATTTCCAGGCGCTTGCGGGCACCATATGGCAGGCTGTCGGCGCGATACCCGGCGACTTCCCCAAGATCAAAGGCATCCAGTTCACGCAGGGTGATAGCCGCGGCAGTCTTGCGGTCGTGACCTGCGGCCAAAGCGGCAACAAGAACATTTTCATAGGCTGTCAGACCGCTGAACAGGCGCAAGTTCTGGAAGCTACGCGAGACACCAAAGCCTGGCACTTTGTGATGCGCGACACGGGTCAGGTCAACCTCGCCCATATGCGCAGAACCGGTGTCCGCCTGATAGGCGCGTGTCAGCAAGTTAACAAGCGTGGACTTGCCAGCACCGTTGGGGCCAATCAGGCCAGTGATGCGCCCAGTCGGAGCTTCGAAACTGACGTCTCTTACGGCTTTGACGCCTGCGAAACTTTTTGACAGGTTTGATGCTTTCAGCGTGGCTGGGACGACGGGCTCGGGCGTGCGCGCAGGAGTTACTCGGGACTTCAGGCGCCCGAGCAGATTTGCATCGGCGCCAGGGCCAAGTTCAAAGCCTCCGACCAGACCCTGAGGTCGCGCCCAGATCACCAGCAGGATGGCAAGCCCCAAGACAATCGTCGTCAGGCCAAAGACCTCGGGCAAGGTGACGCCAAGCACAGTTGAGCCGCCTTCGAACTGGCGCACAGTGTCCTGCAGCAGCGTCACCGCGATCACCCCGACCACTGCGCCGCCAACCGATGACATTCCGCCGACAATCATCATGACCACCTGCGCAAAGACGAGCCCAAGGTAGAAGGATGCGGGTGAAAATGCCCCCAGCATATGCCCGTAAAGTGCACCCGCGACTGTCGCCATGGTACCAGAGGCACACCAAGCGATGAATCTTGTGCGTCGGGCATTGATGCCAAGTGCTGTTGCGGCATCCTCATCGTCACGGGCCGCGCGGGAAAACAGGCCCAAACGGCTTTCGCGATACCAACGGGCCAGCAGGATTGCGACCGTGGCCGCGCCGAGGGCCAGAACCAGATCTGTCACCCTTGGCACACCGTAAAACGTCTGGCTGCCGCGTGTGATCTCGCGTGCGGCGATGGCCACGCCATGGGCGATGATCAGCAGGCCAAGCGTGGCAATCGTGGCAGACGCACCCACAAGCCGAGCGATGGCGCTTCCGGTTAGAGCTGCAAAGGCAAGTCCAGCAAGGGCGACCACCGGCAGCGACACCCAGATCGTTACTTCATGGCCTGCCAGAAATGACGGTAGATCCGGTAGGGCAGAACGTTGAAGAGCAGCAGGCATGGTGAGAATGCCTGACAGATAAGCGCCTAGCGCCAAAAACGCGCCATGCCCGAAAGACACAATGCCCGTGTTGCCGCAATAAATCGCAAGGGCCACTACAGCGACCACATTGACACACATCTGTACAGCAATCCGCTCGCCAGTGCGTCCAAAAATCAACGTCAGCCCAAGCACCACAGCCAGCAGCACAGCAACCGCCGCCGCCGTCCGGAGCAAGTTGGACGCCCGCAAGCGTCCGGGATGTGTATGAAGGGGGGCGATGCTCATGAGGGAATGTCCGCTACCGCTGTAAGGATTGCGTCTGCCAGCAGATCCGCCCACAGCCCGACTTGTGATTGTTCGCGGATTTGATCGTTTCGAATTTCAATCAGGCAATGCACAAGCTCACGGGGTTCTGCATGCGCTGGAATAAACCAATCGCCCTCAGTTTCGATCTGATAGGGCTTGTTCAACGCAAAGGTCATGTCAGGGCGGTGCTGCGCGATATGTGCCATCAATGCTTTGGCAGCACCGCCTGTACCGCGGCTTAAAAAGCCTGCCTGCCAAGGCCGGTCCTTGCCATCGAGATGCGGTGTAAAGGAATGGATCGAAAACGCGGCACGACGCGGACGGTTGGCAAAGAGCCGATTCAACTCTGCATCCATAGGTCGAAAGATTTCATCGACACGCATGGCCCGGCTCAATTCGGTGATCGCGCTGTTCCCCGGCACCTCAACCTGGTCGCTGATCGCAGGGACCGCCAAGGGGCTGTCAGGGGGACGGTTACAGTCAAATACCAGCCGTGAGTAATTTTGGACGACGAGAGGCGCGTTCAACTGTTCAGCCAACTGGCGCGCTACATTCTGAGCACCAATGTCCCAGCCGCGGTGGCTTTCAATGACGTCGCGGTGGACGCCCAAATCTCCAAGCATCTCGGGGACCGCATTGCCTGCATGCTCACACAGCAGCACGATCTCCGACGTGCTATCTGCATTAACGACGTCAATCGGCGCAGGATCGTTCGGCCCCAATAAGGTATGAGTACACAAATTCATGCAGCTTGGACCGCACGGTGTGTGTATCGTCTTATCATACCGAGCAGATCCTTGGGATCGTGCGGGTCGGCAATCAGATCCAGCATTTCGCTTGGGGCGCCGTCAGTCGCTTTTTTGTGCAGCCAGCGCGTGGCCGAGAAATCCTCGACCACAAAGCCAACACCATCGAAAACCGTGATCTGGTCTTCGGAGGTTCGTCCCTTTTTAGAACCCGTTAGAACCTGCCACAGTTCGTTGACCGCGTGATCCGGGTCGAGTTGCTGGATATCGCCCTCGATGCGCGTCTGTTTTGGGTACTCTACAGAAATGTCATTGCGCATCAGAATATCCCGTTGCCGATACTCGCAGCGGTTTTAGCTGATTTGGGGGCCAGTATACGCGTCACCATCGCCGTTGTTGCCGCCGTGCGAAGCGCCGTCAGAAGGGTCATTTCAGAAATGAGTCGTCGATAGCCGGTATCTACAGAGTCCAGCACACCAACGGCGGTTAGGGTTTGCAGGCCGACCTTGGTGTTCGATCGGTGCCCGTTCCTGGACTTGAAGGTGTGATCCACACCATCAGAGGTTGGCATCAGTTCAATCGCACCGACCTTAGAATGGGACGCCACGCGCGGTGTCTTGTCAAATACCGGCCAGCGTTTGAAATCGGCTTCGATCATATTGGCCAATTCTGTAAGGCAGTCCCATAGGCCATGCTTATGGACCAGGGCCCGCATGTTTTCGACGCTGACAAATGGAACCAATGCTCTGTCAGAGGGCGCGCTCATCAGTATGTTCCTTCATACGCGGCGCATTTCTGTGCTGTGTCCATGTCTTTTACCGCGTCGATTTCTGCAGCCTTATGGGCGGCGTAGACACTCGCGAAATCTGGTCCGAACCAACCGGTGACTGTCGTATCCGCCTGAAACGCCTCAAGGGCGGCCTCAAGCGTTTCGGGCAGGCGCACAAAACCACGCGCCGTGAGATCATCCGCTGACAGAAGCGACAG
Source organism: Ruegeria sp. CDSC081 (assembly GCF_059610485.1). NCBI lineage: Bacteria > Pseudomonadati > Pseudomonadota > Alphaproteobacteria > Rhodobacterales > Roseobacteraceae > Ruegeria > Ruegeria sp. CDSC081. Next base: position 131,061 of record NZ_JBXWNS010000006.1, on the reverse strand, counting down.
GTCTTCCTCGGTCGGCGCAGGCGCTTTCAGCCCATCTTCGATCCCCTGAACACCAGCATGTACAACAGCGGCCAAAGCCAGGTAAGGCGACGCCGCTGCATCCGCCGCGCGGTATTCAATGTTGAATTGTCTGGCGATTGAAGCGGGGTCCTTTGCCGTCACAGGGCAGACCCTTAACGAGGCCTCGCGGTCTCGGAACCCGAGATTGTTATACGCAGCCGACCACCGGTGCGGAGTAAGGCGTTCGTATGACACGACAGACGGTGCCGTCAGCGCTAAAATGTTAGGCAGGTATTTTAGCACGCCAGCAGCGAACCCATCAGTAAGTCTGGACATCCCGCAGGGGCCGCTTGCATCAAATGTGACCGGCTCGCCGGCATCGTCGACAAAGCTCATGTGGATATGAACGCCATTGCCGACGCTCGCCACATCGCGGATTGGCGTAAAGGTTGCAGCCTCACCCAGGTGACGCGCTGCCGAGCGAGTAAGCTCGCGCAGGATTACTGCCGCATCTGCCGAGCGCACACCTTTGGCAGGGCCGATAACGACCTCGTATTGATTGGGGCCGAATTCCTTCATGATACTGTCTGGCTCGAGCCCGTTTTCGGCGAGTGTCGCCATCAGCACTTCGCAAAGCTTCCGCTGAATCTCGAACCCTTCGCGTCCGTATCCCTGGTTTTCCACCGCCGGTGGGCTTTTCAGTTGAAACTCGTGCTCGAACGCCGAGATCAGATGAACGCCTGCTACATCATGCAGGCGCTTCAGCGCGGATTTGAGGATAGCGCGCGTACAAAAGGCCCAAGGATCCCCGTCAAGCGTGACGACATCGCCCATCAGGAAATGCTCGGTCACATCTCCAAATGTCGCCCGGGCCTCTGCGTTTGCATCGGGAATCAAAAGCAAATCACCTAGCGCGCCGAACGGGCTGTCAGCGATTATGTCGAAACAGGTGATCTGCACATTGGTAGGGGTCCAGCCGACCCCCCGCACCAGCCGTTTCTCCAACTGATCAGCGGGAAAGGCTTTGCCGCGCACCTTTCCGGCAACATCGGATATGGCAGCAAAAATTAGCGGCAGGGTCATTTTTCATTTTCCTCTTGAGTAAAGCGCAAAGCATCCCAGGCCTTGATACGTTCTCGGGTCTGATCCCAGTTGTCCTCGGCGATCCGCGTCACGATGGCCTCGGTCACCGAGAGAGCCGCTGAGTAAGTATCCCACAAGGTGCCGCTATCAATTGGCACCGGCATGACCTCATGGGCGTGTTTGGCAATCGGTGAAATCCATTTGTCCGTCATCAGGATCACACGGGCACTCCGATCGCGTGAGGCAACAAGCGACAGCTGCTCCAGCGCGGGTTGGTAGCGGCGAAAATCAACAGCATAAAGGATATCCCCGGGCCGCATCCGCAACAGATATTCTGGCCAGCCTTCAGGCGTATCAGGCAGATGAAACACATCCTTGCGGATCTGACGCAGGTGGAACGAAAGATGCTTGGCGATCGTATCGCTGATCCGGCCACCCAGCACGTAAACGCTGCGTTTCGGGTCGGTCAGAAGGGTGCAGATCTGGTTAAACTGATCTTCGGTGATAGCATCAGCCGCCATGGCCATCTGGCTGGCCGATTTGGAAATAAAGTCCTTCAGATATCCCTCATGAACGGGCCGTTCCGCCTGGTGGAGTTGAACCGGCGAGCGGTGCCCTTCTTTCAATTCCGCGATAAGATCACGTTGGAAATCCTGATATCCATCAAGTCCAATCTTGGTAACAAACCGTGAGATTGAAGGCGGTGACACCTCGGCGTGTTTTGCCAGCTCCTGGATCGAGGAAAGGCCGGCAAATGGGTAATCCGACAGGATAGCTGCAGCAAGTTTGCGCTCTCCGCTGGTTAGCATATCGGCTGCGTTTTCGATGCGGTCTCTGATCAACATGCGCTATATGGTGATGGAAAAATATTTTCTGTCAATCTAAATTGAATTGACTTTGGAATTTTATTTTCTTTAAGTATGGACGTCATGATCGCCCTCATTCATAAAATTAAACCTCTTGGGCAAATATTTGAAAGCAGAGACAGACATGGAAATGACCCGCGATCTTCCACTAGAACATGACCAATCGGGATTGCTGTTTATTGACGTGCAGAACTTTGCAGCCCACAGGGATGGTGCCGAATTCGAAGGGCTGACAAATGCCGATTTTGACGCAAAGTTTGGCTGGTTTTTTGAGCAGCTGAAATCCCGTATCGTACCTAATATGCAAGCCTTGCAAAAGGGATTTCGCGCGGCAGGAATCGAGGTTCTTTACACAACGATTGAAAGTCTGACCAAAGACGGGCGCGACAGATCTCTGGATTACAAAATCACGGGCTTCAACGTGCCCAAAGGATCCTGGGACGGCAAGGTGATCGACGAACTGGCACCAGCCGATGATGAGATCGTGTTTCCAAAATCTTCGTCCTCAGTCTTTGTCTCGACCCACATAGATTACGTGTTGCGCAATCTCGGCATAAAGCAATTGGTGCTGGCGGGGATCGTGACCGATCAATGCGTCGAAAGCGCAATTCGCGATGCCTGTGATCTGGGCTATCTGGTCACCCAAGTGACGGATGCTTGCATGACCTACACGCAAGAGCGTCACGACAATTCCCTGCAAACGATCAAAGGCTACTGCCGTCAGGTGACGACAGCCGAATTGCTTGACGAAATCGGTCGTGGCTAGGTCGGTGAGGCGCCCAGCCGATCCGTTTGACGGCGCGTCTCAGGCGTTACCCACACCCGTTTTCTCGCCAAATTCCGATTTTCCCCTGCGCGTCAGTTCAACCTGTCATCATCCAAAAATTCGCTCAGAAATATTTGGCGAGGCACACTCAAAACAGCATGTGAGATCAGAGACAAATCCACACTTTTCGGTAAAACGTCCGAGCATTATCTGCCCTCACTACATGTTTTCCTTGATGCAGCGAATGCCAGTTTCAGAGTGACATACTAAAAAGGCTACATAAGTGGTCACGGATTTGCCGATACACAAAGCAAATGCCAGGTTGAAACCATTTTTTTGATCGGTATCGGGGCCTTGGGAACAGCGGTAAGGCCACGAGCGTTGTAATTGCGTCTCCAAGTGGTTATATAGGAACCACTAAAGTTCTGGTTTTCTGCAGCCCAGGCGTATCGCCTGCTAGAGTGAACTAAGTTCTTCCATCATGAAAATTCAGCTGTCACGTCCTCTACTTGGATATGATGTTTGGGAAAGTTGCCGATGTTTTCGCGCACGACCACATCGCTTGTGACGTTAGTTGATCCGTTTGTGGTGATCAGACGCACCGATGGCTTGCCAATAAACCACAACGCAACCGTTGATCAAATGAGCTTCCGATAGGCAAGAACTGCGCCTATCGACCATCGCGTCCTGGGATTGGCCCGGGCGCAAGATCAAGATTGCGCAGAAAGACATAAAACAGCGAGGCGGCGCTTTCTCCGCCAGAGGATCGAAAATGACATTTCCAGAATGGACGAAACCAGGCATCTACGGTGCTTTGTGTGGTGCGGTTGCGGTCTCAATCCTTGGCTTTACCTGGGGCGGATGGACAACCAGCGGCAGCGCTCAAGAGTTGGCGAAAGACCATGCAAGCGAAGAAGTAACGCTTGCGATGGTGCCGGTCTGCCTGAACAGGTCAACCGCTGATCCCAAGCGCGAAGAAATAATCGAAACACTGCAAGAGGCCTCTGGCTTCAACCGCCGCAAGGCCATGATGGATACAGGTTGGGCAACACTGCCGGGGTCAGATTCGCCAAGCCGCGACCTCGCAGATGCCTGTATCGCGGGGCTTGAGCTGGATGGATCATAAGGCAAAGGCAATGCCGCAACTCTTTCGGACGACTTGGCGCGCAAATCTGTCACTAGGCATTCAGATGAGTGCGGCGCTGATTGGGTTTACACTCGGTGCTTTGCTTTTATTTTCGATGCCTGCATTCGCTCAATCTACATCGCAATCGGTGCCAGAAAATGCCACTGCAACGAGCTACGGCGACGGTTGGAAATGCAACGCCGGGTATAGGTTGAGTGGCGACGTCTGCGCAGCTGTCGTAGTGCCAGAAAATGCCTATCCGACCAACCGTACCTATGGTTTGGGTTGGGAATGTCTTCATGGTTTTCGCGAGAACGATGAAGCGACCTGTGTTGCGGTGATTGTACCCGATGGCGGATTCCTTGATTCATCAGGTGAACGTTGGCATTGCTCTCGCGGTTTTCTCAAAATCGACGATACGTGCCAAGAAATTGTCGTACCCGCAAACGCTTATCTGGCTGATACGACCTATGGACCCGCGTGGGAATGCAAACGTGGGTTCGAAGCATTGGACGACCGTTGCGTCGCCATTGTGGTCCCGGCCAACGCGTATCTGAATTCATCAGGATACGGCCAACCCTGGACATGTGAACGTGGATATTTTGTACAGGATGGCACGTGCGCGGCCGTCGTGATCCCTGAACATGCCTACTTGGACGATGCAACGTACGGCACGGGATGGAAGTGCGAGCGGGGATACGCGACCTCAGGTGTGAATTGCGAAACAATAGAGCTTCCTGCGAATGCCCATCTTGACAGGTCCGGAAACCGTTGGAACTGCAACAAGAATTTCAAGTCATCTAAAGGCCTGTGCGTTCTCGATAACTGAGCGCGCGGCGCGACTATTTCGACTTTGGTATCCGATGGTGACGACCGTGTTGCCTTGGGTGTCGACCACACAAAGGAAACATCATGAAAACCGACTTTAACGTGGCAAACACGATCCGTCGTCCTGTTAGCGGGGCGCAGGCGCCGCCATTGACCAGCGACGAACCCATAAGATCAACTTCTGCCACTCAGATCATCTTGCCGCCAACTGCGATTGTCTATTGCCAAGGTAACTTTGCCAAGGCGGATGGCAAAACTGCAAATGGCCTCGTTCGCCATTCAGAGGCCTACAGGATCCTGTCTGTCATAGATAGCGATCACGACGGCAAAGACAGCGGGTTGGTTCTTGACGATACTGTAAACCACATTCCGGTCTTCAGAAGTCTGGACGCTGCTGTTGTCCATGAAGCCGTAATCCCAGATACCCTCATTTACGGGATGGCACCATCTACAGGCAGGCTCTCATCGACAGATCGTGACGTTGTTCTCGACGCGATATCACTTGGTATGAACATCGTCAGTGGATTGCATGAGTATCTGGGCGATGATCCAGAAATCGCCTCTTTTGCGGCCGAACGCAAAGTCACCATCCGAGATATTCGCAAACCTAAACCCAGCAAGGATATGCGCCTGTTCGATGGAAGTATTGCAGGTGTGAAAGCACTGCGCATAGCGGTTCTTGGAACCGACTGCGCCATTGGAAAACGGACAACAGCGACCGTATTGGCCCGTGCTTTGAACGCAAGAGGCATCAAGACTGTCCTTGTTGGTACGGGCCAGACAGGTTTGATGCAGGGTGCAAAATATGGGGTGGCAATGGATGCCGTGCCGCCGCAGTTCTGTTGCGGCGAACTTGAAGGCGCGATTGTTGACGCATCCGAGGTTGAACGACCCGATGTCATATTGATCGAAGGCCAAGGGGCGTTGAGCCATCCGGCATTCTGCACATCCGCCTTTATCCTGCGGGGCAGCCAGCCGGACGCCGTAATCCTCCAGCACGCTCCAAAGCGCGCGCATCGCTGTGACTTTCCCAATATGCCGATGCCCAAGCCTGCAAGTGAGATTGCCCTTATCGAAGCATTTGCTGACACAAAGGTCATTGGTGTCACGCTCAATCATGAGGGGATGTCCGAGGCCGAGGTAACCGACACGATCGCCGCACAGTCACAAATACTCGGGCTGCCGGTAACGGATGTACTCAGCCGGCCGGCTTCGCATTTGCTTGCAATGGTTGTTGCCGCTTATCCTGGGTTACATCACTCGACACCCGTGGCTGCGATATGAGTACCCCTCGCATTGAGGTGCATCTGAGCAAGATACGTCACAATGCGAAGACTGTTGTCGAGCGCCTCAAGACACGCGGCATCGGTGTCACCGGTGTGACCAAGGCAGTGTGCGGGCATCCAGCCATCGCTCAGGCAATGCTCGACGGCGGCGCTGTGGGGCTTGCGGAAGCGCGGCTTAGTAACGTGCGAAGGTTACGCAACGCGGGCATGACATGCCCGATCACATTGATCCGTACACCAACGCTGAGCCAGGTCGATCAGGTCATCCAATACTGTGAGGCGAGCTACAATACAGAAATCCTCGTGATTACCGCTCTGGCCGCCGCCGCGATCCGGAAAGACTGCATTCACGGCATTATCCTGATGGTTGAGATGGGCGATCTGCGCGAAGGGATCATGCCAAAGGACCTCGGCTCGGTTGCACAGCAAGTGGTGGACATGCCCGGCGTTACGCTGAAAGGCATCGGAGCGAACTTTGCATGTCTGGGGGGAATTGCCCCGAATGCTGCAGATATGGAGGCCCTATCTGACCTGGCGAATGAAACAGAGGGGCAGTGTGGTCCCTTCCTTCACACGGTATCTGGCGGAAACTCGGCCAACCTTCCTTGGGCCCTCGGCGGACACCCAGTTTGTCGCATCAATGATCTAAGGCTGGGGGAAGCAATACTTCTGGGCGTTGATCCGGTTTCCGGAGATCAGATAGGCGGGATGTATACGGATGCATTCACGCTTGTCGCTGAGGTAATTGAAACAGGGTCCAAACCTGCATCTCACCCTCAGAGCATCTGCGATCCGGTATTCAAAAGACTTCACCTCGTCCCGAAAAGCGGACAGAGCACACAAATAATTCTGGCCGTTGGTCAGCAAGATACGGACATTTTGGGGCTTTCGATGCCCCCTGGATACAGGTTTATCGGTGCAACAAGCGATCATCTTGTCGTTGGCACTTACCATTCGACGCAAAGCGTAGGATCGGAAATGAAGTTCCAAATGAACTATAGTGCATTGATGAATGCTATTTCCGCTCCTGACGTTAAGACAAAGCTGCTCCGTGGCAGTCATTCACGACACGCGCATGTCTCTCAAGGATCAGGCAATCACCTGGCATCGATTTGAACACTCAACTGATAAATGCACCGTTGAAAACGGTTAGGAGAATAACCATTGGCAAAGCTGACAAAAAAAACTGTCTTCAATGCACACGTTCCCAAGGCGGAAACACCGATGGACAAAACAACGCGGATCGTTAGAGAAATGGTCAACGAAGAAGCAGAGCAAAGACAGATCAAGAATGCCCGGCTCCGCAAAACTCGGCTCGAAAGGGATGCGAATACATTATCTGAAGCCTGTCCGCCGAAGCCCGTCAAAAAGCGGTGACAGGATAGTCGCCCCTTCTTTTTGCGCGACTGGAATGATCGAAACACGAACAAAGCGGCTAGCGAGCATTTTTTTTCCCATGCATCAATCGCACCCATACTCATTTTACGGATACTGCCATGACAATCTCAGATGAGAGCTCAGAAAAAATTCACTATATCTGCCAGACATATGTGGAAAATAAGCCCGGTCGCGGAGGGCAAGGAAGCTTGAAAATTGGCAAGCAATTTGAATATTCCACGGCAGCAGAGGCACAAAACAGAGCAGAAAGGGAAGCGCTATCCGACGATTGCGCTGGCGCTGATGCCTACATGGTCAGTGAGGACCCGAACAGTGGCGAGGTCGGGGCGCCGAGTTTCATCATTAGGCTTGGAAATGTTCCGGAATTTGATGAGTTTTAGATCTTGAGCAGGCTTCAGTTTAACTCTCTAAACTCACATTAATTGCGGCATTAGATCGACAAAAAGTAAATCTATTTGGTGCCAGAAAAACAGACCATTTTGGGCGTGGGTTTTGCCAAGAAACTGCGCCATGAATACCGGAAAAAAGCAGTTTTTAGTGTAGGCGCAGCGAGAAATCCCAAGGTGCAGGTCGGGCTCGTTTGATACTTTCGTGGTATCCAGCGTAAAGGATCGTTCTCTTACTTCGAGCCAGATTTTGACGTGAAGGCCAAAGCGATCTGGCCTTTCATATTGTGCAACAACTAGATTGAGTAGAGGTATTGCGCATCTGGGACATACGTCAGATTTGTTCGACCTTCACGGAATCAAGCGGGTAGAAGGCGACATGGCCTTTGATGTCTAAGGCAGAATGGATCGGGTCTTCATAGCTCCAAGCAGCGTTTTCAGTGACCGAGGATTTGTTGACGATCGAAAAATGCGTGGCTTGGCCCTTGTGTTTGCACTGCGTGACCTTGTCGGTAACATCCAGAAATGCCATCGCGATATCGGTACGAGGGAAATAGATGACCGGATCAAGATCGCCCTCGAGCAATTCCAGAGCATTTGTGGTTTCACCCAGAATGGCGCCTCCTGAACGGACGCTCCATTTGCCTGGTGTCTTGCGAATGGTGATCTCGGTCATCTTTGCTCTTTCCTCTGGTCCGGTTTCCCGCTTGTCCACTGCCCGGTATATGTAACGATGCGGTGTCAGATCAGTGCGGTTGCGGCATCCAACCACAGTTGGGCGTCATCTCCCAGCCTTGGTCGAACTTTTTCGGCAACTTCGCGGTGATATGCGTTCAGCCAGTCGCGTTCGACTGCCGTCAGCATATCGGTCAGAACCAAGCGTCGGTCGATAGGGACATAGGTCAATGTGCGCCATTCCAACATGGGACGTTCCGCGTCACCACTGGGCAGGGTAGGGGCAGATTGCACCACCAAAAGGTTTTCAATCCGGATTCCAAAGGCACCTTCGCGGTAATAACCCGGCTCATTCGACAAGATCATGCCCGGCAGCAAGGGCTCATGGCTGGCTTTGGACAGACGCTGAGGACCCTCATGCACACTCAGATAGGCACCGACGCCGTGCCCGACACCGTGATTAAAGTCCTGACCCGCTGCCCATAGGGGCACACGCGCCACGGATTCGATATCACGTCCAGCCAACCCGGCAGGCCAGCGCAGCATAGACATGGCGATCATGCCTTTCAGCACGCGAGTAAAGCAGGCTTTTTCTTCTTCACCCACATTGCCGATAGCAATGGTCCGGGTAATATCAGTCGTGCCATCCAAATATTGTCCGCCGCTGTCCAGCACCAGGATATGACCGTCTTGCAGCAGGTTGTCGGTTTCCTCGGTCACCCGGTAATGCATGATCGCGCCATTGGGTCCTGTCCCTGCAATCGTATCGAACGAGATATCCTGCAGGGCATTATCCTTACGCCGGTTCTCCTCAAGCCGAGTGACCACCTGCGTTTCCGTAACATTGCCAGCGGCCTGCGCATCCAGCCAGCACAGCGTTTCGATCACAGCGACAGCATCGCGCAGATGTGCCTCGGCACTGCCTGCGATTTCGGCAGCGTTCTTGCAGGCTTTGGGCAGCCCACAAGGGTCGCCGCCATCGACCATCTGCCCCTCTAGCACATCGGCCACTGCCTGTGGCAGCGTACCAAGATCAACCTGGACCTTGCCGTCAAGCGCTGCGACAGCCGTTAAAAACGTGTCCGGCGCATGAACTGTGACTGAATCGGCCATCGCCACGTTCAGCTTTTGGTGCGCCATGAACAGATCCACGCGGCCATCCGCATGCAGTATAGCAAACCCATGCGCCACCGGGTTGTACCCGATATCGGAGCCCCGAATATTCAACAACCACATGATCGAGTCGGGCAGGGTAATCACCGCTGCGCCACAGCCCGCGTCCTGCAGGGACTGCGCCAGACGCGCGATTTTGCTGTCTGCGCTTTCGCCCGCGAATTCGATCGGGTGCAGCTTTACCGGGTTCATTGGTGGATCGGGTTGATCCCGCCAAACCCGGTCCACCAGATTGTCGCTGCGCACCAGTGTAATATCTCGGCCTTCAAGGTCGGTCTGCGTTTTCGCGATCTGACCCGCCGAATGTAGCCACGGATCAAAGCCAACCCGACCACCCTGCGGGAGTTGTTCCTTTAGCCACGCGGCAAGGCTGACCTCGGGCCATGGAACAGGTGTGTAATCGGCGGCGACCTGCGCTTTGACCTGCGTGCGATAACGTCCGTCAATGAAGACGCCGGCCTTATCTGCCAAAACCACGCAGAACCCGGCCGAACCTGTGAACCCGGTCAGCCAGGCAAGCCGTTCGTCGCGCGGGGCCACATACTCGCCTTGATGCACATCCGCGCGCGGGACCAGGAAACCGTCCAGCCCATCGCGTGCCAATTCGGTCCGCAGATCGGCCAGCCGGGGCGGGCCCTGTTCCGGCCGTGCGGTCACGGCGAAGGACTGAAACATGTCATACCTCTATCAGTTTGGAGCGCGCGACGCCATGTTATGGAAAAGGCGATTCAGCCTACTCTCTTCATTCCCATCACCCGTGCTCGTGCGCGCGGATCACTGTCAAACAGAGCGGCCAGTTGCTCGGTCATGGCTCCGGCCAGTTGCTCGACATCCGTGATGGTCACGGCGCGGTCGTAATACCGGGTCACGTCATGGCCGATGCCGATGGCAAGCAATTCCACCATCTTGCGCTTTTCGACCATCCCGATCACATCGCGCAGGTGCTTTTCCAGATAGTTTGCTGGGTTCACGCTGAGCGTTGAATCATCGACCGGCGCCCCGTCCGAGATTACCATCAAAATCTTACGCTGCTCGCGCCTTGCCGTCATCCGGCGATGCGCCCATTCCAGCGCCTCGCCGTCGATATTTTCCTTCAGCAGACCTTCTTTCATCATCAGCCCCAGATTGGGCCGGGCGCGTCGCCACGGGGCATCTGCGCCTTTGTAGATGATATGGCGCAGATCGTTCAGACGACCGGGCTGCTGTGGGCGGCCATCGTTCAGCCAGGCCTCGCGCGCCAACCCGCCTTTCCACGCTCGCGTGGTAAAGCCCAGAATCTCGACCTTGACGTTGCAGCGTTCCAGCGTGCGTGCCAGAACATCCGCGCAGATCGCCGCGATCGAAATAGGTCGCCCGCGCATCGAGCCCGAATTATCCAACAGCAGCGTCACCACCGTATCGCGGAACTCAGTGTCCTTCTCGACCTTAAAGCTCAGCGGTGTGGTTGGGCTTGCAACAACACGCGCCAGACGGCCCGCGTCCAGAATGCCTTCTTCGCGGTCGAATTCCCAGCTGCGGTTCTGTTGCGCCTGCAACCGGCGCTGCAATTTGTTGGCCAAACGGCTGACGGCGCCTTTCAGCGGTTCTAGCTGTTGATCCAGATAGGCCCGAAGGCGTTCCAGCTCAGCGGGCTCCGCCAGATCCTCGGCGGCGATCTCTTCGTCATGGGTGCTCAGGTAGACCTTATAGTCGGGATCAGCATCGGATGCAGGCGGAGGGGCAGGCGGCTCCAACGGGGCCTCGCCCTCGGGCATCTCGGCCTCTTCTCCCATTTCATCCTCGGCCATCTCATCCATGGAGACTTGGGCCTGAGACTGATCCTGCTGTTCTTCCTGTGACTGCTCAGGCGTCGCATCCGCGTCCTGTTCGTCCTGATCATCCTGACCAGTGCTGTCGGGGTCGGGCTGTTCTTCGGCGTCGTCTTCGGCCTGATCTTCCTGATCTTCGTCCAGCTCATCCGGGTCATCGCCCAGCTGATCGCCATAGCCCAGATCCTTGATCATCTGGCGTGCAAACTTGGCGAATTCGGCCTGGTCCGAAAGCACCTCGTCAAGGTTCTCCAGTACGCCCCCTGCCTGATCTTCGATAAACCCGCGCCACAGGTTCATGACATTGTCAGCCGCAGGCGGCAGGTCGCGACCAGTGGCCAGGTGCCGGATCAGATAGCCGGCGGCCACCGAAAGAGGCGCGTCAGCTGGCTGTTTGCACTGATCATACCCACGCCGGATCGCTTCGTGCCCGATCTTGACGTCGATGTTGGACGCAGTGCCTGGCATGTCCCGCGCACCCATCGCTTCGCACCGGGCAACCTCCATCGCCTCATACAGATCGCGGGCCATGTCACCCGGAGGCGCATAGCGATTATGAGTAGCATCATCGTGATAGCGTCGCTGCAAAGCCAAAGCATCCGCGGTCCCGCGCGCCAACAGAACCTCTTCCCGCGTCATGCGCCGCGAGACCTGAGGCAACCGCATCGACTCACCCGACAGGCCCGACGGGTCGACCGTATAGCTCACCGTAAGTTCCGGATCGTCGGCCATCACTTTGGTGGCTTCGGCCAGAGCTTTTTTGAACGGATCAGCGGGGTTGTCTTTGGGTTTGCTCATCGGTGGCAGGTCCGGTCTTGTTCTACTTGGGCAACCTAGAGCCAATCATAGGTCTTGACCATAGGGTCGGCCTTGTTTTCCGGGTAATCAGCGGCACGCCCGAATTGCAAAAACGCCGGACTTGTAGAAAAGGGGCAACGCCCGGCTTCTGCGTGGCCTGTGATTCTAACTGGGGGTGACTTTTCCATCAGTACAATGCAAAACGAACGGTACACGAACGCGTGATATAGTTATTTGTTTGGGACGGTTTTATGGGACTCTGAAGACAAATTCGAAAATTGTTCGGGATCAAAAGGCAGACCATAGATTTACAGCCCTCGGGCTGGCTAGCCGAGAATGTTTTCTGTCAGTCACCCTCAACGCCGCTGAGTGAGATAGTTCACGTTTTCGATCCCAAATACAAAGATCCTGACCCAATCAACCTAGTGCATATCGTCAATTTCTTTTCTGTCGACGGAGCGATGAATGATGTCCAGCGCGCTACGTTGGATAGCATGGTGACTGCCTAATCAGATCCGTTGGCTGGTGAAGGTGAAACAACTTTGGTGTAGGTTCCGGTGCATGGGGACGAAGATCTGATTCAGGCCCATTACGGCCTGCAAGTTGCGACAAAACTGAAACGCACGGTTCTGGATGTCGGAACGTTTCGAATTCCTCGGCCTTTGCCACTTTTGTTTGATGTTCTGGAAAAGGGTGCATCCGTTGCGAAACCCGGAGATTTTGTAATCTACACTAATGCAGATATTTGTCTTCAGCCCTATTTTTATGGCGCGGTACGTCAGCTTATTGCGGGTGGTTTCGATGCCATCACGATCAATTGTCGGACATTTGGCGATGCGCATGGGTTTTCCCATGACCCCCTGTCTATGGGTGAGGTCGGTATGCAGCATCCGGGTTTCGACTGCTTTATTTTTTCCAAAGAAGTTTTCGATCAATTTGTCCGCACAGATTCCTGCCTCGGGATGTCTGGGGTCATACAGCCAATGCTATTCAATCTCGCTGCGCACTCGAAACGAATGCTGATGCTCAAGAATGTCAGTCTGACGTTTCATTTCGGCGATGATCGGCCGTGGAAAACCCAGGACTTTGATGATTATGCCATGCATAACTTCACAGAGGCGGCAGATAGTTTAACCAAATTGGCGGAAGACGTCAGTAAACGCGGTCATCTTCGCGAATTCTGTGACAATCACATTGGAATCTGGAAACTTGACGACGATGGATTGTTGGCTCCAGATGCGGCTCAAGAAGTTGCACAGGCACATTTGGCCAATAATGCATAAAGGCTAACTTTCGTAGCATTTGATGATGTGGCCCTACCAGAGCTTCCGAAAGCCTGTGCCACGCACAAGCCCCCGGCAATTCCGTATAATTTGTTATCCCAAGCTGGTGCTTGCAGCGCTTTCCGGGAGTTCCTCGTCAAAACACCGCTGATAGAACTCGGCCACTGTCTGGCGCTCCAGCTCGTCGCATTTGTTCAGAAAGGATAGGCGGAAAGCATAGCCGACATTGCGGAAAATCTCGGCGTTTTGGGCCCAGTTGATTACCGTTCGGGGGCTCATCACGGTCGAAAGATCACCGTTCATGAACGCAGTCCGAGTCAGATCGGCAACGGTGACCATCTGAGCGACGATCTTGCGGCCCTCGGCAGTGTTGTAATGCGGCGCTTTGGACAGAACGATCATCGTTTCTGCGTCATGGCTAAGGTAGTTCAGCGTCGCGACCAGAGACCAACGGTCCATCTGGGCTTGGTTGATCTGTTGTGTGCCGTGATACAGGCCGGTCGTGTCACCCAGGCCAACAGTATTGGCGGTGGCAAACAGGCGGAAATACTTGTGCGGGGTCAGAATCTCGTTCTGGTCCAGCAGGGTCAGGCTGCCATTGGTTTCCAGAACGCGCTGGATCACAAACATCACGTCTGCGCGCCCGGCGTCGTATTCGTCAAAGACGATCGCAACAGGGTTACGCAGAGCCCAGGGCAGAATTCCTTCGTGGAAATCCGTAACCTGCTTGCCGTCGCGCAGTTTGATCGCGTCCTTGCCGATCAGGTCGATCCGGCTGATATGGCTGTCGAGGTTCACACGCACAGCCGGCCAATTCAGGCGTGCGGCAACCTGTTCGATATGGGTCGATTTACCGGTGCCGTGATAACCCTGAATCATCACGCGGCGGTTATGGGTAAACCCTGCGAGGATTGCCAGCGTCGTATCTGGGTCGAACTTATATGTCGGGTCGATCTCGGGAACCCGTTCTGTCTGTTCGTAAAAGCGTTTGACCTGCATGTCAGAATCGATGCCGAACACATCTCGGACCGAAATCTCTTCTGTTGGTTTTGCGTTTGCGTCAATCGGCCAATCCATGCCTGTCGTCCTTATCCTGATACCGCGGCCCCCGCGCGGGCTTCTGAACCCGTGTGTGGTGCAACATATTGCGGGTAAGGGCAAGAGGAAGCGGCGAGGCTAAAAGGCTGAGGCGCAGTTTCATTCGTATTGACGCACTCGGCATACCGCCTCCGTTCGTTTCAGATAAAGGCACAGTGCCCAATCGGTTTACACATAAGGAGATGGTCGTGGTGAAATTGCACTTTTACATCAGGCGATATTGTTGGCCAGCAGGCAACAATATGCATTCAAATATGAAAATATCACTTAGTTTGGGGGTAACTGTGTTTTAGACTGAACATATTGGTGAGTTTTGATGGGTTCCGAGTGAGGTGGTTTATGAGAAGCTTGGTTCAGGCTGCATTCAGTTCTGTACTTTCCATGGTCATTTGTTGGTGCACTCGCTCGTCGGCATCCTGGGCTTGACCAATGGCTTTTGATGCCCTTCTCCATACTGTCAACAGAACCGGCCGCGGAGACCTGATCGTTCAGGACACGACCGTTCCTGCCATTATCTCTGGCTCTACGATCTCGTTCGACGGTGGGGCAACGTTCCAGACCTACACATATCTTGGCCAAGGCAATTACCGTGGCACAGGGGAATCTGGCGAGTTCATTCGGGTGGGCGGCCAGGTTTATGCCTGGGACACGGCGAACCCGACGGGCCCGATGACATTGGGGAACTGGAAGATCACGACCTCGGATCTTGATCCAACAGACCCACCCTGTTTTGTTTCCGGGACTTTGATTGATACCGACAACGGACCGGTTCCGGTCGAGAAATTGGTTGTTGGCGATAGGGTGCTCGTCTCGAATGGCGGGGCACTGCCTATTGTCTGGATCGGCAAAAGGGCTCTTAGCACTATGGCTTTGCACAGCAGGCCAAAGTTCAGACCTGTCTGCATCCGGAGAAATGCCCTGGGCAAAGGGGTGCCGGATCAGGATTTGTACGTGTCGCCTCAGCATCGGATCGTGCTGGAAGGCTGGCGGGCCGAGTTATTGTTTGGCGAAGCAAAGGTTTTTTCGGCTGCCATCCATTTGGTCAATGGCGATACGGTCTATCAAGTATCGCCCGATAAGCCGGTAGAATATTTTCACATTGCCTGCGAACGGCACGAGATTTTGACATCCAATGGCGTGCGCAGCGAAAGCCTGTTTCTGGGCGACAGAGCGCTGCAATCCTTTCACCGCGAAGACGTCGACGAATTGCGCGCGCTATTCCCTGAACTGTGTGCTGAGGCGTCGGTTCCTCGAACGCGGTTACGTTGCTTGAAGCGCCCCGAAGTGCTGGCGCTGCAGGGTATGGCCAGCAATTAAAACGCCTATTTAAAGTTCCGGCTGTCTTTGATCTGGTCCCAGGCCCAGACAACCTCTTGCAGCTGCTCTTCCTGCGAGCGGTCGCCGCCGTTCATATCGGGGTGCAACACCTTGATCAGCTTTTTATAGGTCTTTCGGATTTCGGCCTTGGACCAGCTGTCATTGGCTTCCAGAATCTCGATAGCGCGACGTTCGGTCGGGGGCAGGCGGCGGCCGCCTCCGCCTGTAGTGCGCCCTTTGTTCTGGGTACTGTTCGCGCCCAGCACCTGGTGCGGGTCTTCGATTCCCAAACGGGCCCAGGCACGTGCCTCGGGATCGCCCATGGGTTTGGTTTCACGCTCCCAGACTTTGTCCTTAGACTGTTGAGCATTCATTTCGGCCTCGGTCGTGCCGTCGAAGAAATTCCATTTCTGGTTATACTCGCGCACATGCTGCTGGCAGAACCAGAAGAAATCATCCAAAACATCCGGTGCTTTCGGGGCCCGAAATTTACCAGGCTCTTCACAGCCCTCATGGTCACAGATTCGCACCGAAGTTTCAGACGCGCCAGACATACCACGCCGTCCACGCGGGTTTTTTTTCTTCGCGCTGGAGACGGACATATCGAATCCAAATGGGTCTGATTTCGTCATGCTATGATCCTTAAGAACGCATCTTCTCGACTCGGAGGCAGCAGTTTAGTCTAAGCAGCCGAAAGTAGAAGAGGGGGGCGGTAATATTTTTGCCGCTGAGCGTAAAAATGACCGTGACCGAAGAAATGCGAAGCCGCCTGCAATCGGCGTTTGATCCACATGAGCTTGAAATCGTTGACGACAGCGAAAGCCACCGCGGGCATGCCGGATTCCAAGAAGGTGGTGAAAGCCATTTCAACATCCGAATCCGCGCGGCTGCATTCGAGGGGCAATCTCGCGTTGCCCGCCACCGCGCAGTGCACAAGGCGCTTGGAGATATCGTGCCGCGGATCCATGCTCTGGCATTGGATATAGGTGTTTAGGCAGGCTTTTGTAACGCGGCCCGGAACGGTCGCACCCCTGCAGAGAAGACAATTCGCGGGTTTTGCCGTGATCGTTCAGAGATTGGTACAGGGTCGCGGGTTGGATAGGTGAAAGCCGGCCGGTAATTTTTCGGTGTTTTGGTGATTTCGACCGGTTTCTTGCACTGATTGCAACAAATCAGGAAATTCAGCCTGAATGTGAAAACATTCCATGCATAACAGTTGCTCGAACGCGGGCCCTAATCTACCCTCCATTGACGGGATGTTTTTCAGGTATTTGGTTTTGAGAGTTCTTTTTGTGCAGGCTGGATTTGGGCCTGGGGGGGCAGAGAAAGTAATCGCCATGGTTTCAGGGCATTTTGCCCGGCGCGGTTGTGCTGTTCACGTTACCGGTTTTCAGATGCCGACCGATGGTCCCTATTTCCCGATGCATCTCGATGTTGCACTCAGCGTTGCAGAAAAGGCGACGGGACAGGCGTCACGTATTACGCATATCCGCTCTGTCATAAAGAAATTCCGACCGGACGTTGTAATCTCATTCCTGACCAAGGTGAATGTTCAGACTCTTCTGGCAAGCGTTGGAACCGGGATTCCCGTTATCATTTCTGAACGCAACAATCCGCTGCGACAGGACGCACATCCCCTTTGGGCACCGCTTCAGGGGATTGCGGGGATAAAGGCAGCAAAGGTTGTCGGGCTGACACATCGCGGATTGGCGGATCTTCCCTTCACTTTGCGCAAGAAGGGGATGGTTATTCCGAACCCGATCCTCCCCTTTGAGCGAGTTGAAACCTCTGGCACGAGGCGGGGTGTGCAACTGGTCGCGGTTGGCCGCCTCGTTCGGCAAAAGGGGTTCGACATGCTGCTGCAGGCGATGCAGCGCATTCATTCCCAAGCTCCAGATACCAGGCTGATTATCTATGGTGAGGGCAGCGAGCGGGAAAATCTGCAGAAACTGCGCGATGATCTGGGGCTACAGTCGGTTGCTCGGCTGCCCGGCAATACGATCGAAGTCGGGGAATGGGCGCAGCGCGCAGACATTCTGGTAGCGACCTCGCGGTTCGAAGGGTTTCACAATGTCGTCGCTGAGGCGGCGGTCAGCGGGATACCGGTCGTGTCTTTCGATTGCGATTACGGTCCGTCAGAGTTTATTCAAAACGGACGGAACGGATATCTGGTTCCCGTCAACGATGTCAGTGGTTTGGAACAGGCAGTGCTGAAGCTGATCCATGAACCCGACCTCAGGGCGCAGATGTCCAAGGTGTCACCTACGCTAAAGGCCGATCTGTCCCCGGATCAGGTCTTTGCCCAATGGGACACGCTAATTCGCGACGTCACGAGCTGAGATTCAAAACGCTACTCCTGACAGCTGTTTTTGACAGACCCGGTAAGGGCAATCAGGTTTTTTGACCTTCAGTCTCTGCAGTTTCGTCTTCCGATTTTTCTGTTTCAGCACCTTTCAGCGACAAAGGCGGCTCTTTGGCCTGTTCAGCAATGGGGGCCGGGGCCTGAACGGTATCGGGACCAGGAACAGGTTGAGCAAGAGCAACGCCATCCTTTGTTTCGGTCGGGCCAGGTGTCGGGGCAACAGGCACATCAATTTCACGGCGGAATATCAGCACATTGCGCCAGTTCACGGTGCTGCCGGTCAGGCCGGAGCGTTCCTCGCTGGGCAACAACTCGGCGCGTTGATATTCCCAGCCATCCTGCCCCATCTGGTTTAGCACTTGTTCAATAGAAGCAGCGAAACGTCCCTCGGCTGACTTTTCACCCTTGGTCTTGGCAGACTTTTGGGGGGAAGGGACAACTTTGTATTCGTAGCGGGGCATCGGAATTCCTACCTGTAAGTTCCGGGTAATCTAGCAGGTTGATCACAATGGGAAAGTCATCATAGCGCAGCGGGCGAATTCCGGCACATCTGCTGGTGCGGGCCTGGTGCCACAAATGACAAGCGGCGGGACTTTGCGCAAAGGCTAAAGTCCCGCCGCCGAAATCAGTAAAACCGAAAGATCTACGATCCCAGTTTCTTGGCAATCAGCTCGTTAACGGCCTTGGGATTGGCCTTGCCGCCAGTCGCCTTCATTACCTGACCAACGAACCAGCCGGCCAGTTTCGGGTTTACCTTGGCCT
Organism: Ruegeria sp. CDSC081; assembly: GCF_059610485.1. Taxonomy (NCBI): domain Bacteria; kingdom Pseudomonadati; phylum Pseudomonadota; class Alphaproteobacteria; order Rhodobacterales; family Roseobacteraceae; genus Ruegeria; species Ruegeria sp. CDSC081. The sequence goes on along the minus strand of NZ_JBXWNS010000006.1, from coordinate 112,046 downwards.
TCTCGACCTGTGCCGGATTGGCGGCGATGATCTCGTCCAAAGCGGCCTCGATCGCGCCCGTGTCCGTCACCTGCTTCATGCCGCGGTCTTCGACGATCTGCGCCGGATCTCCGCCTTCGGTATAGACGATTTCGAATAGGTCCTTGGCGATCTTGCCCGAGATCGCGTCCGAGGAAATCAGGTCGATGATGCCGCCAAGCTGTGCAGGTGAAACCGGCGAGTCGGTGATCTCGTGATCTTCCTTTTTCAGGCGGCCAAACAGTTCGTTAATGACCCAGTTTGCAGCCAGTTTGCCATTGCGACCCTGCGCGACCTCTTCGAAATAGGCAGCCGATTCAACATCAGCAGTCAGCACCGATGCGTCATAGTCCGTCAGTCCGAACGTGCTGATAAAACGCGCTTTTTTATCGTCAGGCAGCTCGGGAAGGTTGGCGGCGATGTCGTCAACCCAGGCCTGCTCGATCTCTAGCGGCAGCAGGTCAGGGTCAGGGAAGTAGCGATAGTCATGCGCTTCTTCCTTGGACCGCATCGAACGCGTCTCGCCCTTGTCCGGGTCATACAGGCGGGTTTCCTGATCGACCTTGCCACCACCTTCGACGATGGCGATCTGGCGGCGGGCCTCGACCTCAATGGCTTGCTGGATGAAGCGCATCGAGTTCATGTTCTTGATCTCACAACGGGTGCCCAGATGCGAGAAATCCTGTGTTTCCTGATACTTTTCATAGGCCCCCGGCAAACAGATCGAGACGTTCACGTCTGCCCGCAAATTGCCGTTCTGCATGTTGCCATCACAGGTGCCCAGATAGCGCAGGATCTGACGCAACTTGGCGATATAGGCGGCGGCCTCTTCCGGGCCGCGAATGTCGGGGCGGCTGACGATCTCCATCAGGCAAACACCGGTTCGGTTCAGGTCGACGAAGGACATATGCGGGTCCATGTCGTGGATCGACTTGCCCGCGTCCTGTTCCATGTGGATGCGTTCGATCCGCACCATGCGCGCGGTGCCGTCGCCCATCTCGACCAAAACTTCACCTTCGCCGACAATAGGCTGATAAAGCTGGGAAATCTGATAACCCTGCGGAAGGTCGGGGTAGAAATAATTCTTGCGGTCAAAAGCCGATTTCAGGTTGATATCGGCTTTCAGGCCCAATCCAGTGCGCACGGCCTGTTCGACGCAATATTCGTTGATCACCGGCAGCATCCCCGGCATTGCCGCGTCCACAAAGGCCACGTTCGAGTTCGGCTCGGCCCCGAATTGGGTCGACGCGCCAGAGAACAGCTTGGCATTGGACGAGACCTGCGCATGCACCTCCATCCCGATTACCAGTTCCCAATCGTGCTTGGCCCCGGCAATGGTTTTGGGCTTAGGCATTTCGTATGTCAGGTCGAGCATGGCGCGCCTCATTTCCGCAGAAGTCTAAGCCTGCGTATTAGGCCCGGCGCGCCAAAGGGGCAAGGGGGAATCAGTGTCCTGACAGGTGCAACCCTGTCGGAGTAAAGGTCACATCCATGCCGCTGCGCAGTTCCTCGCGAAACAGGTCACCGATTGCCCGCAACGCATCGCGGTGCCCGCGGGCTGCAAACCGTTCGGGCGAGTTGATGCGGACCGAGTTATTGAACCCTTGTGCCGCATGGGCCCAGATCAGCGGATGCAGTTCGGTCAGGTGATCACGGATCAGCCAGTTGGCCGCGTCGTGGATCTGAGCGCGCACCGCGTCGGCCTTTTCATTCCCCCCAAGGCCGTTCTGGATGGTTATCGCACAATAGGCAGCCAGCATATTGACCATCTGCTGGTCGGGGCGGTTGCGCAGAATATCGTGCAAACCCTGCAGGAAATATTCGATATCCAGCCGTGCGCAGGCTTCGTCGTCCAGGGCGATGGCATCAAACTGGACCCAAGTGTAGCCACCGGCGCCCCAAAGGTCATGGGTACGGGCTGCATTGCGCAGGGCCTGAACCTCAAGCTCTTCATAGCTGCCGAACCAGCGTGGCAGCAAGTGGGTGCCCATTGCACGCATATGGCGTTGGTTATGCGGGTCCAGCGTAATCAACTGTTCATACTGATCAGCCACGCGCAGATTGGACTTGCGCTGACCTGCCAGCAGAGCACAGCCAACAGCCGCAACCAGCGCATTGTTGGGCGCGGCTTCGCGGCATTTTGGCAGGATATCGGCCGCGCGGTCGAAATGGGCGGTGCAGCGAGACCGGTGCAAGGGGGGAAGAACTGCGTTTGTCGCAGTGCCGCGCCACGCCCAGGCCAGGTCAATATGCGCCATAGCCACAACAAGGGCGATCATCGGATCATCCTCATGCGCCCGCATTTCATCCTCAAGCTCAGAAATTCCGCCAAGAAGATCATAGTCTGACAATGCCCGATAATCGGACAGAGCGTGTTCGACCGCCAGCACTACATCGGACCGAGCGCCGAATGCCAGCAAATCCGCGATTGGCATCCCATCGGGCGCAGTTTCGCGCGCGTCATCGGCGGCACGCATCTTTGCAGAAAGGTCTGCCCACCGATCCTGGCGGGCCAGATCGCGGCCAAGTTCGATGACGTCCTGACCGATCAGTTCATCGGCCGAGACATTTGCGACGGGGATATTTACCGAACCCTGATCTGGCAGAGCAGCGGCCAGCACTGCATCGGCGGCGTCGAAATCTGACGCAATTTTCAAGGATTGGTGTGGAACGCGGGCCTTTTGGGCCATCAGAAACCGGAACATGCTTACACTCGAAACAAAAAAAATCGTAACCTAGCTTTAGAGACTGGCCTCTATTTGGCTCAAATTCAAGCTACAACCGTCTTATTGTCGCTTTGTTCCGGTCAATGCGCCCTGAGGCTCGAGATCGTTTCAAAATGGGCCGAAATGATGCCGTTCAACCTTTAGACCAGCCTCTTTCAGGCGGGACTCGAGTTTCTTATGCGGAGGGGTCGACTCATCGGGCAGGCGAATCCGCTTTTCCGAGGTCAGCACCAGCGACATGCGCACCGAGAAATCCCAGCGTGTATCCAGACGCACATGGTCGATTTCGCTCAATCTTACGCCAGCCTCGCGCCGCCCCGAGAACCACCGCAGCCCATCCTGATCCAGCCGGAGCCCCGAACGGGTGTTTTGTGCAAAGTCCCATAATGCGGGCAGGGTGAACAGGGCCAGCAGGCCAATCAGCCACCAGACGGCATCAAAGGCGATGACCAACACAGCCAGCGCGGAATAGACCGACAGCAGAATGGCGATGACCTGCGGTGACCTGTTATGCCGTGTATAGGAATAGGGGGTCATGCGTTCAGGATGCGCGTCACCATTTCGGTCGTGTCCCGTGAAAGGTCTGGCGTTTCGGCGATGCGAGTCAGCTGGGTGCGGATAAGGGCCTGGCGATCTACGTCATAGCGCTTCCACGTCTGGAATGCCGAACACATCCGCGCCGTGGTCTGCGGATTGACCGGATCTAGTTTGATCAGCCAGTCCGCCAGCAGAGAATAACCAGCTCCATCAGCACGGTGGAAACCGGCGTGATTCGTCGCCAACGCCCCCAGAACAGCCCGGAAACGGTTCGGGTTCCTCCAGTTGAAATCCGGGTGCCCGGTCAGGTGGCTTACGATATCTGCTGTCTCTGCCGGGGCTGACATCGCCACCTGCAGGCCGAACCATTTGTCCATCACCAGCCGGTCATCTTGCCACCGGTCATAAAACGCGTTCAGTTCCTGTTCCCCTTTGCCCGCACGCAACAAGCAGGACAAAGCCGAAAGCTGAAGGGTCATGTTATCGGCGCGCTGATAATCCTCGGCCGCTTTTGCACCCCCGTCCAGCCGTGAGGTCAACGCCAATGCGGCCCCACCCAGAGCCCGCTGGCCGGCTTGTTCTGCGTCCGGGCTAAAGGCGGCTTCGATGCTGGTTTCGCTGTGCAGGCGGGGCAGCAGATCCTGAACGTGCTGGGCCGTTACCTGCCGCAGCGTTTCAACAGCGGTCCAAATGGCCATCGGGTCGGGCGTGACACCCTGTTCATGCATCATCGCAGCAAGTTCAGATTGGGAGGGCAACCCCAGCATCAAGGCACGATAAGACGGGTCAAGATCGCTGTCGCGCAATACGGCGAGGATGCCATCGAGATAATCCGTTTCCGGTGCCGCATCCGTCAAGATCATCTTGATCAGCGTGTCTTCGGCTAAAGATCGCCCTGCTTGCCAGCGGTTGAACGGGTCGCTGTCATGAGCCAGCAAAAAAGCTCGCTCAGCGCTGCTCTGGTCATGTTCCAGAATCACGGGGGCCGAGAAATCGCGCAGGATTGAGGCCGTGGGTTTGGGCGGATTGGCACCGGACACGCGTTCCGCTCCTTCGCAACCCTGCAAGCGCCAGCCTTCTGCTGTGTATTCGAAAGCAAAGCTCTGGGTTTCCTGCGTGAACTCCAGAATGGTTGTGGGCATGGTTTCATCCCCGTTCGCGCCGATCAGCCCGACCGCAACGGGGATAACCTGCGGCAGTTTTTCTGACTGTCCGGGGGTCGGGTCGGTGCGCTGTCTCAGCGTCAAGGTGTAGATGCCATCAGTCCATTCTTCGGTCACCGATACGCGCGGGGTGCCAGATTGGCTGTACCAGCGTTTGAACTGGGTCAGGTCGCGACCTGTGGTGTCTTCAAACACCTTGATCCAGTCCTCGATGGTGCAGGCCTGACCATCATGCCGATCAAAATACAGCTCCAGCGCCTGTGCATAGGCCTCGTCACCTACCAGACGTTTCAGCATTCCGATCACCTCGGCGCCTTTTTCGTAGACCGTCGCGGTGTAGAAGTTGTTGATCTCCTGAAAGCTCTCTGGCCTTACCGGATGTGAAAGCGGGCCGTTATCCTCGGCGAACTGGCGCGCCCGCAGGTCTATGGCATCGTGGATGCGCTTCACCGGGGCTGAACGCATGTCCGAGGTGAATTGCGCATCGCGGAACACGGTCAGACCCTCTTTCAGGCACAGCTGAAACCAGTCGCGGCAAGTGATGCGGTTGCCGGTCCAGTTGTGGAAATACTCATGCGCAATGATCGCCTCGATCCGTTCGAAATTCATATCGGTGGATGTCTCAGGGCTGGCCAGCACGGCGGACGAGTTGAAAATGTTCAGACCCTTGTTTTCCATCGCCCCCATGTTGAAATCATCGACGGCGACGATGTTAAAGACATCCAAGTCGTATTCGCGGCCATAGACGTCCTCGTCCCATTTCATCGACTTCTTCAGCGCCTCCATACCGAAGGCGCATTTTCCCTCATCACCGGGGCGCACCCACAGGTTCAGTTCAACCTCGCGGCCCGATTTGGTTGTGAACTGACCGGGATGTGTAATCAGGTCGCCTGCGACAAGGGCGAACAGATAGGCGGGTTTGGGCCAGGGGTCATTCCATTCGGCCCAGCCATCCCCCTTGCCGGTCGGGTTGCCGTTCGAGAGCAGAACCGGCAACGCGCCATTAATGCGTACGGTGAAGATCGACATCACGTCGGGTCGGTCGGGATAGAAGGTGATCTTGCGAAACCCCTCGGCCTCGCATTGGGTGCAATACATGCCGTTCGACATGTAGAGCCCCTCAAGCGCAGTGTTGTTGCCTGGGTCGATTTCGACTTCGGCTTCCCAGACAAATGCCGCGTCGGGGACAACCGCTGTCAGGCCGGTCTCTGTAACGTCTGGAGTGATCTCAACCCCGTCAACAGTAGCACGGATCAGTTTCAGTTGCTCACCATGCAGGAAAAACTGACGGTCTGAGGCATCAGGATTGGGCCGGAAGGTGATGCGCGAAGTCACTCGGGTCGCATTTGGGGCCAGATCAAAGGTCAGATGTACGCTGTCCACCAGATAACCAAACGGTGTGTAGTCTTTCAGATAGATCGTCGTGGGGGCTGCGTCGCGCATCGGTGGCCTCGAATGGGTTGGTATCAGGCGCGACGTTATGGGTTGCTGCGATGGGCTGCAAGCGGTGCAAGTAAGCTTGCTCAATAGGCGATAAGTATCTGTCGATGTCGAAGTGGCCTGACGACCAAAGACCCAAACTGACCAAGACATGTTGCCTATCGGAAATATCCGCCCTAATTGGGGCCTGTATACAACGGCGTACATACGAGGGAATGTGGCATGAGCAGCAGACAGGTGCGGAGCGGACTCAAGGTCGACGGGATTCTGACCGAATTCATAGAAGGGCATGCTCTGTCTGGAACAGGCGTTGCGGCTGACACCTTCTGGAACGGGCTTGCGCAGATGGTTCACGAGTTGGGCCCAAAGAACCGTACACTTTTGGCAAAGCGGGCCGATATCCAGGGGCGCGTCGATGCCTGGCATCTGGAAAACAATGGCCAGCCGCATAATGCTGCCGCCTATCAGGATTTCCTGCGCGAGATCGGTTATTTGGTGGCTGAAGGCAGGGATTTTCAGATCGAAACTGACAATGTGGATCCCGAGATCGCGTTGATTCCCGGTCCTCAGCTGGTGGTTCCTATTACCAATGCGCGTTTTGCACTGAACGCTGCGAATGCGCGCTGGGGCAGCTTGTATGACGCGCTTTATGGCACCGACGCGATGGGCGATCTTCCCGTCGGTGGTGGTTATGATGATGCGCGCGGAGCACGCGTGATTGCTTGGGCCAAAGCGTTTCTGGACGATGCCGCCCCGCTGGCCAGCGGATCGTGGGCTGAAATGTCAGAACTGCGCGTTGAAAATGGGGTTCTGGTGCCTGCGCTGGCAGATCCAGCGCAGTTTGTGGGTTTTGGCGGTGCCGCTGAAAACCCGGACTTTGTTCTGCTGAAGAACAACGGTCTGCATGTCAAAGTCGTGATTGACGCTTCCAGCACCATTGGCGCCACCGACCCGGCCGGTATTGCTGACGTGCATCTTGAATCGGCGCTGTCGACGATTATGGACTGCGAAGATTCAGTCGCCTGTGTTGATGCCGAGGACAAGGTGGTTGCCTATGGCAACTGGCTGGGCCTGATGAAGGGTGATCTGACCGAAGAGGTCAGCAAAGGCGGCACGACTTTTACACGCAAACTGTCCGATGACCTGACCTTTACCGCGGCGGACGGTGGCGCTGGTGTTCTTAAGGGCCGGTCGCTGATGCTGGTCCGCAATGTGGGGCACCTGATGACCAACCCCGCCGTTCTGGATGCCGAAGGGCGCGAGATCGGCGAAGGTCTGATGGACGCGCTGTGCACCACTCTGATTGCGATGCACGACCTGCAGCGCGATGGCGGCAACTCGGTCACTGGTTCGGTCTACGTGGTAAAGCCTAAGATGCACGGACCTGAAGAGGTTGCCTTTGCCGTCGAAATTTTCGATATGGTTGAAGACATCCTTGGCCTGCCGCGGAATACCGTTAAGCTCGGTATTATGGATGAAGAGCGCCGCACCTCGGCGAACCTCAAGGAATGTATCCGCGCCGCCAAATCGCGCGTGGCCTTCATCAACACCGGCTTTCTGGACCGGACCGGGGATGAGATCCACACCTCGATGGAGGCAGGACCAATGCTGCCCAAGGGCGACATCAAGAACACGCCGTGGATTGTGTCTTATGAAGATCGCAATGTTGATATCGGTCTGGCATGTGGCTTGAAGGGCAAGGCACAGATTGGCAAAGGCATGTGGGCGATGCCCGACCGTATGGGTGACATGCTGGACGCCAAGATCGGTCACCCGAAATCGGGCGCAACTTGCGCCTGGGTGCCGTCGCCGACTGCCGCGACACTGCACGCAACACATTATCATAAGGTCAACGTCCTAGAGCGCCAGGACGAATTGGCTGCCGGTGGCGCACGTGGTACGCTGGATGATCTGCTGACTGTGCCTTTGCTGGGCGGCCGCAACCTCAGCGATGATGAGATTGCGCGTGAGATCGAAAACAACGCGCAAGGCATCCTGGGCTATGTGGTTCGCTGGGTCGATCAAGGCGTTGGCTGTTCGAAAGTGCCGGACATCAATGATGTTGGCCTGATGGAAGACCGTGCCACCTGCCGGATTTCGTCTCAGGCCTTGGCCAACTGGCTGCATCATGGCACTGTCGATGAGGCGCAAGTCATGGCCGCGATGCGGAAAATGGCCGTAGTGGTCGATCGGCAGAATGATAGCGATCCGGCGTATCGCCCAATGGCTCCCGGTTTCGACGGCATCGCCTTCCAGGCGGCCTGTGATCTGGTTTTCAAAGGCCGTGTTCAGCCCTCGGGTTATACTGAACCTGTCTTGCACGCCCGCCGTCTGGAGATGAAAGCCAGCCTTTAACCCAACAGAAATGACTGGATCGAATATGGTAATTTCTTTGCGCAAAGCCCGTACCCTTATCCGCAAAGCCCTTGAAAAAGGGCGCGAGTTGGGGCTGAAACCCCTCTCGGTCATCGTTCTTGATGCTGGTGGCCACGTCATCGCGTTTGAGCGTGAAGACGGTGCTGCCCCTGGTCGTTTTGCGATTGCGCAGGGCAAGGCCTATGGCTCGGTCATGCTGGGGATGGCGGGCACAGCCCAGATGCAACGCGCCGAGGCGCAGGCCTATTTCATGGCCGCCGTAAACGGTGTTTATGGCGGTCAGGTCGTGCCGGTTCCGGGCGGTGTTCTGCTGCGTGACCGAAAAGGTGCCGTAATCGGCGCAGTCGGTGTGACCGGCGACACGTCGGATAACGACGCCATCGCTGCCATGGCCGGGATCGAAGCGGCCGGGCTGACTGGCGAAGTTTGACCTTTGGTGAACTCGGAGAGCCGGCAAAGGCTCTCCGATCTTTACGCGGCACAAGCGGCGCGCAAAGCGAACAGGGCCTATTCGGCGGTGGTCCGATCAGGCCCCTTGTTGTGCAGGGGTGAACAGAGACTTGCGCTGACACACAGGCTATGTGCTATTGCGCGCCTGTGACCCTGTCGATACCTTTCCCGGAACGTGCGGAAAGAACTAGGAAAGAATAATGGCTCGACCTGTCGTCGGTATCATCGGCAATTCATATTTGATGAACGATCAATATCCGACTCATGCCGGCGGCACGATGAACTCGGATGCGGTGGCCAATGTCTCGGGTTGCTTGCCGATGCTGATCCCTGCCGACCCGCGGTATGTCTGTGTTGAGGAACTGTTGCAAGTCTGTGATGGCTTCCTGCTGACAGGAGGACGCCCCAATGTACATCCCGAGGAATATGGCGAACCCGCAACCGAAGCACACGGTGATTTCGACCGGGCTCGCGATGCGATCACGTTACCTTTGGTGCGGGCCTGTGTCGAAAGGGGGCAGCCCTTTTTCGGTATCTGCCGCGGCTTTCAAGAAGTTAACGTGGCCATGGGCGGAACACTTTATCCAGAAATCCGGAATTTGCCGGGGCGAATGAACCACCGGATGCCACCCGACGGCACGTTGGAAGAAAAATTTGCCCTGCGCCATGTGGTCAACCTGACCGAGGGGGGCGTGTTTCATCGGTTGATGGGCGCTGCCGAGGTGATGACCAACACGCTGCACGGGCAGGGGATCAAAACGGTTGGACATCGCATTGTGATTGACGGCGCTGCACCAGACGGCACGCCCGAGGCGATTTATGTGCAGGACGCGCCCGGTTTCACCCTGTCGGTGCAATGGCACCCGGAATGGGACGCGGTCAATGACCCTGTCTCGCGGCCGCTTTTTGAGGCGTTTGGCGATGCGGCACGCGACTGGTCCGCAGGAGTGCGATCGGGATTGGTTAAACAAACCGCCTGAGTCCCTGCGCCGGCCCTGATTGAAGGGACCGGCGCTTTGCTATCAAACCAGCAGATCGAATTGGTTGATCAACGGCAAGCTGCGGGCGCGCTTGCCGGTAAGGTCGAATAGGGCGTTGCCAAGTGCTGGCATCGACGGAGGCGTCCCCGGCTCGCCCACACCACCCAGATGGCGATTGGTTTCCAGAATGCGGACCTCGGTCACCGGGGCATTATGCATCCGCAGCGCGTCATAGTCGGGGAAGTTATATTGCTCGACCTCACCGTCGGCGAAGGTGATCTCACCCATCACGGCTGCTGACAGGCCATAGATCATGCCACCGAACATCTGCGCCTCAATCGTTCCGGGATCCAGCGCCAGCCCCACATCGCAGGCAATCCACGCCTTTGCGATGCGAATGGTGCCGTCCTCATCGACCACCTCGATCACCTGCGCCACCGGGGTGCCAAAGCTATAGGTCATTGCCACGCCACGACCAACACCGGCAGGCGTATCACCCGTCCAACCTGACATTTCCTTGACGGCTTGCAGGACAGCTGCCGAAGGCGCGTGCTCATTTTGGGCCAGCTCAAGTCGGAATTCCAGCGGATCGCGACCGGCGACCAGGGCCAGCTCGTCCATGAATGTCTCGTGGAAGAACCCGTTATGGCTGTTGCCGACAGAGCGCCAGAACCCCACAGGTACATCCAGATCGGCGATGTGGCCGCTGACGCGGTAGTTCGGCACGGCATAGGGCTGGTTAAAAAGACCTTCGACCAGGACCTTGTCGGGGCCAGCGCCGGGCAGGCCCGATATGCGTTCCACGGCCTGTTGCGTGCAGGATTGCGATGCAACTCTGGCGTCGATCAAAACCGCCTTGCCGTCTTTGACTGCGCCACGCATCCGCGCCAGTGCACCGGGTCGGTAGAAGTCATGGCGCATGTCCTCCTCGCGGCTCCAGGTGGTCTGGACCGGAGTATTGGGCATGGCCATGGCAACTTTGGTTGCGATTTCGATGAAATCCAGCTCTCCACGACGACCAAATCCGCCCCCAAGATAGGTGGTGTGAATCTCGACCGCTTCTTTATCCAGATTCGCCGTGTTTGCAGCGCGGGTCAGAAGGAAAGTCGGCGCCTGGTTGCCACACCACAGCTCGAGCCTGGAACCAGTGAACAGCGCGGTGGCGTTCATGGGCTCCATCGTGGAATGCGCCAGATAGGGTACCTGATATTCAGCGGTGATTTCGGTGGCCCCTTCGGGCAAGGTTTCAACATCGCCATCGTCACGCATGGTCGAATTTGGCGAGTCGTCAAACGCCTCGGCAATTTTTGCGAATATACCGTCAGTATCCGGCGGGTATGGGGCGTCGGCCCAATCGACGTCTATGGCCTCAACCGCTTGAATGGCCAGCCAGGTGTTATTGGCAATAATCGCCACGCCGTTGCCCAGATCGACCACCTTTTCCACGCCGGGCATGGATTCCGCAGCGCTGGCGTCAAAGCCGTTCATCGCACCGCCCAGTTTTGGGTTCATCCGGACCGAGGCGAATTTCATACCTTCGGGGCGCACGTCGATGCCAAACTCGGCCGTGCCCGTGGATTTTCCAACCATGTCGACTCGTGGCAGATTCTGTCCCAGCAAACGCCAGTCTGAGGGATCGCGCAGCTCGACCTGCATGGGTTCGATCTGCCCGGCGGCCTCAGCCAGTTCGGTATAGGGAATGCGCGTCCCGTCCGGCGCGATCACGGCGCCGTTTTCGGTCTTCAACTGGTCACGCTCCAGGCCCAGACGATCAGCCGCTGCTTGTTTCAGCGTTTCCCGGGCTGTGGCCCCGGCTTCGCGCATGCGTTCGAACCCATCGCGCATCGAGGTCGAGCCGCCTGTGACCTGCAGACTGACAACCTTGCCCAGAACGCCCAACGACTGTGCCAGATTGTGCTGGAAATTCGAGATGTCATATCCCTTGTTCGGCAGGCTCTCACCCAAAATGGCCGAGTTGTAATAGGCGGCTGCCGCAGGCCCGTGAAGGACCCGGATATCGTCCAATTCGACGTCCAGTTCTTCGGCAATTAGGGCTGCCCAAGTGGTCATTACGCCCTGTCCCATCTCGGCACGTGGCGCGAACAGGGTTACGCCCTGCTGATCAATCAGGATGAACGGGCTAAGCGCGGTTTCCCCATCGCCAGGCTTCAGCGGGTTGCCTGCCGGGCGGCTGACATAATAGGCGCCAAACGCGACGCCGCCAACAATGGCGGCTGAGCCGATGAGAAACGTGCGGCGAAGAATTTTTCCTACGGAGGCCATCGCTTATGCCTCCTTCAGTCTGGAGGCTGCGTCATGGATCGCGGCACGGATACGGGGATAGGTGCCGCAGCGGCACAGATTGCCCTGCATCGCATCGTCTATGTCCTGATCCGTGGGGCTGGGGTTCTCGGCCAATAGCGCGGCGGCATGCATGACCTGACCCGACTGGCAATAACCGCATTGCGCAACCTGATGGTCAACCCAGGCCTGCTGTATCTTGGCCATCGCGTCCGGGCTGCCCAGACCTTCGATTGTGGTGACGTCACCCCAGACATCGGACAAGGCAACCTGGCAAGAGCGCACGGCTTCTCCGTCTATATGAACGGTACAGGCGCCGCATGCCGCAACCCCGCAGCCAAACTTGGTGCCGGTCAGTCCGATCTCGTCGCGCAGAACCCATAAAAGGGGGACATCCTCGGGTAGATCGACCTCATATGACGTCCCATTTATCTTTAAGCTGGCCGTCATGGCTGCGTCTCCCTCTTGGCATTTAGTGACGTTCTGACATAAATGGGTGTGAGTGTCAGAGTGTCAACTGACAAATTGAGTGAAAAGTGTCAAAAGGTTCAGATGAGAGATTTCGTGCTAGACGCAAAGTACCTTGCCATACTGGAATCGGCGCGTAAGGCATTCGCGGCTTACGGCTTTAAAAAGACGTCGATGGATGAAATCGCAAAGGGCGTGGGGATCTCGCGCCCTGCATTGTATCTGTATTTCGACAACAAAGAGGCGATCCTGCGCAGACTCACCGAGTTGCACTATGAGGAGAAGATCGAAGCCGTTGCGAAAGCCCTTCATGCAGACGGCTCGGTTTCGCAGATCATCGGCCAGGCAATCCACGTGCAGACCGATGGTATGGCTCAGATCATGTCCTCTCCACACGGGATGGAACTGTTGGATGCAGGAAAGTCGCTGGCCTCGGATATAATCACGCAGGGCGAGGCCCGGCTGCAATCTTTATATACCGGGTGGCTACAGAAAGAAGCGTCGAATGATCGTGTCCGTTTGTTTGATGGCGCAAGAGAGACTGCGGAGACCATTGCCTCTGCGCTGCGGGGAAACAAAATCAGCGCGACGGATTTTCAAGAATTCGACCGGATGAACTCGAACCTTGCCGCCATGATTGGTGCAGCGTTGGAAATCAGGTAACCCGCTGTCTGACTTTGTATTCCGGTGCGTCCCATAACCGGTTGGTCATGATGTCGGCCAGAATGTCCACCGCGCCGTTTACATCCTGCTCATCGATATAGAGCGGGGTGAACCCAAAGCGCATGATGTCCGGGGCGCGGAAATCACCGATCACGCCGCGCGCGATCAAGGCCTGCATTGCGGCATAGCCATCGGCGAAACGGAATGAAACCTGACTGCCACGCTGCGCAGGGTCGCGGGGGCTGGCCAGTTTCAGGTTAGGGCAGGTGGCCTCGACGCCCGAAATAAACAGCTCGGTCAGTTCGATTGACTTGGCGCGCACGTCTTTGATGTTGGCCATGTCCCAGATGTCCATCGCCGCAGACAGCGCGGTCATCTGGATGATCGGAGGTGTGCCGACACGCATCCGCTCGATACCCTGTCCGGGGCGGTAATCTAGATCGAACGTGAACGGGGCTTCATGGCCCAGCCACCCGGATAATGCAGGGCGCACGCGATCCGCATGGCGGGGCGCCACATAGATGAACGCCGGCGCGCCAGGGCCTCCGTTCAGATACTTATAGCTGCAGCCAACGGCAAAATCCGCATTGCAGCTGGACAACTCAACCGGGATCGCCCCTGCGGAATGGGCCAAATCCCAAACGGTTATTGTGCCGTTCGCATGGGCCTGTTCCGTCAGCGCCTTCATGTCATGGATCCGGCCAGACCGGTAATCGACCTCGGTCAGCATCAGAACCGCGACGTCTTTGGTGATGTTTTCGGAAACTTCCTCGGGTGCGACCACCCGTAATTCGTATTCCGATCCGAGTGAACGCAGCAGGCCGTCGACCATATAAAGGTCCGAAGGGAAATTGCCGTTATCAGACAGCACAACCTTGCGGTCGGGGCAAAGCTCCAGCGCCGAGGCAACAGCCTGATAGACCTTGATCGACAGGGTATCGCCGGTCACGATGGTACCCGGTTCCGCCCCGATCAACCGCCCGATACGGTCGCCAAGCCCGGTCGGAAGCCCCATCCACCCGGCCTTGTTCCAACCGGTGATCAGCATTTGACCCCATTCGTGTGTCATCATTCCACTCACCCGCTCGGCGGCAGCACGTGGCAATGGGCCAAGCGAGTTGCCGTCCAGATAAATGGTTCCATTCGGCAGATCGAACATGGCTTTGGTTGCAGCGAAATCAGTCATGGAGGTCCTGTGCAGAATTCTGACAAATGTCTGACTAAAGGGCTATCTGATCAGTTCTGCCGTGTCTACGCGTTCGGCCGAAAATGCACAGATGCGACCAACTGTGGTTTTGCTTTCGTGGATGCAAAGCGGTACATACCCCGACAAATGCGACATCCATACCGCAGGATCAGAGGAACAAGCATGAAGCGCAAACTCGACATTCCGCCCGCTTGGTTGGTGGCCTTTGCTGTTCTCGCCTGGCTGCAGGCGACCTATGCGTCCTTCGGTCTGTCGCTGGCCAGCGGGTTTACCGACCTGCTCAGCGGCCTTCTGATCGGGGGCGGCGTCGTTCTTGTCGTGCTGGCGATTGCCGAGTTTCGTCGGCATCGAACGACCGTCCTGCCGCATGAAACTCCATCGAGTCTGGTTCAAACAGGTATCTTCAAGCGCAGCCGCAATCCGATCTACGTTGGCGATGTACTTATTCTGGCCGGCATGATTCTGCGTTTCGACGCGGTGCTGTCCTTGGTGTTGTTGCCTGTTTTTGTCTGGATTTTGGAACGCAGGTTTATTGTGCCGGAAGAAAGCCGTATGCGCCGTGCCTTTCGCACGGATTTCGCCAGATATGAAAGGCAAACCCGCCGCTGGATCTGAGGTGGACGGGATTTTACACGACGTAACAATGCTGCGCTTGCGAAATAATCTTGCGCAGTTAAAACTGGTTCTTCAGATAGAATGCCAACTATCCTTGCGAACTGACCGAAAATTAGGGGGACGCGCCGTTGAAGATTGGAACGCCAAAGGAAACATTTGACGGTGAGAACCGGGTCGCGATGACTCCGGATTCAGCCCGTCAACTGCAAAAGCTCGGGTATGAGTGCCTGATCGAGAAAGGGGCCGGCGCTGCGGCCGGGTTCTCGGACGCCACATATAAAGAGGCGGGTGTCGAGGTTATCGGAACCGCGGCTGCGCTGTGGAAAGCCGCCGACATCGTCGCCAAGGTACGTCAGCCAAATGAAACCGAGCTGAAGCGTCTTGCCAAGGGCAAGACATTGATCTCGTTCTTCAACCCCGCAGGGAATGAAAAGGGCATGGAGGCCGCCAAGTCCAAGGGCGCCAACGTGATCGCCATGGAAATGGTGCCGCGTATCAGTCGTGCCCAGAAGATGGACGCTCTGTCGTCGATGGCCAACATAGCGGGCTACCGCGCGGTGATCGAAGCGGGTAACAACTTTGGCCGGTTCTTCACCGGTCAGGTGACGGCTGCTGGTAAAGTACCGCCTGCCAAGGTTCTGATCGTAGGTGCCGGTGTGGCCGGTCTGGCCGCCATTGGCACCTCGACCTCTCTGGGTGCGATCACCTATGCGTTCGACGTACGCCCCGAAGTGGCGGAGCAGGTTGAATCCATGGGCGCCGAATTCGTCTATCTGGACTTCGAAGAAGACCAGCAGGACGGCGCGGCAACCGGCGGTTACGCGAGTGTTCAGTCCGATGAATTCCGCGAGGCACAGCTGGCCAAGTTCCGCGAGCTTGCTCCGGAAATGGACATCGTGATCACCACCGCGTTGATCCCCAACCGCGAAGCGCCCGAGCTTTGGACCAAGGACATGGTCGAAGCGATGAAACCGGGTTCGGTGATCGTGGACCTTGCGGCGGAAAAAGGCGGCAACTGCAAGCTGACCGTTGCTGACGAGAAGATCGTGACCGATAATGGCGTGACCATCATCGGCTATACCGATTTCCCAAGCCGGATGGCGGCACAGTCTTCGTCGCTTTACGCAACCAACATCCGTCACATGATGACAGACCTGACGCCTGAAAAGGACGGTCAGATCAACCATGACATGGAAGACGACGTGATCCGCGGCGCAACCGTGACGCATGCAGGTGAAATCACCTTCCCGCCACCGCCGCCGAAAGTTCAGGCGATTGCCGCTCAGAAAAAGCCTGAGGTCAGGGAGCTGACCCCGGAGGAGAAAAAGGCGCAGGAAGTTGCGGCCTTCAAGGCGCAAACCAAACAGCAGTTCACCTTGCTGGGTATCGGCGGTGCGCTAATGCTGTTGATCGGTCTGATTGCTCCGGCCAGCTTCATGCAGCACTTCATCGTCTTTGTGCTGGCGATCTTCGTGGGATTCCAGGTGATCTGGGGCGTCGCGCACAGCCTGCACACGCCTCTGATGGCGATTACCAACGCGATCTCGTCGATCATCATCGTTGGCGCAGTGATGCAGATCGGATCCGGGTCGTTCCTGGTTATTCTGCTGGCGGCTCTGTCCGTATTCATGGCCGGGATCAACATCTTCGGTGGCTTCCTCGTAACTCGGCGCATGCTTGCCATGTTCCAGAAATCTTAAGGAGGCCGGGCACATGGATTATGGCTTCACCACTGCCGCCTACGTTGTTGCGGCTGTTCTGTTCATCCTCTCGCTTGGCGGCCTTTCGAACCAGGAAAGCGCCAAGCGCGCTGTCTGGTATGGCATCGTCGGTATGGCGCTGGCGGTTTTCGCTACGCTGGTCGGCCCCGGTTCGGGCTTGTGGCTGCTGTCACTGCTGCTGATCATAGGTGGTGGTCTGATCGGTCAATATGTGGCGCAGCGCGTCCAGATGACCGAGATGCCACAGCTTGTGGCTGCGATGCATTCGCTGGTTGGTTTGGCGGCTGTGTTCGTGGGTTTCAACGCGCATTTTGAAATCAAGAATGTCGCCGAAGTTTTTGCGGTTGTTGATGCCGCCAAAGACGTCGACCTGTCCGACCTGGGCGCGTTTGCCAAGCTGATCGCCAAGAAGACAGCGGCAGAGCTGGCAATCCTGCACGTGGAACTGTTCCTGGGCATCTTCATCGGCGCGATCACCTTTACCGGTTCGGTCGTGGCTTATGGCAAGCTGGCTGGCAAGGTCACATCGACGGCAACCAAACTGCCCGGTGGTCACGCGCTGAATGCGTCTGCGGCGGGGCTCTCGCTGATCTGTCTGGTCTGGTACACGTCCACGGGCGGATTCCTGCCCCTGTTCCTGATGACGCTGGCCGCCTTGTTTATTGGTTATCACCTGATCATGGGCATCGGCGGTGCCGACATGCCGGTGGTTGTGTCGATGCTGAACAGCTATTCAGGCTGGGCGGCTGCGGCCATCGGCTTTTCGCTGGGCAACGACCTGCTGATCGTGGTCGGTGCGCTTGTGGGCTCGTCCGGTGCGATCCTCTCCTACATCATGTGTAAGGCGATGAACCGGCACTTTGTCAGTGTGATCCTGGGTGGCTTTGGTGGTCCGCAAGGTGAGCAGATGGCTGTCGAAGGCGAGCAGATTGCAATCGAGGCCGACGGTGTTGCCGCAGCCCTGAATGACGCCGACAGCGTGGTGATCATTCCGGGCTATGGCATGGCCGTCGCGCAGGCACAGCAATCGGTGTCCGAACTGGTTCGCAAGCTGCGGGCGCAGGGCAAGAATGTGCGCTTTGCGATCCACCCGGTTGCCGGTCGTTTGCCGGGCCACATGAACGTTCTGCTGGCCGAGGCCAAGGTGCCGTATGACATCGTTCTGGAAATGGACGAGATCAACGAGGACTTCCCGGAAACGGATGTTGCCATCGTCATCGGTTCGAATGACATCGTGAACCCTGCAGCACAGGAAGACCCCAACAGCCCCATCGCCGGGATGCCGGTTCTGGAATGCTGGAAGGCCAAGCAGGTGTTCGTGTCCAAACGTGGTCAGGGTACGGGGTATTCGGGTATCGAAAACCCGCTGTTCTTCAAAGAGAACACCCGCATGTTCTATGGCGACGCCAAAGCAAGCTTGGACAAGCTGCTGCCGATGATCGATTGATCTAAAGCCTTAACCAAAATGCAAAGGGCGCCTTCGGGCGCCCTTTTCTTGTTTGTCATGTTGGGGGCTTTGCCTCCAAGCCCCCAAGATTTTTCTGGCCAGATGAGGCGGGCGGAATGTGGTATCCTTGGGCTATTATAGAAAGACTAGGAGGTGCCCCATGGAAAAGGTCAACGGCATAGGTGGCGTGTTTTTTCGCGCCAGAGATCCGGAAGCGCTGCGGGATTGGTACGAGACCCATCTTGGCGTTCATCATTACGATCCCGTCCCCTGGAAGCAGCGCGAAGGCTATACGGTCTTTGCCCCGTTTGCGCAGGACACCGATTATTTTGGCCGCGCCGAGCAGCAGTGGATGATCAATTTTCGGGTTGATGATCTGTCTGCCATGACGACCCAGTTGCAAGCCGCAGGCATTGCCGTCGAGACCAATCCGGAATGGGATAGCGAGGTTGGAAAATTCGCACGTATTCACGACCCTGAGGGCAACCCAATCGAACTGTGGCAGCCAAATCAATGACATAAGGGGTTTGTATACCGTAGTATCCATGTAAGTTATTGAAATAAAAAGATAATTGATGTATTTTTGAACTGTCGTATAGTGCGCCGGACAACGCCGGAGCATTCAATGACGCCGATCGACGATCATCCATTGCGCTATTCGCTGGCCAACGAGTTGCATGCGCGCCCGTTTCCCGTGGCCTCGACGCCATGCACCGTTGCGTTTTTGGCCATCAAGAAACCCGTGGCGGCGGTAGCGAGGGACCGGAGCGAAGACATTGCCCATCTGGTCAATCTTCTGGACCGTCACGGTGCGCAGCACCCGCAGCCGGACGCGACGCATTACGCGGGTCAGATCGGGCGTCACTGGCTCAAGTGGGAGCAGCACACGGAATTTGTGACCTATACGGCGATCACCCGGAATGTCAGTGACCGGGCCTTCAACCCCGCTGATTTTGAAGCTTTCCCACCTGATTGGCTGATGGCCAGCCCGGGCCAGAGGATAACCTCGGCCATGGTTCGGGTGACTGAAAGACCAGATGATGAGGCGGTAAAAGCCGCGCTGGCCGAATGGTTCGAACCCGAAAGCCTTGCGGTTGCGCGCGTGCTGGATGATGCTGCGATTTGTGCCAGTGACTTTCGGATTGATCCGGCTGGGCATATGCGCTTCGCGCTCTTCGTGACCAAGGGAACAGGACAGCGCCGAACCGGGCGCATCATCCAGCGCCTGTGCGAGATCGAAACCTACAAAGCCATGTCCATGTTGGGCTTTGCTCGAATCAAGCAACTGATGCCGAAAATCGGAGAGCTGGATGGAAAGTTGACCCGGCTTATGGGGCAGATGACAGATAACTCGGCGCATCCTGACGAACTACTGCCCGATCTGCTGTCAACATCCATCGAATTGGAAACACTTTCTGCCCGATGCGCATTTCGCTTTGGGGCTACCGGGGCCTATGAGGCCATCGTGAACCAACGGATCGAGGTATTGCGCGAGGAAAGGTTCGAGGGCCGTCAGTCCTTTGCCGATTTCATGATGCGCAGGTATGAGCCCGCAATTCGGACAGTGAAAGCCACGGAAAGTCGGCTGCAGACCTTGTCCGACCGGGCGATCCGGGGGGGTGAGTTGCTGCGGACCCGGGTAGATGTGGAACGCAGCGCCCAGAATCAGGCCTTGCTGGAAAGTATGGACCGCCGTGCTGATCTGGCCCTGAGGTTGCAGCACACAGTCGAGGGGCTTTCCGTGGTGGCGATTAGCTATTATGCGGTCTCACTGGCCAGCTATCTGTTGTACCCGTTGACCGCCACCGGGATCAGCAAGGGGATGCTGACCGCGGCGGCAACCTTGCCGGTTGTCCTGTGTGTCTGGCTGGGTATCAGGCATATACGAAAGCGGTTGGCCTAATCCGCGTTTGCTAAACCTTCCCTAGGCTGTAGAACTGACAGGGGCGGGCGCGGAGCAAAGGAAAATACGTGATCGGAATTATGGCCGCTTGGCGGGCCGTGGCGGCCATGTTCATTTTGAACGGCGCTTTGTTCGGGATCTGGGCCTCGCGTATTCCCGCAGTCAGGGATCACCTGGACCTGTCGCACGAAGCGCTTGGCTACGGCTTGCTGTTCATGGCGGCTGGGGCTGTGTGTTCGTTCCCGGTTACCGGACGTCTGACAGATCGGTTCGGGGCTGTGGTGATCACACGGATCATCGCCATTCTTTATACCGCATCCCTTATCTTGCTGGCCTTTGCCGGAAGCTTTTGGGCATTGGCGTTTTTCCTGTTCGTATTCGGGGCCTTCCACGGCTCAATGGATGTGGCGATGAACGCCTGGGCAGCAGAGGTTGAGCGCGCTTATGACAGGCCCGTTATGTCGTCTTTTCACGCGATGTGGAGCCTGGGGGCCGGTCTGGGAGCGCTGAGCGGATTTGGTGCGATACAGATGGGCCTGACGGTGTCACAGCACTTTTTACTGGCCGGTGGCATCGTAGTTGGGCTGACACTGGCTCTGTCCCGTGTGCAGTGGAATTCGCACCGTGTTGTGGCCGCGGGCGGGGCGATATTTGCACTTCCGTCGGGTGCGTTGATACTTGTCGGATTTATTGCCCTGTGCGGGGCATTGGGTGAAGGGGCCGTCGCGGACTGGAGCGCGATTTTCCTGCGGGATGTGACTGGTGCGCCCGAAAGCGTCGCAGCGCTGGGATATGCAGTCTTTTCGGTGACAATGGTCGCGTTCCGTCTGGTGGGTGGTGTCGTGATCGCGCGGTTCGGACCAACCGCGACGGCCCGTTTCGGAGGGGTATGCGCCGCTTTGGGGGTGCTGGCTGTGGTATCGGCCTATGATGCCGGGATTGCTCTGGTTGGGTTTGGACTGATGGGGCTTGGATATGCAGTGATCATGCCGCTTGCGTTCAGCAGGGCGGCAAATGATCCGCATGTCCCGCCTGGTCAAGCCATCGCCAGCGTGGCCACATTAGGGTATGGCGGGTTGTTGATTGGCCCGCCCCTTATTGGGTTTCTGGCAGAGATGCTTACATTGCGTCTTGCATTCATGGCCTTGCTGCCGCTGGCTGTTTTCATTGTCCTGTTGTCAGGCGCGTTGCGTCCCGGTGACAGCGACGAACGATGATTTTGGGAGATACACATGCCGATCAAAAACCGGTTCGCAGAACTGCAGAGTGAAATCACGGAATGGCGGCGTGATATCCACCAAAATCCAGAGATCCTGTTTGAAACCCATCGCACCAGTGCGCTGGTGGCGGAAAAGCTGAAAGAGTTCGGCTGCGATGAGGTGGTAACCGGAATTGGCCGAACGGGCGTGGTGGGTGTGATCAAGGGCAAGGCGGACACGGGCGGTAAGGTTATCGGTTTGCGTGCCGATATGGATGCGCTGCCGATCCATGAGGCGACCGGATTGGACTATGCCTCGAATACCGATGGGGCGATGCACGCCTGCGGCCATGATGGTCATACTGCGATGTTGTTGGGGGCGGCGAAATACCTTTCGGAAACGCGGAATTTTGACGGGACAGTGGTGGTCATTTTCCAACCTGCCGAAGAAGGTGGCGGCGGTGGTCGTGAGATGTGTGAAGACGGGATGATGGATCGCTGGGGCATTCAGGAAGTATACGGAATGCATAACTGGCCCGGCCGTCCGGTGGGCAGTTTCGCCATCCGTCCTGGCGCGTTTTTCGCAGCTACTGATCAGTTCGACATCGTTTTCGAAGGCAAAGGCGGCCACGCAGCCAAGCCGCACGAAACCGTGGATACAACTGTGATGGCGGCGCAGGCGGTTCTGGCGCTCCAGACCATCGCGGCGCGAAACGCTGACCCGGTGGATCAGGTGGTTGTTTCGGTGACCTCCTTCGAAACCTCTTCAACCGCATTCAACGTGATCCCTCAGACTGTAAAGCTGCGCGGTACGGTCCGTACAATGAGCCGGGACATGCGGGATATGGCCGAAAAGCGCGTGACCGAGATCTGCACCGGAGTGGCCGCCACATTTGGAGGAGCGGTTGAGGTGACCTATTACCGGGGATATCCGGTAATGGTGAACAGCGATGATCAAACCGATTTCGCAGCCCAGGTGGCGCGGTCGGTCTCGGGCGATTGTGACCAGGCACCGCTGATCATGGGCGGCGAGGATTTCGCCTTTATGCTCGAAGAGCGTCCGGGTGCCTATATTTTGGTGGGTAATGGGGACACCGCAGCAGTTCACCATCCCGAATATAACTTCAACGATGAGGCTATCCCTGCAGGATGCAGCTGGTGGGCCGAAATCGTGGAGCAAAGGATGCCAGCGGCGTGATCCCAAGGGGCAGGCAGGTGCTCTGCCCCTAAACGCCGGTGGTCTTCAGGCCAAGCCGGTCGCACAGGGTCTCGACAATGGAATCGAGCGCGGATTTCTGCGTGTTGACGCAGGATTTTGCGGCATCGCGCGCTGTATCCAGCGCGTCCTGATCGCTGAGCCAAACCGCGACCGCGTCTGCCAGGGCCTGCGCCGAGTTCACCTCAACCGCGCCACCGGTTTCGATGAGCGGCGCAAAGGTCTCGGCAAAGTTGAAGTATCCGGGACCGGTTATTACCGCCGCCCCAGCCTGCGCGGGTTCGAACGGGTTATGGCCGCCGATCTCGTGCAGCGAACCGCCCAGAAATACGATTGGGCACAGCGCATACCACGTGCCCGTCTCGCCCAGTGTGTCGGCAACAAAGACCTGTGTTTCAGTTTCGATCCGCCCCTCCGATGTTCGGAAAACTGCGGATTGACCGGCCTGTTTCAACAGCGCGGCCACATCCTGTCTGCGTTCGGGGTGGCGCGGGATCAACAACAGCAGCAGGTCGGGCCAACGTTCCAGCAATTTTGCATGGGCAGCCAGAACGATTTCTTCTTCTCCGGCATGGGTCGAGCTGGCGATCCACACAGGACGCCCTGCAATCTGGGTCTGAATATCTTCCAACACAGAATTATCGACCGGAAGCGGATCGGACATCGCTTTGAGGTTGGTTCCCGGTTGCACGCGGTCCGCCACAGCCCCCATGTCCACCAGATTAGCGGCGGTTTTGCCATTCTGGGTCAGGAACAGGCTGAAATTGTCCAAAATGAATCGTGCGGTTTGTGGACGTTTTTTCCAACCTTCGACGGATTTATCTGAAAGGCGCGCATTCAACAGGGCCAGAGGGATTCCCCGTCCAGCCGCGTCAACGATCAGGCGTGGCCAGATTTCGCTTTCGACAAATACTCCGGCTTCGGGGCGCCAGTGATCCAGAAATCGCCGGACCGGCCCTGCGGTGTCCAGCGGCGGATACTGGTGTCGCGTACGGGGTGGCATCCGTTTTTCGATCAGCGCCGCCGAAGTTGGGGTGCCCGAGGTAACCAGGAACTGGGCATCCGGCAGGCGTTCACCCAGCCGTTTGATCAGGCTGATGACCGACAGGGTTTCCCCCACACTTGCAGCGTGGAACCAGATCAATCGGCCCTTGGGGCGTGGTAGGCTGGCATGGCCGAGCCTTTCATGCTGGCGAATTGTCGGGACATCTGCCGCCAGGAGTTTCTTGCGCACGGTGCGCCAAGCCAAAGGTGCAGCAACGGCGGTCAGGCTGCAATACAAACGGTAAAGCAGCGTCGGCTGGCCAGAGGGGGCGGTCATGTCAGCCGCCCGTATGGCTCATATGGCGGCTCATCTTGCCGTCGACCGCCTGGCGGGAATAGTCGAAGTCGTGGCCTTTGGGCTTAAGATTTATCGCCGCGCGGATGGCCTGTTCCAGCGGCGCCTCGGTATCGAGATGATCTCGCAGGGGGGCACGCAGATCGGCCATATCCTCTTGCCCCAGACACATATACAGCTCACCCGTACAGGTCAGGCGGACGCGATTGCAGCTTTCGCAGAAATTATGCGACAGCGGTGTGATAAAGCCGATCTTCTGGCCCGTTTCTTCAAGCCGCGCATATCGCGCTGGTCCACCAGTGCGTTCTGCCAGATCGGAGACGGTATAGTGGCTTTCATATTCCTTGCGGACATCCTTGAGCGACCAGTACTGATCCAGACGGTTCTCGTTCCCGATATCGCCCATCGGCATCACCTCGATCCAGGTCAGATCCATGTCGCGCTCAGCGCACCATTGGGTGATTGTTGGAAGTTCGGCCTCGTTGAAACCCTTCAGGGCCACAGCGTTGATCTTGACCCGCAGGCCAGCCTTTTGGGCAGTATCAATTCCGTTCAGAACCTGTTTCAACCGGCCCCAACGGGTGATCTGGCTGAATTTCTCATCATCCAACGTGTCCAGCGACACATTCACCCGGCGCACGCCCGCCGCATAGAGATCGTCAGCAAAGCGGTGCAGTTGCGAGCCATTGGTTGTCAGCGTCAGCTCTTTCAACGCGCCGCTGTCCAGATGCCGGGTCATGGCATTGAAGAATGACATGATGTTTCGGCGGACCAGCGGCTCGCCCCCGGTGATGCGCAGCTTTTCCACGCCCATCTTCACGAAGGTCGTGCACATACGGTCCAGCTCTTCCAGCGTCAGCAGGTCCTTTTTCGGCAGGAACTTCATGTCTTCGGACATGCAGTAAACACAGCGAAAATCACAGCGATCCGTAACGGAGACGCGGAGATAGGTGATGGCACGTGCGAACGGGTCGATAAGCGGAGCTGTCATGCGTCATACGTAAAGCGGCGACTGGCCTGCGACAAGCCTGAACTGTGCTTTGTGCTGGCACAGTCCTGTGAGGGGGGCTAAGTTCAGGCCATGAAATACGCTCTGCTGACCATTTGTATCCTTGTTGCAGGCTGTGACACTGTCCGCTCGACAACTGATCGAGTTTTCGGTCGCGACAAACCTGCGGCTGAACCAGAGGTCGCCGCGGAAGCTGACGTCACCGAATCCGTTCCGGTCCCCGCAACCGCCGCTGGTTGGGTTGGCGCCAAGACCACCATTGCCAGCTTGGGTGATCCGACAACGCCTGGACGCTGGATGGAAACGCCTTTGGTCGAGACAGAGTTCACAGGACGTGTTGTTGTGCCCAGAACAGGGGCGCAGGCCTATATCACGCTGGTCCCGGCCCGTGGGCCCGAAAGCGGCGGCAGCAGGCTGTCGCTGGATGCAATGCGGGCGCTGCTTTTGCCTTATGACGAACTTGTCGAGCTGGAAGTTTATTCCAACTGACCTTTCAGATATTTGCCAGCTTCACGCCGGGCAAAGGGCTTCATGGCCGCACTATGGTCGCGCAGAAAGTTAACCACTCGGTCCGCGTCATGTTTCGACAGCTCGCGCAGCCACCATGCGATTGCTTTCTGGATGAACCAGTCACGGTCGGGCACATAGCCCGCTGCCCAGCCAAGAATACGGTCGCGCCGGTTCAGGTCTTCTGGCTTGGGGTGGTTCTGCTTGGTCCAAGGCAGGGTGGCCACCAGCGCGGCGCGCCGTGTCCACATGTGGTCTGACGCTGTCCAGCTTTCGACCTGTTCCAACCGCGCCGGGTCCGCAGACAAGCGTTTCTGCATCGCCATACAGGCGTGATCTGCCACCGCCCAGGCGTCGAAATCTGGTAACCAGCTTTGCAGCAGGTCCCAAGCAGCCTCATCGGGGCGGATACGGGCTTGGGTTAGCAACTTGGCTGCGGCCAGACGGCCCTCATGGATATCGGTCTGCCAGAGGGCGTCAGCCAGATCCACCCGCGCAGCAACGTCCAGTTCCTGTCGCCATAGTTTGCTCAGGTCGTTCAGAACCGGATTTGCAACGCCCAGATAGAGGCGTTCGACCTTGTGATAAGCCGCCATCTGCACGGCGCGCTCTGGGTCGGCATGGGCCCGGATCTGGTCAAGATAGGTGACGGGCGTCATAGGTCCGCAGCGCGTGTTGGCTTGCCGTCGATCGTCTGATGGTTCCGCTCAACCCAATAATCGCGGATATCGTCATCGGACTTACCGTCGACCCATTTCTGCATCGTGTCCCGTTCGGACTGGTATTCCATGAACGGTACGGCATATCCGCAAGAGGTCTGAACCATGTCAATCGCAAGGTCATAGATCTGGCGGGCGCTGCGGTGGTCGGGAAACAGCCCGGCCAACGCGTCCCAGCCCTCGTCCCCGGCATGCAATGTACGCGCGGTGCCATAGGTCCGCAGGATCAGCGGGCGTGTGGTGAAGGAACACCACATGAGGGTCATGCGATTGACCTCCAGCAAATGTCCGGCGGTTTCATTGCCACTGCCGGTCAGGTTCATCCAGACAATCCGATTGGGCCCCAGTACCTGCAGCGAGTCCATCCCTTTGGGAGAGATATTGACCCGTCCTTCAGGTCCGGCGGTGCCGACGAAGAACAGATGCTGATCCTCGATAAACTTGCGATGGGCGTCATCCAGCGCCGGAAATTTCTTGGACATGTGTCACTCCACCGTTACGGATTTCGCCAGATTGCGCGGCTGGTCCACATCCGTACCCTTGGCCACCGCCGTATGATAGGCCAGCAACTGAGCGGGCACCGAATAGAGGATCGGTGCAAGGCTGGGGTGCACATGCGGCATGCGGATCGTGCTCCAGACCCCGTCTTCGGCCTCGGCGATGCCGTCATCATCGGACACCAGGATGACTTTACCCTTGCGTGCCATGACCTCTTGCATATTCGACACGGTTTTGTCGAACACCGTGTCTCGCGGGGCCAGAACCACCACGGGCATGTGTTTATCGATCAGGGCAATGGGGCCGTGCTTTAGCTCACCCGAAGCATAACCTTCGGCATGGATATAGCTTATTTCCTTGAGTTTCAGCGCCCCTTCCATCGCCAGCGGGTACATCAGGCCGCGTCCCAGAAACAGAACATCGCGCGCCTCGGACAAGCGCTGGGCGGATTTCCTGATGGCCCGGTTCTGATCCAACGCGGTGTTCAGCACCGAAGGCAGCCCGCGCAACGCGGCGGCGTGATCGGCAAGTTCCTCGTCGCTCAACGTGCCACGGTCCGCAGCAGCCTTGAGCGCCAGCATCAGCAACACGCTCAGCTGACAGGTGAAGGCTTTGGTCGAGGCGACGCCGATCTCGACCCCGGCATGGATCGGCAGGGCGATGTCGCTTTCACGTGCGATCGAGCTTTCTGGAACATTGACGACTGAGACGACCTTGTCCGCTTTGCCGTCGCAATACCGCAGGGCGGCCAGCGTGTCGGCGGTTTCACCCGATTGGCTGACAAACAGCGCCATAGTGCGTTCCGGGATCGGAGGTTCACGATAGCGAAATTCGCTGGCGATATCGACTTCGACCGGTATTCTGGCAAGTTGCTCGAACCAGTATTTGGCGGTCAAACAGGCGTAGAAAGCAGTCCCGCAAGCGACCATCGTCAAACGGTCCAGCTTGGTGAAATCCAGATCCCCCGGCAGAACGACCTGATCACCGGCGGCGGGCAGGTAGGACCGGATCGCCTCGGCAACCACAATCGGCTGTTCCGCGATTTCCTTGGCCATGAAATGCTTGTGCCCGGCCTTGTCAGCGCGGCTGTGATCCACTTTGATCTTGCGGGTTTCGCGATTGGCAAGCTCACCTGCTTCGTTGCGGATTTCCAGCGATGTGCGAGTCAGAACCGCACGGTCACCTTCTTCCAGATAGGTGATGCGATCCGTCAGCGGCGCTAGAGCGATGGCGTCCGAGCCGACAAACATCTCTCCGTCCCCGTGCCCGATTGCCAGTGGCGAGCCTTTGCGCGCGGCTACGATCAGGTCATCTTCGCCGTCAAACAGAAAGGCCAGGGCAAATGCGCCGACCAACCGGTCGATGGTATTATAGGCGGCCTCAACCGGGGACAGCCCTGATTTGAGGTAATGTTCCGCCATCAGGGCGACGGTTTCCGTATCGGTTTCGGTTTCGAACCCGATCCCGTGTTCCGCCAGCTCTGTCCGCAGCTCCCGATAGTTTTCAACGATGCCGTTGTGAACAACGGCAACCGGCCCGGCCCGGTGGGGATGCGCATTCGAAACTGTCGGCGCGCCATGGGTGGCCCAGCGGGTATGGCCGATACCGGATTTACCCGGAAGCGGGTCATGCACCAGCAGGTCGCTGAGGTTTACCAGCTTGCCTACAGCCCGACGCCGACCCAGGGATCCGCCATTGACCGTAGCAATGCCTGCACTGTCATACCCCCTGTATTCCAGCCGTTTTAGGGCCTCGACCAGGATAGGGGCAGCTTCGTGCTTGCCCAATACGCCTACAATCCCACACATCTGTCAGGCTCCTTTGTCGCGACGAGCCTTCTTCGCCGTCAACATGTCAAACAATTTACGCGCATAACCGGGCTTGTTGTCCTGCTTGGCGCGCGCAACGGCCAAAGCATCCGCTTCCACATCGCGCGTCACCACGGTTCCGGTGGCCGTCATCGCGCCGTCACCAATGGTGACAGGTGCCACCAACATGGTGTTCGATCCGACAAAGACGTTCTGGCCGATGGTCGTTTGGTGCTTCATCACGCCATCATAGTTGCAGGTGATCGTGCCCGCGCCGATATTTGTCGCCGCCCCAACCGTTGCGTCCCCGATATAGCTGAGATGGTTGACCTTGGCGCCTTCGGCGATTTCAGCATTCTTGATTTCAACAAAATTTCCGACGCGGGTGTTTTCTGCCAGCTCAGCGCCGGGGCGCAGGCGGGCATAGGGGCCGACGATGGCGCCGCGGCTGACATGGCAGCCCTCAAGATGCGAAAACGCGCGGATCGTTGCACCGCTTTCCACCGTGACACCGGGGCCAAAGACCACGTTGGGTTCGATCACCGTATCGCGGCCAATGACGGTATCAGCGGCCAGATAGACGGTTTCCGGCGCCATCAGCGTGACCCCCAAATCCAGCAGTTCGGCGCGGGCACGGGCCTGAAAAACCGCATCCGCAGCGGCCAGGTCAACGCGTGAGTTCACACCCAGCGTCTGTGCCTCGTCACAGGCGACTGCGGTGACATTCAGGCCACGGGATCGGGCGATTGCCACGACATCCGGCAGGTAATATTCACCGGCGGCATTGTCATTTCCCACGCTGTCGATCAGCGAAAACAGTAATTCAGCGTTACAGGCCAAAAGACCAGAGTTACAAAGTGTTATATCGCGCTCTTTATCCGAGGCGTCTTTGTATTCGACGATGCGTTCAAGGGCCTGTCCGTTCATGACCAACCGGCCATAGCGTGCAGGATCTGCGGCCTCAAAACCCAGAATAACCAGATCGTTCTTGGCCCGTGCTTCGATCATACGTTCCAACGTATCGGGTTGCAAAAAGGGCGTGTCCCCGTACAGAACAACCACGTCGCCGTTGAAACCCTGCAGCGCTTCGCGCGCCTGTGCGACAGCATGGGCGGTGCCCAGCTGTTCGGCCTGAATGGCGATTTGTGCGGTCTCGTCCTCGGCCAGGGTTGCTTTGGCAACGGCTTCGGACCCGTGCCCGGTGACAATGACGGTCCGCTCGGGCGACAGAACAGCACCAGCGCGCATGGCATGGACCAGCATAGGCGCCTGAGCAATCGGGTGCAGGACTTTCGGGATATCCGAATTCATCCTGGTGCCTTTACCGGCAGCAAGGATGACAAGGGCGATACTCATGAAATCGTTTTCTCTTTGTGTTTTGTTGCAGTCCGTTTTATCCGCTGAGGGTAAAGTCGCAAGCGGTTCAGCCATCAAACTAGATTGCCGTTTGCAACAAGACGTGGCGAAAACCCGCCGAGGCAGGAGGCGTAATGCGAACAGTCATCTTTGATCTGGACGGGACACTGGCGGATACTTCCGGGGATTTGCTGGAGGCCGCAAACCATTGTTTTCGCGATATGGGGCACGGCGATGTGCTGGTCCACGGGCAGGATGCTGGTATTGCTTTGCGTGGTGGGCGGATGATGCTGACCCACGGTTTGAAGCGGGTTGGGGCCTATGACGAGCAGGCTGTTCACGCTTATTACCCGATGCTTTTAGAAGCGTACTCGGAGGCGATTGACACCCATACCCGGTTTTATCCAGGCGCGCTGGACGCGGTTGGAAAGTTGAAAGAGGCCGGCTATGGCGTTGGTATCTGCACTAATAAACCCGAGGCTCTGGCACATCAGTTGCTGACCCAAATGGGTGTGCGCGACCGGTTCGGCTCACTCGTCGGTGCGGATACTTTGCCGGTTCGCAAACCCGATCCGGAGCCCCTGCGTGAAGCTGCCCGCCGGGCCGGCGGACACCCGGATCTGTGCGTTCTGATCGGGGATTCCGACACCGACCGGAATACGGCGCGTGCTGCAGGTGTACCTTCGGTGCTTGTAACATTCGGGCCATCTGGCGACGACATGGCTGCGCTGAAACCCGAAGCGCTGTTGCATCATTTTGATGACCTGCCGAAACTTGTTTTTGATTTGGTCGGAGCTGCAGCCTGACCCCTTGACCCCGGCCCATCGCGGCCGCAAGAGCGAAAAGATGACTGAGAAGTTTACTGGCAATTTCACCCAGCAGGAACCAATCCCGGATGAGGCGATCGAGGCGGCTCTGGCCGTTTTGCGTCATGGCCGGCTGCACAGATATAACGTGTCGCCCGGCGAACTGGCCGAGACCGCCCTGTTAGAACAGGAATTTGCCGCGCAGACCGGCGCAAAATATTGTCTGGCGGTCTCCTCGGGCGGCTATGCACTGGCGACAGCATTGCGCGCGATAGGGGTGCAGCCCGGAGATACGGTTCTGACCAACGCTTTCACCCTGGCGCCGGTGCCGGGGGCGATTGCCTCGATCGGAGCCAAGCCGGTATTTGTCGGTGTGACCGAAGCGCTGACGATTGATCTGGATGATCTCGAAAGCAAACTGGATCAGTCTGATGTGCTGATGCTCAGCCATATGCGCGGGCATCTGTGCGACATGGATCGGTTGATGCAAATCTGCGATGCCGCCGGTGTGGCTGTGATCGAAGATTGCGCGCACACGATGGGCGCCGCATGGTGCGGGCAAAAATCCGGACGGCAGGGCGTTATCGGGTGTTATTCCTGCCAGACCTACAAGCACATAAATTCCGGTGAAGGCGGGTTGTTGATCACCGATGACGAGGAACTGGCTGCCAAGGCGACGGTCCTTTCAGGATCCTACATGCTGTATGAGCGCCACCTTGCAGCGCCGGGCCCAGAGGTGTTCGAGCGGATCAAGTACACCACGCCCAACGTCTCAGGGCGCATGGACAATTTGAGGGCCGCGATCCTTAGGCCGCAGCTTCGCAATCTGGAACAACAGATTGACCGGTGGAATGAGCGCTATGTCGAGATCGAAAAAGGGCTGCGCGGCACGCCGGGACTTACCATTGTCGAACGGCCCGAGGCGGAAACTTATGTGGGCTCGTCTATTCAGTTCTTGCTGCTGGACTGGTCACCCGAACGGATTGCTCTTGTGATGCAGCGCTGCGCGGCGCGTGGTGTGGATCTGAAATGGTTCGGCGGAGCAGAGCCCACCGGGTTTACCTCGCGCTATGACAGTTGGCGATATGTGGAAAGCGCGCCTCTGCCTGCGAGTGACCGCATTTTGACCGGGATCATGGATATGCGAGTGCCATTGACTTTTTCACTGGATGATTGCCGGTTGATCGCACGGATCATTCGCTCCGAAGTCGGCGCGGTGTTCCAGTCCTGATCACATTACCTGTGACTCGAGCGGGGATTTTTGGTTCTTCCGCAGCCGCTCGACCAGTCTTTTTTGCAGCCGAATTTCAGGGATCGGATAAGACGGCACCGTATTCTTGGCTTCCAGCAGATTCGGAAAGATCATTTGGATTTCTTCGCGGGCCTGCGCCGTAACGGATGCCAGCGACGTGTCGGTCAGCAACAGGCTTTCGCTCGGGGCGCCATTTGCAAAAACGATTTCGTGGTTGTCGAACAGCAGGTGGTAATACACAACCTGATCAAGGCTGTTGTCTATCTCGATTCCCGGCAATTCCGACAGCTTGATGGCCGCGACCAGCACATCCGGCGATCCGAACATGCGCTGCGCCACCGCCGAAGAGATTTGCATTCTGTGCTGCCGGGAAACCAATAGATCCTGTTTCGGCAAACCGTCCCCCAATGCGGATTTCGCGATTCGAACCGGATTCAGGTTTGGATTGATTGCCAGATCGGTTGCCGAAAGATGCCGCTGTCCGATCCATCTGACAGGTTTCAGCCCCGATCGGGTCAGCACAAGATCACCTTCACGCAAGGTTTCAACGGGACGTTCCCCGAATTCCGTCTCGATCAGGGTGCCCTGACAAAAACACACCAGTAACTCGATGTTATCGACAATGGCGCCAAGGCTATCATTAGGGCCAAGTTCGGAAAGGCGCAGGGTATAGTCACCGGCGGAAGGGAAATCGACCTGCATGGTGAATGTGGAAAAGCTGTTCGCAGTCGGCAGAACAGTCATCGAGGCGATAACGACGCCGTTGCTGTCCAGAATCTCGACGGTAAATCCTTCGCTGCCTGCATTCGAGTTAGATGCCGTCCTAAGTGCGGAATCCAGACTAAGCTCGCCGGATTTGGGGTCATCCAGCGTAAAGGTTTGCTCCATCACCGTGACTTGGCTTGCGTTGCCATCCATTTCGGCCACACGATTCGATGAACCATTCCCGAGATAGGCACCTTCAGTGTGGTCAGCTTCGATATCCGTACCAGACCAATTTGCGGAACCGCTATTAAAAGTACCATTTACGATGACATTGGTTGGGGCCATTCGCAGAATCCTAGAAGCAAAAAACCTTAACGGCTTTGGCGATCTAATCGTCGAGTATGGTGAATTTGTGACGCTCCGGATCGGCTCGCGGGTGAACCTTTTTCGGTCAGCGCTTGACCCGGGTTCATGGTCATGGCAGATTATTTGAACAATCGTTCATTTACTGGGAGAGTTCGATGTTCACGGCGGCCATGCAATTCGATCTGGGTGAAGATGTGAACGCACTGCGTGAAATGGTGCATCGCTGGGCGCAAGAGCGGGTGAAGCCGATGGCCGCGAAGGTCGATGCCTCGAACGCGTTTCCCAATGAGCTTTGGCGCGAGATGGGCGAATTGGGCCTGCTGGGAATTACAGTGTCCGAGGAATATGGTGGCGCGGCCATGTCCTATCTGGCCCATACCGTCGCAGTCGAAGAATTGGCGCGGGCCTCTGCCTCAATCTCATTGTCATACGGGGCGCATTCAAACCTGTGCGTCAATCAGATCAAGCTGAACGGCAGCCCCGAGCAAAAGGCGAAATATCTGCCTCGGTTGATTTCCGGCGAACATGTGGGCGCGCTGGCCATGTCTGAGGCGTCCGCCGGATCAGACGTCGTTTCGATGAAGCTGAAGGCGGAAAAGCGCAACGACCACTACCGGCTGAACGGAAGCAAATACTGGATCACGAACGGGCCGGACGCGGATACTCTGGTCGTTTACGCCAAGACGGATCCTGATGCTGGATCCAAAGGGATCACCGCCTTTCTGGTCGAAAAAGAGATGACGGGCTTTTCCACGTCGCCCCATTTCGACAAGCTGGGCATGCGCGGATCAAACACGGCGGAATTGATTTTCGATGACGTCGAGGTGCCCTTTGAAAATGTTCTGGGCGAGGAGGGTAAGGGTGTCGCGGTTCTGATGTCAGGGCTGGATTACGAACGCGTCGTGCTCGCCGGGATCGGAACCGGAATCATGGCCGCCTGTCTGGACGAAGTCATGCCGTATTTGGCCGAGCGCAAGCAGTTCGGCAAACCGATTGGCAGCTTTCAGCTGATGCAAGGCAAGATTGCTGACATGTACACGGCCATGAATTCTGCCCGGGCTTATGTCTACGAGGTCGCCAAGGCCTGTGACCGTGGGGATGTGACCCGGCAAGATGCGGCAGCGTGCTGTCTGTATGCTTCGGAACAGGCCATGACGCAGGCCCATCAGGCAGTTCAGGCTATGGGCGGCGCGGGGTTCCTGTCGGATTCGCCGGTCAGCCGCATATTCCGCGACGCCAAGCTGATGGAAATCGGCGCCGGTACCAGCGAAATCCGCCGGATGCTGATCGGACGGGAACTGATGAACGAAATGCTCTGAGCAAAAAAAAACGCCCCGCCGACGAGGGAACGGCAGGGCGTTCTGTGTAAAGGATCAGAAGCGGTGAACGTAGGATACGCCGACCAGCCAAGGATCGATTTCAGCGGTGCCGATATCGGTGCCATTCAGTTTGACGTCCGAGTCGATGTCGAACCAGCGTACGTTCAAACGCACGGCGCCTTTTTCGGTGACCATATAGTCCAGACCGGCCTGCAGTGCGAGGCCGACCGAGTTGTCGAGTTCGAGATCACCCAGAGCCGATTTTTCGTCGAAGAAGATGGTATAATTGATACCCGCACCGACATAGGGTTTCCAGACCGAGTTGGTCGGGAAGTGATAGTTCAGCGACAGTGTGGGCGGCAGGTGTTTGACGGTCCCAGCGTCGAGGCTGCCACCCAGTGTGACCTCATGGCTGAACGGTGTGGCGGCCAGCAGCTCGATACCCAGATTATCCCGAACGAAATACTCGGCAGTAAAGATCGGGCGTGTGTCGGAATCGACATCTGCATCCAGCCCGGCGAGGGACCCATTGTCGGATTTCGGGTCGAGATAGCCGACACCGACACCAACGGTCCAGTCGCCCTGATTTTGGGCGAAAACGGGCGCAGCAAACGCGACGAGCGCGGTCGAAAGAGTCAAAGCGGCGAGTTTCTTGGTCATTTTACGGCCTTTGGATTTGTTGATGACCGGGTTTTGCATGAAGCAAAGCCCGCCGACTCTGATCTGCATCAAATTCCCGTGACCGTCTTTGGTGGCTCGATTCAGAAAAGAACGAGAAAAACAAAGGGTTTCGGTAATGTGTCCCGCTGAAAGCATACCTGGTTTGCATCAGGGTGGGGGCTGGGACCTGCCGGACCGGTTGAACATGGCGCGGCAATGCTTGGAACAGCCCCTAGAGCAGACGGCGATCATCGACCTGACCGGGGGTGAGGGCAAGGTCGTCACGTTTGCACAACTCGGACGCTTGGCCGATGACATCGCACTCGCCTTGCTCGATCGGGTGCGGCCTGGGGATCGCGTTGGAGTACTGCTCAGCCAGTCACCCGGCTGCGCGGCGGCGCATCTTGCGATCTGGAAGATCGGCGCGATTTCGGTGCCTTTGTTTAAATTGTTCAAACATGACGCGCTGGCCTCGCGTGTCGCGGATGCAGGGGCGCAACTGGTGTTGACAGACGCAGAGGGTGCTGCGCTGCTGGGGGATTTGGCCGTACCGGTTCGGGTCGATCAGATAGCTCCGTCTGATGATCCGGTGCCCTTTGCGGATACCGGCCCCGAGGATCCGGCAGTTCTGATCTATACTTCCGGCACCACGGGCAGCCCCAAAGGCGCGCTGCATGGGCATCGGGTTTTGACCGGCCATTTGCCGGGGGTCTCGATCAGCCACAACCATCTGCGCGAAGGTGACTGTCTGTGGACGCCCGCCGACTGGGCATGGATTGGCGGGTTGTTCGATGTGTTGATGCCAGGGCTGGCGCTGGGCATTCCCGTTGTGGCGGCCCGGCTTGAGAAATTCACCCCAGAGGCCTGTGTGGATGTTATCGCACGTGGCGGGGTACGGAACGTGTTCTTTCCGCCTACCGCATTGCGGATGCTCAAGGCCACGGATCAGGCGATCCCCGGTCTGCGCTCGGTCGCTTCCGGAGGGGAGCCGCTGGGTGCCGAGATGTTGGAATGGGGGAAGCAGGCGTTCGGCCTGACGTTCAACGAATTCTACGGCCAGACCGAATGCAACATGGTGGTGTCTTCCTGCGCTCAGGATTTTCCCGTGCGCCCGGGTTGCATCGGTAAACCGGTTCCGGGGCATGAAGTTGCAGTGATCGACCAGGATGGCCAGCCCACAGATCAAGAGGGCGACGTGGCCATCCGCCGAGGCTCGGCCTCGATGCTGCTGGAATACTGGAACCGGCCTGAGGCCACGGCCGAGAAGTTCCGCGGCGATTGGCTGATCACCGGAGATCGCGGCGTGTGGGAGGGTGAGTACTTACGCTTTGTTGGCCGCGATGACGATGTGATCACTTCCGCCGGGTATCGCATCGGCCCCGCCGAGATCGAGGATTGCCTACTGACCCACCCGGCGGTGGCGACAGTTGGTGTGGTCGGCAAGCCCGATCCGTTGCGGACCGAGATCGTGAAGGCGTATGTGGTGTTGAAACCGGGAGCCACGGTTGCGGAGCGAGAGTTGCAGGATTGGGTCAAAGACCGTCTGGCGCAGTATTCCTATCCGCGCGAGGTGGCGTTTCTGGAGGAACTGCCGATGACTGTGACGGGGAAAGTGATCCGGAAGGAATTGAAGGCGCGGGCGGCGGGGGAAACTGAAACGCAGAAGAGGCCGAAATCATGAGTAAGATGTTTTGGCCGGGGTTGGTTGCACTGCTAATTTCCGCGGCGGCCCTTGAGGCGGACGAAAGCATGGGGCAAGCTTTGGAGCCGGTCATAGGTGTCGAAAACTGGTTGGATGGGTGTACGCAACTTAGCAAAACGACGGTGATGTCTGTTCCAAAAATGACGTTGGATATGGATTGTGTTGCATCTGCCTTGGATTATTGCACAAATAATCAGGAAAACTCCTACCAGGACATTTGTCACGAGATTTTAATTGAGCACATTCGTCTCAGAAGTGCAGAAATTTCGGGGAATTTACCAGCGAACCCAAACCTCAAGGGTTTCAAGCGCTCCTCTTATGCGAATGCGCGGCGGCGAACTTCCGAAGATTTTCAAACGAAATGCGAAGCCGACATGTCTGAAAATGAATGCCTATTGTTAGATGCTACTATGAAGTGGCTGAACTTGCGATTGGTCGAACGGCTTTTGGAGGGTAAACACCAATGAAACTCACATCCAAAGCCATGCCCGCCTCTGAGGGTTTCAAAGCAAACCGCGCGGCCCATCTCGACGCGCTGGCGCAGATCTCTGCCGCTGCTGAAGCGGCTCGTATGGGGGGCGGCGAAAAGTCCCGCGCGCGGCATGAATCGCGGGGCAAGATGCTGCCCCGGCGCCGGGTTGCGAACCTGCTGGACCCGGGGTCCCCGTTTCTGGAAATCGGCGCGACGGCGGCGCATGGGATGTATGGTGATGCCGCGCCAAGCGCTGGTGTGATTGCGGGCATTGGCCGGGTGCTGGGGCGCGAGGTCATGGTGGTTTGCAACGACGCCACCGTGAAGGGCGGCACTTATTATCCGATGTCGGTCAAGAAACACCTGCGCGCGCAGGAGATTGCCGAGGAAAGCCAACTCCCCTGTATCTATCTGGTCGACAGCGGCGGGGCGAACCTGCCCAACCAGGATGAGGTCTTTCCCGACCGCGACCACTTTGGCCGCATCTTCTATAATCAGGCCCGAATGAGTGCCAAAGGAATCCCTCAGATCGCGGTGGTCATGGGTTCGTGTACGGCGGGCGGGGCCTATGTGCCCGCGATGTCGGATGTGACGATCATCGTCAAAGATCAGGGCACGATCTTTCTGGCCGGTCCGCCCTTGGTCAAAGCCGCGACCGGAGAGGTTGTCAGCGCCGAGAATCTGGGCGGTGGCGACGTCCATACCCGTCTGTCCGGCGTGGCCGATTACCTGGCTGAGGACGACGCCCACGCGCTGGCCTTGGCGCGGCAAGCGGTGGGATCGTTAAACCTGCGCAAGCCGCGGACCGTGGATTGGGCCAGCCCCGAAGATCCGGCCTATGACCCCGAGGAAATTCTGGGCGTTGTCCCCGCCGATCTACGCACGCCCTATGATATCCGCGAGGTGATCGCGCGGCTGGTCGATGGCTCGCGCTTCGACGAATTCAAACCGCGCTTCGGTGAGACATTGGTGACCGGATTTGCCCATGTAAAAGGTTGCCCCGTCGGGATCATCGCCAACAACGGCGTCCTGTTTTCCGAGGCCGCCCAAAAGGGCGCGCATTTTGTCGAGCTGTGCTCGCAACGCAAAATCCCGCTGGTCTTCCTGCAAAATATCACCGGCTTTATGGTGGGCCGCAAATACGAAAACGAAGGCATCGCGCGGCACGGGGCAAAGATGGTGACAGCCGTTGCCACGACCTCGGTGCCCAAGATCACCATGCTGGTGGGCGGCTCGTTCGGGGCCGGGAACTATGGCATGGCGGGGCGGGCCTATCAGCCCAGGTTCCTGTGGACTTGGCCGAACTCGCGTATTTCTGTAATGGGGGGCGAGCAGGCGGCGGGCGTGCTGGCCACCGTCAAACGAGACGGGATCGAGCGGCAGGGTGGCAGTTGGTCGGCTGAGGAAGAGATCGAATTCAAGCGCCCAACATTGGATATGTTCGAGGAACAATCTCACCCACTCTATGCCTCGGCGCGCCTATGGGACGACGGCATCATCGACCCGCGCAAAAGTCGCGATGTTCTGGCCTTGTCGCTGAGTGCCGCCCTGAATGCCCCGATTGAGGAGACACGTTTCGGCGTGTTCAGGATGTAAGATGAACGTTTCTTTGAATGATGTCATGGCCCGCTATCCGGGTGCTCAGACTTTCAAGTTTGGTGACAACGCAACGTTGAGCGCAGAACTTTTGGCCTTAGTGCGTGCAGGAAGGAAAACAGCAACCTGCGGTGCTTTGCGAGACTATCCCGAAGGCAGTGCTGATACTCCGGTCGTTGGGCGGCGCGATATCGCTTTGGACTGGGATGGCCGTCCCGCGCTGGTGATCGAAACGATTGAGGTAACGACCTGCCGATATTGCGATGTGACCGAGGATTTTGCGCTGGCCGAGGGCGAGAATGAGACGCTTGAAGGATGGCGCGAAGATCACCGCCGGTATTTCGAGCGAAACGGCGGGTTTGATCCCGAAATGGAATTGCTCTGCGAGCGGTTCCGACTTGTCGAAGATCTCGGGGTTGAGGGGTAAGCCATGTTCAGCAAAATCTTGATTGCCAACCGGGGTGAGATTGCCTGTCGGGTGATGGAAACGGCTCAGAAAATGGGTGTGTCCTGTGTTGCAGTGTATTCGGACGCGGACGCCTCGGCCAAGCATGTGCAAATGGCGGATGAGGCGGTGCATATCGGTGGAGCGGCCCCGGCGGACAGCTATTTAAAGGGTGATGTGATCATTCAGGCAGCGTTGGATACAGGCGCGCAGGCGATCCACCCCGGCTATGGGTTTCTGTCTGAAAACCCCGGTTTCGTTGACGCGGTTGAGGCTGCGGGTCTGATCTTTATCGGGCCCTCGGCGGATGCGATCCGCAAGATGGGCCTCAAAGACGCGGCAAAAGTGTTGATGGAGCAGGCGGGCGTGCCCGTGGTTCCGGGTTATCACGGCGATAACCAAGACCCTGATCATCTGGCGGGCGCGGCCCAGACCATCGGCTATCCAGTGCTGATCAAAGCCGTTGCGGGGGGCGGCGGCAAGGGGATGCGGCTGGTAGAGCACCCCGAAGACTTTACTGAGGCTCTAGACAGTGCGCGGGGAGAGGCAAAAACCGCCTTTGGCAACGATGCCGTTCTGGTCGAAAAATTCGTATCCAAGCCCCGGCATATCGAGGTGCAAGTGTTCGGCGATGGCACCCAAGCGGTGCATCTGTTCGAACGCGATTGTTCGCTGCAACGGCGGCACCAGAAAGTGATCGAAGAGGCCCCGGCTCCTGGAATGACAACTGAAATGCGTGAGGCCATGGGGCAGGCGGGCGTGCGCGCCGCCGAGGCGATTGGCTACAAGGGCGCAGGCACGGTTGAGTTCATCGTCGATGCCTCGGACGGGCTGCGCCCGGATCGGTTCTGGTTCATGGAGATGAACACGCGCTTGCAGGTGGAACACCCCGTGACCGAGGCGATTACCGGCGTTGATCTGGTCGAATGGCAGTTGCGAGTCGCTTCGGGTGAGGCGTTGCCAAAAACGCAGGATGACCTGACGATCAACGGGCATGCGTTCGAAGCCCGGCTTTACGCCGAGGACGTGCCCAAAGGGTTTCTGCCCGCAACAGGTACGCTGACACATCTGCGCTTTCCTGCGGAATGCCGCGCCGATAGCGGAGTGCGGTCCGGCGATACAATCAGCCCCTGGTACGATCCGATGATTGCCAAGGTCGTGGTGCATGGCCCGACGCGTGCGGTGGCGCTGGAAAACCTGCACCGGGTTCTGCGGCGGACCGAGGTTGCCGGGACGGTCACGAATCTCTCGTTTCTTGGCGCGCTGACCCGGCACCCTGGATTTGCGGCGGGCGATGTCGATACCGGGCTGATCGGTCGGGATATCGACGGGCTGGTCCGAACTTCTGACGCGGGCGCGCGCTTGATTGTTGCAGCAGCCATGACGGCGCTTGATCTGGTCGAGACCGGGCCCGACACGGGTTTCAGCCTGTGGGCGCCGCTGCACCGGGCCGTCCAGTTGAAGTGCGATAGCGAGCTCATTGATCTAGACGTACAGGTCGAAGGACCTGACCGGCAGGTCTGGCAGATCAAGGACACAACGGTTCTGGCGCAACGGCGCAATGGAGGCTGGTACATAGATGACCGCCCGATGCCGCCCGTGGCACTGGCTGATGCGACAATCACAGTATTCGATGACTATGGGCAAGTGTTTGAGCATGTCGATCCGCTGGATCGCGATGCAAGCGCCTTGGGCGATACGAATGTGGTCGAGGCGCCGATGCCCGGTCTGGTCAAGGCCATGTTCGCCACCGTAGGGCAAGCCGTCTCAGAAGGTGATCGACTGGCCATTTTGGAAGCGATGAAAATGGAACATTCCTTGCTGGCCGCCCGCGATGGCGTGATCGCCGAGGTGCTGGCCGAAACCGGCGCTCAGGTCGAGGCCGGCGCGGCGCTGGTCCGGCTGGAGGAGGAATGATCTGTCCCGCTGCGCCGCAACGTGGCACAGTCGGGACAACACGGCATAACGGGAGGCGAAAGCTATGGGTGAACGGGTCGACATTTTTGAAGTAGGGCCACGTGATGGGCTGCAGAACGAACAGCGGGAAATTCCTGTTGCCGAGAAGGTCGCTCTGATCGATTGCCTGAGCAAGGCGGGCTTCAATCGGATCGAAGTTGCCAGTTTTGTGTCTCCGAAATGGGTGCCCCAGATGGCTGGCAGTGCCGATGTTCTGGCCGGGATCCAGCGGGTTGGTAAGGTGCGCTATGCGGCGCTGACGCCGAATATGCGCGGGTACGAGGACGCCTTGTCTGCCAAAGCGGATGAGATTGCCGTATTCGCATCTGCCTCGGAAGGGTTCTCGAAGGCCAATCTCAACGCGACCATCGCCGAATCCATTGAGAGGTTCAAACCGATCCTAGAGGCTGCGCGCCATATTGACCTGCCGGTGCGCGGTTACGTGTCCTGCGTGACCGACTGCCCCTATGATGGTCCGACCCCACCCGAGAAGGTGGCCGAGATTGCGGACACATTATTTGCGCTGGGCTGCTATGAGGTATCGCTGGGGGATACGATCGGGCAGGGAACACCGGACACTATCGCCCATATGCTTCTGGCGGTGCGTGAGACGGTGCCTGTTACCCGCTTGGCGGGACATTTCCACGACACCAATGGTCGGGCCATCGACAATATCGACGCTGCATTGGCGCTGGGCGTGCGGACATTTGACTCAGCAGTCGGGGGGCTGGGCGGTTGCCCCTATGCACCCGGCGCCGCAGGGAACGTGGCCACCGAAGCCGTGGTCGCGCATCTAGAGCGTCTTGGATACGAAACGGGGCTTGATCTGGGGATCGTGGAACAAGCGGCACAAATGGCACTGGCCATGAGGGCGGAGTAGGCGATGTTTGAAACGATCTCGGTCACGGTTGATCCACGTGGCGTTGCAACCCTGACGCTGAACCGCCCCGAAAAGCATAATGCGATGTCCGCGCAGATGATCCGGGAACTGACACAAGCGGCGGTGCAGTTGGGCGGCGATGGCACTGTGCGCGTCGTCGTTCTGACCGGAGCAGGCAAAAGCTTTTGTGCCGGTGGGGATCTGGGCTGGATGCAAGACCAGATGGCGGCGGATCCTGAGACACGCTTTGTCGAGGCGCGAAAGCTGGCCGAGATGTTGCAGGCGTTGAACGTGATGCCCAAACCGCTGATCGGAGCGTTACAGGGCAACGCCTTTGGTGGCGGCGTGGGCCTTGCCGCCGTCTGCGACGTGGCAATAGGTGTCGAGACCCTGAAAATGGGCTTGACCGAGACGCGACTGGGCCTGATCCCGGCCACCATCGGCCCCTATGTTGTCGCTCGGATGGGGGCGGCACGTGCGCGGCGGGTCTTTATGTCGGCCCGATTGTTTTACGCGGCCGAGGCCGTCAATTTGGGCCTATTGGCCAAAACGGCCTCAGCAGAAGATCTGGCGGACGCTGTCGAGGCCGAGGTTGAACCTTATTTGTCATGTGCGCCTGGTGCGGTGGCCTCGGCCAAGGCCTTGGTCCATAGTCTGGGGCCGCGTGTTGACGATCCCGTTATCGACCAAACGATCCGGGCGCTGGTTGCGCGCTGGGAAACCGACGAGGCGCATGAGGGAATCAGCGCATTCTTCGACAAGCGAAAACCTGTATGGAATAGTTAGGTTTACGTTCTGTCGGTCTGTGCGTTTCACGGATCGAAGTTCGGCTGGAATGAAACGGAATATTAGGGTGCCATGCGGTTGTGTTTGGTTGACCCTCTGACCCCGCGCGGATAGAGAATGTCCAGTCAACACGCTAATTGACGGCGCTCCCCTACGGGGCACGCGCAGGAAAGGAGCTATTCGTGGAAGACCTGCTGCGGGAGTACCTCCCGATCCTGGTGTTTCTGGTCGTCGCTGCGGGCCTTGGAATCGTCTTGATTCTTGCCGCTGTGGTGCTGGCCGTCCGCAATCCCGACCCTGAAAAGGTCAGCGCTTATGAATGCGGCTTCAACGCCTTCGACGATGCGCGGATGAAATTCGACGTCCGGTTTTACCTGGTTTCGATTCTCTTCATCATCTTCGATCTGGAAATCGCGTTCCTGTTTCCCTGGGCCGTCGGTTTCAAGGACATCAGCGATGTGGGCTTCTGGTCCATGATAGTATTCCTGGGCGTTCTGACCATCGGCTTTGCCTATGAATGGAAGAAAGGGGCCCTGGAATGGGAGTGATGACGGGTGCAAACACCGCCGGCGTCG
This sequence comes from Ruegeria sp. CDSC081, assembly GCF_059610485.1. Taxonomy (NCBI): domain Bacteria; kingdom Pseudomonadati; phylum Pseudomonadota; class Alphaproteobacteria; order Rhodobacterales; family Roseobacteraceae; genus Ruegeria; species Ruegeria sp. CDSC081. The sequence continues at coordinate 68,861 of NZ_JBXWNS010000006.1, read as the reverse complement.
ACAAAGAAGTCGCCACCCAGGCCCTGAATGCCGAGCTGCAGGACAAAGGCTTTCTGCTGACCTCGACGGAGGACATCATCAACTGGGCCCGAACCGGGTCGTTGCACTGGATGACCTTCGGGCTGGCCTGTTGCGCAGTTGAGATGATGCACACCTCGATGCCGCGTTATGATGCAGAACGGTTCGGTATCGCGCCACGCGCGTCCCCACGTCAGTCAGACGTTATGATTGTGGCCGGAACGCTGACCAACAAGATGGCACCGGCGTTGCGCAAGGTCTATGACCAGATGCCCGAGCCGCGCTATGTGATCTCGATGGGGTCCTGCGCCAATGGCGGCGGTTATTATCATTATTCCTATTCTGTTGTGCGCGGCTGTGACCGCATTGTGCCGGTCGATATCTACGTGCCCGGTTGCCCTCCGACGGCTGAGGCGCTGTTGTATGGTCTGATGCAGCTGCAGCGCAAAATCCGCCGCACCGGCACCATTGTACGCTGAGGAGGGGGTAATGAGCGAAGCACTCAAAGAACTCGGCGCGCAGCTGGAACTCAAACGGACCGATTGCGTTCTGTCCTGGGATGTCACCCATGATGAGTTGAACGTGGACGTGGCCCCGTCGAGTCTTGTGGAATTTATCGAATTCCTGAAGGGCGATGCCAGTTGCAAGTATTCGACCCTGGTGGACATCACAGCCGTTGACTATCCCGAACGGGCCAAGCGGTTCGATGTGGTCTATCACTTCCTGTCGATGTATCAGAACCAGCGTATCCGCCTGCGCGTGTCGATCCGTGAGGATGACATGGTGCCGTCGATTGTCGACGTTCACCCCTCGGCCAACTGGTTCGAGCGCGAGGTGTTCGATATGTTCGGCATCCTTTTCTCGGGCCATCCTGATCTGCGGCGAATCCTGACCGACTATGGCTTTCGTGGCTATCCGCTGCGCAAGGATTTCCCGACCACCGGTTATACCGAAGTCCGTTATGACGAGGCGCAAAAGCGTGTGGTCTATGAGCCGGTCAATCTGGTGCAGGAATACCGTCAGTTTGATTTCATGTCTCCGTGGGAGGGTGCGAATTACATCCTGCCCGGCGATGAGAAACAGGAGAACGAATAATGGGTGGCATTTGGTGGCTGATCCTATCTGCACTGACTATCATCCCGATGGTGAAGATTTTGCCGTTCTTCGGGATTAACAAATACTGGTGCCTGCTCTGTCTGATTCCCTTTGGCACGATCGCGTTGCTGTGGTGGGTCGGGCTGAAACTGCAAGAGCTGGAGCGCCGCTGAGATGATGATGCTGGGGGAACTGATCGTGCTGGGTGCGCTGGGGGTCCTTCTGGCGGGGGCTGCAGCCAAGGCTGCCGAGGCCGAAAAGGTCCGGGTTCGGGCTGATGCAAAAAAGAATAAGCGGGGGCGTTGATGGACGGCTCAAGATACGATGACGGCAGCACGGACGCGCTGAGCGGAGAACAGAAGATCCGCAATTTCAACATTAACTTTGGTCCGCAACACCCTGCAGCGCACGGGGTTTTGCGGCTTGTACTTGAGCTGGATGGCGAGATTGTTGAGCGTTGCGACCCGCATATCGGTTTGCTGCACCGTGGCACCGAAAAGCTTATGGAAAGCCGGACGTATCTGCAGAACCTGCCGTATTTCGACCGTCTGGACTATGTGGCGCCGATGAACCAGGAACATGCCTGGTGTCTGGCCATCGAAAAGCTGACCGGGGTCGAGGTGCCGCGCCGCGGCTCATTGATCCGGGTACTGTATTCCGAGATCGGGCGCATTCTGAACCACTTGCTGAACGTGACCACCCAGGCGATGGATGTGGGCGCGTTGACCCCGCCGCTTTGGGGTTTCGAAGAGCGCGAAAAGCTGATGGTGTTCTATGAACGCGCCTGCGGTGCCCGCCTGCACGCGGCCTATTTTCGCCCCGGCGGCGTACATCAGGACCTGCCGCCGGAACTGCTGGACGATATCGAGACGTGGAGCCATGAATTCCCCACCATTCTCGACGATATTGACGGTCTGCTGACCGAGAACCGCATCTTCAAACAGCGCAACGCCGATATTGGTGTGGTGACTGAGGATGACATCCAGAAATACGGTTTTTCGGGTGTAATGGTCCGTGGATCGGGTCTGGCCTGGGACCTGCGTCGCGCGCAGCCCTATGAATGCTATGATGAATTCGAGTTCCAGATCCCCGTCGGCAAGAACGGCGACTGCTATGACCGCTATCTCTGCCGCATGGAAGAGATGCGTCAATCACTGCACATCATCCGTCAGGCCATCGCCAAAATCCGGGAATGCCCCGGAGACGTTCTGGCCCGTGGCAAGATCACCCCGCCCAAACGCTCGGACATGAAGACCTCGATGGAAAGCCTGATCCATCACTTCAAGCTGTACACCGAAGGCTTCCACGTGCCTGCGGGCGAGGTCTATGCCGCCGTCGAGGCCCCGAAGGGCGAATTCGGCGTCTATCTGGTCGCCGATGGCACCAACAAGCCTTACAGAGCCAAACTGCGCGCGCCGGGCTTCCTGCACCTGCAAGCCATGGACCACATTGCCGGAGGCCACCAACTGGCCGACGTCGCCGCCATCATCGGCACCATGGATGTCGTATTTGGAGAGATTGACCGCTAATGCTCCGCCGTCTTCATCCCGAACAACCCGAAAGCTTCGCCTTTACCGCTGCCAACCAGCAATGGGCCAAAGCGCAGATCACCAAATACCCCGAGGGGCGTCAGGCCAGCGCAGTCATCCCACTGCTGTGGCGCGCGCAAGAACAAGAGGGCTGGCTGAGCCGTCCGGCGATTGAATCCGTCGCCGATATGCTGGGCATGGCCTATATCCGCGTGCTCGAAGTCGCCTCGTTCTATTTCATGTTCCAGCTGCAGCCAGTTGGATCGGTGGCGCATATTCAGGTGTGCGGGACTACCTCTTGCATGATCTGCGGGGCCGAGGATTTGATTGCGGTCTGCAAGGACAAGATCGCCGCCAAGCCGCATGCTTTGTCCGCCGATGGCAAGCTGAGCTGGGAAGAGGTCGAATGCCTTGGCTCTTGCACCAACGCGCCAATGGCGCAGATCGGCAAGGACTATTACGAAGACCTGACCGCCGAGGGTTTTGGCAAGATCATCGACGATCTGGCCGCTGGCAAGGTACCGACACCGGGCCCGCAGAACGGGCGCTATGCGGCAGAGCCCTTGAAGGGACTGACCAGCCTGTCAGAGTATGACAGCGGCCGAACCCAGTATAATGCCAGCGTTCAGTTGGCGACTGATCTGGGGGATACCGTCAAACGCATCGACGGGACCGAGGTTCCGATCCTTACGCCATGGCTGGGCAAGGATGGCAAGGCAGCGGCGACAAAGGCTGCTCCGAAACCTCCCAAGGCCCCCGCACCTGCCAAACCTGCGGTGAAACAAGCGGCTGAAGCGAAGGCGGTCAAAGAAGACCAGCCCGACACGCTTTCGGGTGCGCGGGACGGCAAGTCGGACGATCTGAAGCTGCTTAAAGGTGTCGGGCCTAAGCTTGAGAAGACGCTGAACGAGCTGGGCTTCTATCATTATGATCAGATCGCCAAATGGACGCCCGAGCAGGTTGCCTGGGTTGATGCGCGGTTGAAGTTCAAAGGCCGGATAGAGAGAGACGGCTGGATTGATCAGGCCACCAAGCTGGCGGCGGGTGAAGAAACCGAGTTCGCCAAGCGGGCCAAGAACGACGGTACATACGAAGACTAGGATGCGTGCCCGCTCTGGGCATTTAGGACAAGATGGACAAGGACAAGGAACAGGCCATGGCCCGCAAGGGTCGACATATCGGGGTGGTCATCGCCGTGACCATGCTGCTTTGGCTTGCCATGACGATGTTCATTGGCCCCGCGATGGAACTGCCGGGACGCTATGCGCTGCTGTTTGATTTTGCCGCACTGGCCGGGTTCATCTATGCGGGCGTCAACATTTTTCAACTCTGGCGCATGCGTCAGGACAGCTGAAGGTAACACATGATGCTGAAGGATCAGGACAGGATCTTTACCAACATCTACGGGATGCATGAGCGTACATTACGCGGTGCACAGGCCCGGGGGCATTGGGACGGCACCGCTAGCCTGATCGGCAACGGGCGCGACTGGATCATCCAGACGATGAAGGATTCAGGGCTGCGCGGCCGGGGCGGCGCGGGTTTCCCAACCGGTCTGAAGTGGTCCTTCATGCCCAAGGAAAGTGACGGTCGCCCGTCCTATCTGGTGGTAAATGCGGATGAATCCGAGCCTGGCACCTGCAAAGACCGTGAAATCATGCGCCACGATCCGCATACGCTGATCGAAGGCTGCCTGATAGCCTCTTTCGCGATGAATGCGCATACTTGCTATATCTACCTGCGCGGTGAATACATCCGCGAGCGTGAGGCGCTGCAGGCCGCGATTGACGAGGCCTATGACGCCGGTTTGTTGGGCAAGAACGCCGCTGGGTCAGGCTGGGACTTCGATCTGTTCCTGCATCACGGGGCGGGCGCCTATATCTGTGGTGAAGAAACTGCCCTGATCGAAAGCCTTGAGGGCAAAAAGGGCATGCCGCGGATGAAGCCGCCGTTCCCGGCGGGCGCAGGTCTGTATGGGTGCCCAACCACGGTGAACAATGTGGAATCCATTGCGGTAGTGCCGACGATCTTGCGTCGCGGAGCCGACTGGTTCGCAGGCTTTGGCCGTCAGAACAATGCAGGCACCAAGCTGTTTGCGATCTCGGGCCATGTGAACAACCCCTGTGTGGTCGAAGAGGCAATGTCGATTCCGTTTGAACAGCTGATCGAAACCCATTGCGGCGGCATTCGCGGCGGCTGGGACAATTTGCTGGCGGTTATTCCGGGTGGTTCGTCGGTGCCCTGTGTGCGCGGTGAGAACATGCGCGACGCGATCATGGACTTTGACCACCTGCGCAACGATCTGGGCTCGGGCCTGGGTACGGCTGCCGTGATCGTGATGGATAAATCCACCGATATAATCAAAGCGATCTGGCGATTGTCGAAGTTTTACAAACATGAAAGCTGCGGTCAGTGCACACCGTGTCGTGAAGGCACCGGATGGATGATGCGCGTCATGGATCGCCTTGTGCGCGGTGAGGCCGAGTTGGAAGAGATCGACATGCTGTTTGACGTAACCAAACAGGTGGAAGGCCACACGATCTGTGCCCTCGGTGATGCGGCAGCCTGGCCAATCCAGGGCCTGATCCGCAATTTCCGGGAAGAAATCGAAGACCGCATCAAGGCCCAGAAATCGGGCCGCACGGGTGCGATGGCAGCGGAGTGATTCAAATGGAAGTATTCTTGGACTATGGCCATGCACTTGCATCGGTGATGATCTTCACCCTCGTCGTCCTGTTCCTAGCCCCATTTTCGGCAATGGCCAAACAGGGCAAAGGGCTGGCGCCAGGCGCCACGCCCGAGCAAGATTATTCAGACAGGGCCTATCGGTTGAACCGTGCTTATCTGAACGGCACTGAAACGCTTCCTGCTTTTGCGGCGGTTACGATCGCGGCAATTTTGGTGGGGGTCAGCCCGTTTTGGGTAAACTTGCTCGCCTCGGTGGCACTGGTTTCGCGTCTGGCAATGCTGTTTGTTCATCTGCGTGGACTGGGTAAGCCGAACTCTGGCTTGCGCTCGGTTCTTTACGTGGTTGCCTGGCTTTGCATGTTCGTGATGGGGATCATGGCATTGGTGGCGGCGTTTTAATGATTGAACGAACTGTTGATCTTGTGACCAGAACCAAGAATGTTTCCTTCATCGGCGCAGTTTTACTGTTGGCGGCGGTTTCGGCCTGCGGGCTGATTAAGCCTTCGGAAGATCGTATTCTATTCGATGGCAAGTCGTTCAGAGCCAAAGCAAAGCACATCAACAAAAAAGCGTCTCCTTCGGATTTCACCGTTGTGATCAAAGGAGTATCTGCCTCTTTGGATGGTGCGCGCGAGGCTGGCCGTTATGAGGGCACCAAGTTTTGCATCGCGAATTTCGGATCCTCCAGGATCGACTGGAAGGTCGGGCCGGATACCGAACCACAAAACCTTCAGATCAACGATGACAGACTAACCTTTGCCGGGAGCTGCCGCCGTCCATGAAGCGGGTTTTTGCATATCACGCCGTGACAGGCCCATTGCTATTGCATAGCAATGCTGGCCTCCGTCGTCTTGGTCTTTCCAAGACGAAAGGATTTGTCATGTCTGGTATCAAAATGCTTGCCGTTGCAACGGCGCTGACACTGCCTGCGGTCGCTTTGGCTAAACCTCCCTTGCGCGAAGTCAAAGAGATCGACAACGAACTCTATTACATCGCTATCGCGAACGAAATTTCGGAATACTGCCCCTCCATCAGCGGGCGGCGTATGAAGGCGATTGGTGTGATGTGGGGCTTGCGGTCGAAAGCGAACCAGTTGGGCTATTCCGACAGTGAAATCCGCTCTTATGTCGATTCGGATGCAGAAAAAGACCGGATGCGCGCCAAGGGCGAGGCCTATCTGGCCCAAAATGGCGTGTCGTATGGCCGGCCGAATTCTTTCTGTACGCTTGGGCGTGCGGAAATTGAAAGAAACAGCGCCATCGGCGTGTATTTGAGGGCGAATTGAGTATGGGTTTCAGAGCTTTGATGATGGGCTTTGCTGGTGTTTTGCTTTTGGTCTTAGCTGGATGCGAGTCAACATCCAGCCAAGCTTTGGACGCTGACACATCTCGCGCTCAGTTTCGTACACAGGTTCCGCAGGGCCTCTATGATGTGGCCTTTGCCAACGCTATGGCAGAGCAGATTGCAGGCGGTTGTCCGAATTTGTCGCTCAATCGTTCGCAGATCAGGCAAAGCATGAAAACGGTAGCTGACGACCTAGAAGCCAAAGGGTATCGGGAAAGCGATTTTGCCTATCTCGAAAGAAATTTGCCGCGGAAGCGGATACAGGACGACGCTATTCGCTATATCCAAGGAAACGGCATCGTGATTGGCGTTCCAGATACGATGTGCTCGGCAGGGCGAAGCGAAATCGCCAAAAAATCTGCTATCGGCACATTCCTGAAAGGGTAGTTTAAATCATGTCTGACCTCCGCAAAGTTAACATCGACGGACAGGAAATCGAAGTCGATGGTGCGATGACCCTGATTCAGGCCTGCGAACAGGCCGGGGTCGAAGTGCCGCGCTTTTGCTATCACGAGCGTCTGTCGATTGCCGGGAACTGCCGGATGTGTCTGGTCGAAGTTGTTGGGGGGCCGCCCAAACCTGCGGCCTCTTGTGCCATGCAGGTGCGCGATCTTCGTCCGGGGCCGGAAGGACAGGCACCGGTGGTCAAAACCAACTCGCCCATGGTCAAGAAGGCTCGCGAAGGAGTGATGGAGTTCTTGCTGATCAACCATCCACTGGATTGCCCGATCTGCGATCAGGGTGGCGAGTGCGATCTGCAGGATCAGGCGATGGCTTATGGCATGTCGGGCACGCGGTTTAAGGAAGCCAAGCGCGCGGTCGATGATCTGGATCTGGGTCCGCTGGTTGGCACCGCGATGACCCGCTGCATCAGCTGCACCCGCTGCGTGCGCTTTACAACCGAAGTGGCCGGGATCACTCAGATGGGTCAAACCGGGCGGGGCGAAGACGCCGAGATCACGTCATATCTGAACCAGACGCTGGATTCGAATCTGCAAGGTAATATCATCGACTTGTGCCCTGTCGGGGCGCTGACCTCGAAACCCTATGCTTTCACCGCGCGCCCTTGGGAACTGACCAAGACCGAAAGCATCGACGTGATGGATGCCTTGGGTTCGAACATTCGAGTGGATACCAAAGGGCGCGAAGTCATGCGCTTTCTGCCGCGCAATCATGATGGCGTGAACGAAGAATGGATCAGTGATAAGACGCGTTTTGTGTGGGACGGCCTGCGTCGTCAGCGGCTGGACAAGCCATACCTGCGTGAAAACGGTAAGCTGCGCCCGGCGACGTGGCCCGAGGCGTTGACCAAAGCGGCCGAGGCGTTGAAAGGGGCTGAAAAGCCCGTCGGTATCGTGGGCGACTTGGCCCCGGTCGAGGCTACGTTTGCTCTGAAGCAGATGATTGAAGGGCAGGGCGGGGTTGTCGAATGCCGTACCGATGGCGCCAAGTTGCCAACGGGCAACCGCGCGGCCTATGCCGGGACCGCTGCGATCGAAGATATCGACAGCGCCGAGCGCATTCTGCTGATCGGAACCAACCCGCGCGATGAGGCGCCGGTGCTGAACGCGCGCATTCGCAAAGCCTGGGCGCATGGGGCCGAGATTGCTGTGGTCGGCCCGGCTGTCGATCTGACCTATGACTACCACCATGTCGGCGATGATCGTGCGGCATTGCAGCAGGTGGTGGATATGGGCGGAGATGATGAGGTCAAGGGCAAAGGCTCGTTGGTCATCATTGGTCAGGGTGCATTGCAGGAAGCGGATGGCGCTGCGGTTTTGGCCGCTGCGCAAACCATTGCGGCGAATACCGAAAGCGGTTTGATTGTCCTGCACACAGCCGCCTCACGTGTTGGTTCTATGGATGTCGATGCCACCAACGAAGGTGGCATGGATGCAATCAGCGCGGCGGATGTGATCTATAATCTCGGTGCCGATGAAGTTGAAATCGGCGACGGCGCCTTTGTCATCTATCAGGGCAGCCATGGCGATCGAGGTGCGCACCGCGCCGACGTGATCCTGCCGGGCGCAGCCTATACCGAGGAAAACGGCCTGTTTGTGAACACCGAAGGCCGCCCGCAACTGGCGATGCGTGCCGGGTTTGCACCAGGTGAGGCGAAGGAAAACTGGGCGATCCTGCGCGCTTTGTCTGCCGAACTGGGTGCGACACTGCCTTATGACTCGCTGGCGCAACTGCGCACCGCGTTGATCGAGGCGGTGCCGCATCTGGCCCGTATCGACGAGGTGATCGAAAACGAGGTTCAGGCGCTGAAGCTCGGCCCGCTGGGCAAGGCGAGCTTCCGTCACACCGTCAAGGACTTCTACCTGAGCAACCCGATTGCACGGGCCTCGCAGTTGATGGCTGAGCTATCGGCGCAGACGCAGGCACGCAAAGGCGAAAAGATCGCGGCGGAATGAACCGAAACTCTGTCATATCGCATTTCGACCCTGTGCTGGTCGGACAGGGGCTCGCCCCTGTTTTGCCTATGAAACGGAATAAAAAGGGTGGCGTAGAGGCTGCAGATGCTGTTTACACCAACGCGCCGACCCAGACGCACTTTGCGCAGGCACATGGCCTTAGCATTTCGTGCGGAAAACGGAATACCCACGGTGTGAGGACCAATGGCTGAATTCTTTAACACCCCAGGCGGAATAGCCCTCATCATTCTGGCACAAGTGCTTGCCGTTGTGGCCTTTGTGATGATCTCGCTGTTGTTCCTTGTCTATGGAGACCGGAAGATCTGGGCGGCGGTTCAGATGCGCCGTGGCCCCAACGTGGTGGGCGTCTATGGCCTGCTGCAATCGGTGGCCGACGCACTGAAATATGTGGTTAAAGAGGTGGTTATCCCAGCGGGTGCAGATCGCACCGTCTTTATCCTCGCGCCGTTGACCTCATTTGTTCTGGCGATGATCGCCTGGGCTGTGATTCCGTTCAACGACGGCTGGGTGCTGTCGGATATAAATGTCGCCATCCTGTATGTCTTCGCCGTGTCCTCGTTGGAGGTTTATGGCGTGATCATGGGGGGGTGGGCGTCGAACTCAAAGTACCCTTTCCTTGGCTCATTGCGCTCTGCCGCTCAGATGATTTCCTACGAGGTCTCGATTGGTCTGATCATCATCGGTGTGATCCTGTCGACCGGGTCGATGAACTTCGGTGACATCGTGCATGCGCAAGACGGGCGCTTTGGGTTCTTCAGCTGGTACTGGTTGCCGCATTTCCCAATGGTCTTCCTGTTTTTCATCTCGGCGCTGGCCGAAACCAACCGCCCACCGTTTGACCTGCCAGAGGCGGAATCCGAACTGGTCGCGGGCTATCAGGTCGAATACTCGGCCACGCCTTTCCTGTTGTTCATGGCTGGCGAATATATCGCCATTTTCCTGATGTGCGCGCTGACCACGCTGCTGTTTTTCGGCGGCTGGCTGTCCCCGATCCCGGGCCTGCCCGACGGCGTGTTGTGGATGGTCGCGAAGATGGCGTTCTTCTTCTTCCTCTTCGCAATGGTCAAGGCGATCACGCCGCGCTACCGCTATGACCAGCTGATGCGGCTGGGTTGGAAAGTCTTCCTGCCGTTTTCGCTGGCCTGGGTGGTATTCGTGGCCTTTGCGGCAAAATTCGACTGGTTCTGGGGTGCATTCGCTCGCTGGAGCGTAGGAGGCTGACATGACCCAAATCGACTACACCCGCGCCGCCAAGTACTTCCTGCTACAGGACTTCTGGGTCGGCATGAAGCTGGGACTGAAGTACTTCTTCGCACCGAAGGCCACCCTGAACTACCCGCATGAAAAGGGTCCTCTGTCTCCGCGTTTTCGCGGTGAACACGCCCTGCGTCGTTATCCCAACGGTGAAGAACGCTGTATTGCCTGCAAACTCTGCGAGGCGATCTGCCCTGCACAGGCCATTACAATCGACGCCGAACCGCGCGAAGATGGCAGCCGCCGTACCACGCGCTATGACATCGACATGACCAAGTGCATCTATTGCGGTTTCTGCCAAGAGGCCTGCCCGGTCGATGCCATCGTCGAAGGTCCGAATTTCGAATTCGCCACGGAAACCCGCGAAGAGTTGTTCTACGACAAGGAAAAACTGCTCGACAACGGCGAGCGCTGGGAAGCCGAGATCGCCCGCAATCTGGAAATGGACGCGCCGTACCGATGACTGACGCCTCGACAAATCCGTTTGAGCTGATGATGAAGCAGGCGCAGGACATGGCCAAGGCGATGAACCCTGCGATGGAGAGCTTCTCGCCCAAAGGGTTCGAAACTCTATGGCCGACCATGCCAAAAGAAGTCATGGAGATGATGTTCGGCAACACCGTCAACAAAGACGGGTTGGATGCCAAAACGCGCCTGTTGCTGACACTGGCCGGGCTGACCTGTCAGGGCGCGCAGGCGGATGCGGCGGTGCGTCAGACCGTGCGCCACGCTGTGGAAGCCGGTGCCAAGAAACAAGAGATCGTGGAAACGATCGGTCAGATGTCGGTCTTTGCCGGCATCCCGGCCATGACCCGCGCGCTGGAATTGGCGCAAGAGGTCATGGGCGATAACGAGGATGAGGATCAATGACCGTCTTTGCCTTCTATCTGTTCGCCATCAGCGCCATCACCGGCGGACTGTTCACGGTGATCAGCCGCCAGCCGGTGCATTCCGTGCTGTGGTTGATCCTGTCCTTCCTGTCCGCGGCAGGACTGTTTGTGCTGCTGGGGGCTGAGTTCGTGGCGATGCTGCTGATCATCGTCTACGTTGGCGCGGTCGCGGTTTTGTTCCTGTTCGTCGTGATGATGCTGGACGTGGATTTTGCTGAGCTCAAGGCCGAGATGGCGCGCTATATGCCGTTGGCCCTGCTAATCGGTCTGGTTATCCTGATGCAGTTCGTCATGGCCTTCGGGGCTTGGGACAGCGCGCAGGGTGCTTCCGCCAATCTGGCACAGCCGGTTCCAACCGACCGCCACAACACCGAGGCACTGGGTGTCATCCTTTACGACCAATACTTCCTTCTGTTCCAACTGGCGGGCCTGATCCTGCTGGTGGCCATGATCGGTGCCATCGTTCTGACGCTGCGCCACCGTCAGGACATCAAGCGTCAGGACATCATCGGCCAGATGATGCGCGACCCGGCCAAGGCGATGGAGTTGAAGGACGTGAAACCGGGGCAGGGGTTGTGAAGTTCATGATGGCCGCTGCAATACTCATATGTTCGGTTACGACGTCTCACGCGGAGACAAGCCTAGTACCGCCGGAAGGTTGTACTGGATTTGATGGTACCTTTGAATTTGATATTCCCGGCATTCATGACTGGTGGGTTGCGAGAGAAATTGGTTGCGAAAACCCCGGTTACTCTTGGTCCGTCATGTCATGCGCCACGGGTGAAACACTCGACGTTATTGTCAAAGGTTTTAATGCAGACAATCTGAAATTTGATCTGAGTTTGGAATTGAAGGTGCTCAGAGAAGAATATGCCAACCTCGATACTCCACCAATGCTGACCGAGGTTATTTCCGACCTCTCGGTGATCGGTGCCGACCCAATTGTGCGCGATGAGCATCTTGATCCTGGGAAATTCTGCAACACGAAAACTGTCTCAGATGAAGGCGAAGCGAAGCTATGATCGGACTTGAACACTATCTTACGGTCGCGGCGACGCTGTTCGTCATCGGCATCTTCGGTCTCTTCCTGAACCGCAAGAACGTCATCATCCTGCTGATGAGCATCGAACTGATGCTGCTGGCGGTGAATATCAACCTTGTGGCGTTCTCCAGCTTCCTGGGCGATCTGGTCGGGCAAGTGTTTACGCTGTTCGTGTTGACCGTGGCGGCGGCCGAGGCGGCGATCGGGCTGGCCATTCTGGTCTGTTTCTTCCGCAACCGCGGCTCGATCGCGGTTGAAGATGTCAATATGATGAAGGGGTAAGGGCACATGGAAACCACCATCCTCTTTGCCCCGCTGGTGGGCGCGATCCTGTGCGGGTTCGGCTGGAAGTTCATTGGCGAGAAAGCCGCCATGTGGACCGCCACGGGCCTGCTGTTTCTGGCCTGTCTGCTGTCGTGGATCGTCTTCCTGACGTTCGACGGCCACACCCAGCAGATCGAGATCATGCGCTGGATCGAAAGCGGATCATTGTCGACAAGCTGGGCCATTCGTCTGGACCGGCTGACCGCGATTATGTTGATCGTGGTGACGACCGTCTCGGCGCTGGTGCACCTGTATTCCTTTGGCTACATGGATCACGATCCACAATGGCGCGAAGGCGAAAGCTATAAGCCACGCTTCTTTGCATATCTGTCCTTCTTTACCTTTGCCATGCTGATGCTGGTGACGGCGGATAATCTGGTTCAGATGTTCTTTGGCTGGGAAGGTGTGGGCGTCGCGTCCTATCTGCTGATCGGTTTCTATTACCGCAAGCCAAGCGCCAATGCGGCGGCGATGAAGGCGTTTATCGTCAACCGGGTTGGGGACTTTGGCTTTGCGCTTGGCATCTTTGCGCTATTCCTGCTGACCGACAGCATCAATTTCTCGGACATCTTCGCCTCTGCCCCGGCATTGGCCGAAGAGAAGCTGCACTTCCTGTGGGGTGAATGGACCGCGATCGAGGTGATCTGCGTTCTGCTGTTCATCGGTGCGATGGGCAAATCGGCACAGTTGTTCCTGCACACCTGGTTGCCGGACGCGATGGAAGGTCCGACACCTGTATCAGCCCTGATCCACGCCGCGACCATGGTGACCGCTGGTGTCTTCCTGATCTGCCGCATGTCGCCGCTGATGGAGTTCGCGCCGGGGGCTACTGGGTTCATCACCTTCCTCGGCGCTTCGACGGCTTTCTTTGCAGCGACCGTGGGATTGGTTCAGACCGATATCAAACGTGTTATCGCCTATTCGACCTGTTCGCAGCTTGGTTACATGTTCGTGGCCGCAGGCGTTGGCATGTATTCGGCGGCGATGTTCCACCTGCTGACTCACGCGTTCTTCAAGGCGCTGCTGTTCCTTGGGGCCGGTTCTGTGATCCACGCGATGCATCACGAGCAAGAGATGACGGAATATGGCGGGTTGCGGAAGAAAATCCCCTATACGTTTTGGGCGATGATGATCGGCACGCTGGCGATTACCGGGGTTGGCATTCCGCTGACCACATTCGGTTTTGCCGGGTTCTTGTCCAAGGATGCCATCATCGAAAGCGCCTTTGCCGGAGGCACCGGCTATGCGTTCTGGATGCTGGTGATTGCGGCGGTATTTACGTCATTCTACAGCTGGCGTCTGATTTTCCTGACCTTCTATGGCGAGCCGCGCGGGGACAAACACACGCACGACCATGCGCATGAAAGCCCGTTGGTCATGCTGGTTCCGCTGGGCGTTCTGTCGCTGGGTGCGGTTTTCGCCGGGATGATCTGGTATGGCAACTTTTTTGGCCACACCGACAAGGTCGGCCAGTTCTATGGCATTCCGGTTGCAGAGGCTTCGGTGGATGGCCACGCGGCAGAGGGCGCGCATGGGGACGATACCCATGCCGAAGATGATCACGGCGACGATACGCATGCGGATGCTGGTCACGCGGAGGACAGCCATGGTGAGAAGGACGCGCAGGGCGGCGATCACCATTATGCCTTTGTTGGCACGCCCGGAGAAGGCGCGCTCTACATCGCACCGGACAATCATGTGCTGGACGATGCGCATGCTGTTCCGAAATGGGTCAAGGTCTCACCCTTCGTTGCGATGCTGCTTGGTTTCATCGTGGCCTATTGGTTCTATATCGTGAATACGACGTTGCCCGCGCGCTTGGCAGCAAACCAGCGTCCGCTTTATCTGTTCCTGCTGAACAAATGGTACTTTGATGAGATCTATGACGCGATCTTCGTCAAACCTGCCTTGGCACTTGGGCGGTTCCTGTGGAAACGCGGCGACGGCAACACGATTGACGGTTTCCTGAACGGGGTAGCGATGGGCATCGTGCCATTCTTCACCCGCCTCGCAGGCAAGGCGCAGACTGGTTACATATTTACCTATGCCTTCTGGATGGTCCTGGGAATTGCTGCCCTGGTCACCTGGATGTCGATCGGCGGAGGCGCACACTAATGGACAATATCCTCTCGATCGTCACCTTCATCCCCGCAGCGGCGGCCGCCATTCTGGCGCTGTTTCTGCAGGGCGACGACGCAGCCGCGCAACGCAATGCCAAATGGGTGGCCATGGTTGCGACGACGGTGACCTTCCTGGTCTCGATTGGCATCTATACTGGCTTTGATCCTGAAAACACCGGCTTCCAGATGGTGGAAGAGGGCCAGTGGCTGATGGGTCTGAAATACAAGATGGGTGTGGATGGCATCAGCGTCCTGTTCGTGTTGCTGACCACTTTCATTATGCCGCTGACAATTCTGGCCAGCTGGAATGTGACAGACCGCGTCAAGGAATACATGATTGCTTTCCTGCTGCTGGAAACGCTGATGCTTGGCGTGTTCATGGCGCTGGACCTGGTGCTGTTCTACCTGTTCTTCGAAGCGGGTCTGATCCCGATGTTCCTGATCATCGGCATCTGGGGTGGTAAAGAGCGCATCTATGCCAGCTTCAAGTTCTTCCTCTACACGTTCCTTGGCTCTGTGCTGATGCTCGTGGCTATGGTTGCGATGTATGCGGATGCAGGCACGACGGATATCGAAGCGCTGATGGCGCATCATTTCTCGTCCGACAGCTTTACCGTTCTGGGCATCCATATCGTAGGCGGTATGCAGACGCTGATGTTCCTGGCGTTCTTTGCCTCATTTGCGGTGAAGATGCCGATGTGGCCGGTCCACACCTGGCTGCCGGATGCACACGTGCAGGCGCCGACCGCAGGGTCGGTCGTGCTGGCGGCGATCCTGTTGAAGATGGGTGGCTATGGCTTCCTGCGGTTCAGCCTGCCGATGTTCCCGGTGGGGTCGGCGGTGATGACCGATCTGGTGCTGTGGATGTCGGCCATCGCTGTGGTTTACACATCGCTGGTTGCTCTGGTGCAGGAGGATATGAAAAAGCTGATCGCTTATTCCTCGGTCGCACATATGGGCTTTGTCACCATGGGCATCTTTGCGGCAAACCAGCAGGGTGTCGACGGAGCCATCTTCCAGATGCTCAGCCACGGGTTCATCTCGGCGGCACTCTTCCTGTGTGTCGGCGTGATCTATGACCGGATGCACACCCGCGATATCGAGGCCTATGGCGGTCTGGTAATCCGGATGCCTGCCTACGCGCTGGTCTTCATGCTGTTCACCATGGCCAATGTTGGCCTGCCGGGCACCAGTGGGTTCATCGGAGAGTTCCTGACCCTGATGGGCGCATTCCAGGTCAATACCTGGGTGACTGCTGTGGCCGCGACTGGTGTTATCTTCTCGGCGGGATATGCTTTGTGGCTGTATCGTCGGGTCGTATTTGGGGATCTTATCAAAGAAAGCCTCAAGGCGATGACTGATATGAGCTCGCGCGAGCGGTTGATATTTGCCCCCCTGATCGTCATGACGATCCTGCTGGGTGTGTATCCATCGCTGGTAACAGATGTGATTGGCAACTCGACTGCCGCGCTGATTTCGAACTATGATACGGCTCTGGCCGCGGCTGAAACCGCGACCCAGACAGCCGCCTCGCATTAAGGAGGCTTTGGAGACATGATCCAGGCTGATCTGACAATTATCCTGCCAGAGATCGTTCTGGCACTATATGCGATGGCGGCATTGCTTGCGGCTGTTTACACCACCAAGGACGGGCTTGCGCCGACATTGGTCTGGGTGACAGCAGGGCTGATGGCGCTGCTGGCGTTCTGGATCGCCACCAATGGCGACGGGACGAACATCGCGTTTAACGGCATGTTCGTTGATGACGGATTCGCGCGCTTTGCCAAAGTGGCGATCCTGCTATCTGCCGCTGCCGTTTTGATGATGAGCCAGGACTATATGACCCGCCGCGGGTTGTTGCGTTTCGAATACCCTTTGCTGGTGGCGCTTGCCGCTGTCGGCATGATGATGATGGTCAGCGCGGGTGACCTGATGTCTCTGTATATGGGGCTCGAGCTGCAGTCGCTGGCACTCTACGTTGTGGCTGCGCTGCGTCGTGACAGCGCCAAATCCACCGAGGCTGGCCTGAAATATTTCGTTCTGGGCGCGCTTAGCTCGGGCTTACTGCTGTATGGGGCTTCGCTTGTCTACGGCTTTACGGGTACCACGCTGTTCTCGGGCATCATTCAGACCGTTCACCACGGCGATGTGACCCTCGGGTTGCTGTTCGGGTTGATCTTCCTGATCTCGGGGCTCGCGTTCAAGGTTTCGGCTGTTCCGTTCCACATGTGGACGCCGGATGTCTATGAAGGATCGCCCACACCAGTCACTGCCTTCTTCGCCACGGCGCCCAAAGTGGCCGCCATGGCCCTGTTTGCCCGCGTGTTGCACGACGCATTTGGAGGTGTCGTAAAGGACTGGCAGCAGGTGATTGTACTCTTGTCTGTTCTGTCTATGCTGTTGGGGGCCGTGGCTGCCATCGGACAACGCGACATTAAACGGCTGATGGCGTTTTCGTCGATTGCCCATATGGGGTATGCGCTGATCGGACTGGCGGCTGGGACCGAGCTGGGTATCAAGGCGATGCTGATGTATCTGGCGATTTACGTGACCATGAATGTCGGAACTTTCGCCTTTATCCTGATGATGGAACGGGACGGTAAACCTGTTACCGACATTGACGCTTTGCGCCAGTATTCCAAACGCGATCCGGGTAAGGCTCTGGCCGTGCTGATCCTGATGTTCAGCCTTGCCGGTGTTCCACCGATGCTTGGGTTCTTTGCGAAATTCGGCGTCTGGCAAGCGGGTATTGAGGCTGGCCTGACCGGGCTGGTTATCATGTCTGCCATCGCCTCGGTGATCGGTGCATTCTATTACCTACGGATCGTATACTATATGTATTTCGGTGCCGAGAATGACGACCCGATCGACGCAAATTCGTCTCCGGTTCTGTGGGTTGCTCTGATGGGGTCAGCTGCATTGATGTTGGTTGGCGTATTCTATCAGTTTGGGATTGAGGGCGCAGCGGCAGCTGCAGCGGCGACGCTTGTTAACTGATTTCGACCATTGCCCGCGGCCTAATGTTCTTGTGACATGAGCGATTGGCCGGATGGATATGGCCTGCATGTATTGCAAGAGGTCGATAGCACTCTGAACGAAGCCGCCCGGATCGCGCCGATGGCTCAGGGTCCGGTCTGGATCCTGGCGCACCGCCAGACACAGGCGCGCGGTCGGCGCGGACGGGTCTGGACCAACCCCGAGGGAAATCTTGCCGCAACGCTGCTGATGCGGCCCGCAGGACGCCCGGAACAGGCCGCTCTGCGCAGTTTTGTCGCCGCCTTGGCCCTGTTTGATGCATGTGTGGCGGTCACCGGACGCATATCGGGTTTGTCGCTAAAATGGCCCAATGATGTGTTGCTGAACGGTGGCAAGCTTGCGGGGATACTGCTGGAAAGTACCGGGCAGGGGCGGGACGTCTCGCATTTGGCAATCGGCATCGGCGTCAATCTCGCGCAGGCACCGGCTGCAGATAAAGTCGAACCAGGTGCGCTAAGGCCGGTTTCGCTGTTGTCCGAGACAGGGGCAGATGTCACCACCGAAGACTTTTTGACCGAGCTTGCATCGGCCTATGCGCGTTTCGAGGCCCAGTTTGTAACCTACGGGTTCGAACCCATCCGCGCTGCCTGGTTGTCCCGCGCAGCTAAGCTGGGTGAGGTCATCACCGCGCGTACTGTCACCACTGAGACCGTCGGGACCTTCGAAACGGTGGACGCACGGGGTAACCTTGTCCTAAACACCGCGAAGGGCCGCGTCAGCATACCTGCGGCAGACGTATTTTTCTGAAAGGGGCACCAATGCTTCTAGCCATCGACTGCGGCAACACCAATACCGTTTTCTCGATCTGGGACGGTGAGGAATTTGTCTGCACGCTGCGCACGTCTACACACCATGCCCGAACGGCGGATGCCTATTTCACTTGGTACTCTACGCTGGTCAAACATTATGAGATCGAAGCTGATATCACCGATGTGATTATCGCCTCGACCGTGCCGCGTGTGGTTTTCAATCTGCGCGTCTTTGCGGACCGGTTTTTTGGCTGTCGCCCATTGGTCGTGGGCAAGCCAGAGTGTCTGCTGCCTGTCAGCCCGCGCATAGACGAGGGTACGGTCCCTGGCCCGGATCGCCTGGCCAATGCTGCCGGGGCGTTTGAACGGCATGGCGGGGATGTGGTTGTTGTCGATTTTGGAACGGCCACCAACTTTGACGTGGTGTCTTCGGATGGAGCATATGTCGGCGGCATCATCGCCCCAGGTGTAAACCTGAGCCTTGAAGCGTTGCACCAGGGGGCCGCCGCGTTGCCGCATATCGACATTACACGTCCCGAAAAAGTGATTGGAACAAATACGGTTGGCTGCATTCAATCTGGCGTGTATTGGGGCTATTCCGGTCTGATCGAAGGGCTGATTGCCCGGATCAAGGCGGAATATGGCATGCCAATGAAAGTCGTGGGAACCGGGGGGCTTGCGCCTCTGTTCGATCAGGCAGATGTTGGGTTTGACGCTATAGAAGACGATTTGACGATGCACGGACTGACCGTGATCCATCGCTATAACAAGGAAAATGGCTCAACATGAGCAGTGAACGACTGATCTATCTGCCCCTGGGCGGGGCGGGCGAAATTGGGATGAATGCCTATGTCTATGGCTATGGCAAGCCGGGAAAGGAGAAGCTGATCCTTGTCGATCTTGGTGTAACCTTCCCAGATATGGACACAACACCCGGTGTCGACCTGATCCATGCCGATATCAACTGGCTAAAAGAACGTGCCGACCGGCTTGAGGCGGTATTCGTCACCCATGCGCACGAAGATCACGTCGGCGCTGTGGCGCATTGCTATGACGACTTGGGCGCCCCGATCTATGCACGCGCCTTCACCGCAAATCTCGCGCGTCGCAAGATGGAAGAGAAAGCCCATCCGACAGACGCGGTTCAGACCCTGTCAGCCTGGCCTGAACAGGTGACGGTTGGCCCGTTTACAGTCGGGTTTTTGCCGGTATCTCACTCGATCCCCGAAAGTGCAGCGCTTGTCATAGACTCGCCTGCGGGGCGGATCGTGCATACAGGGGATTTCAAGCTGGATGCCAACCCTGTGGTAGGTGAACCGTTTGATCAGGACCTTTGGGCAGAGATTTCAAAGGACGGTGTGAAAGCATTGGTCTGCGACAGCACAAATGTGTTTTCAACGCATGCGGGCCGCTCGGAATCCGAGGTCGGGCCTGAGATCACCAAATTGGTCGAAAATGTCAAATCAATGGTGGTTGCGACGACTTTTGCCTCGAATGTCGCACGGGTGAAGACGCTGGCCGAGGCTGGGCAGCGCGCGGGACGCTCGGTCGTTCTGTTAGGTCGTGCGATGCGGCGGATGATCGAGGCCGCAACGGAAACCGGTATTCTCACGGATTTTCCCAAGGTTATCAGCGCCGAAGAGGCCGTAGATATCCCGCGCCAGAACCTGATGCTGATCGTAACCGGCAGCCAGGGCGAACGCCGTGCGGCCAGTGCCCAGCTTGCACGCGGTAAATACCGCGGGATCGAGTTGAAGGAAGGCGATCTGTTCCTGTTCTCGTCGAAGACGATACCGGGCAATGAGAAGGGCGTGATCTTCATCATGAACCAGCTCAGCGAAAAAGGCGTTGATGTGGTGGATGACAGCTCGGGTCTGTATCACGTCTCTGGCCATGCCAACCGGCCTGATCTGGAAAAAGTGCACGCCATAGTCAACCCGCAGATGGTTATTCCCATGCATGGTGAACACCGACATCTGCGCGAACATGCTAAACTGGCCGAAGCGGGTAGTCGTACCGGGGTTGTGGCAGTCAATGGCACGATGCTGGATCTCAGCGGCAATGCCCCCAAGGTCGTCGACTACGTCGAGACAGGCCGAACTTATCTGGATGGATCCGTAAAGGTCGGAGCCTTGGATGGAGTTGTCCGCGACCGCATTCGCATGGCCTTGAACGGGCATGTAACCGTGACGGTTATTTTAGACGAAGAAGACGAACCGTTGGGTGAACCGTGGTGCGATACGATGGGCTTGGCCGAGACCGGAACATCGCGCGCAGCACTGGTCGAAGTTCTGGAAGAGGACCTGAACCAGTTCCTCATGCGGGCGGATACCAAAACCCGGCGCGACGATGACAAGCTGGAAGAGGCATTGCGCCGGATCGTGCGTCAGACAGCAAAGACCGAGATCGGCAAAAAGCCCGAGGTGACCACGGTGATCAGCCGAATGAAGTAGGTTCGGCTAGAAGTCCTGTTCGGACATTGGATAGCCTTTGATCTGTAAGAACAGGCTTTGTTCTTCTTGATTGAGGAAGAACGGAACGCTTTGGGGTGGTTCGGGTCGTGTGACCCGGGCTGCAACTTCGGCCAGAACAACTTCGGTTATGAAGGGAAGATCAAGCTCGCGCGCCTTGTTCAACGGAACCCATTGCAGGTGAGACAACTCATCCGAAGCGCGGCCAAAGTCATCCAGATCGCCTTGCAGGGCGTCTGCATCTACCAAAAAGAATCGTGCATCAAACCGGCGCGTACGGCCGGGCGGGGTGACGGCGCGAAAAACAAACTGCAATGCCTGTGCAGAGGGCAGAAATCCTGCCTCTGCATAGCTTCGCCAGTCAATCGGCACCTCACCTGTCCAAGCGCCGGGAACTCCAAGCACCAGGCCGGTTTCCTCCCAGAGCTCGCGGATTGCGGCGGCCGCCAAAGCATTCTGCAGCCCGGGCGGAGACTGTTCAGTAAGCCGATCGCGGCAGAGCTGGGACATGTCAGCCGATAGCGGGACCAGGGCGTCCTCTGCGTCTACCGCGCCACCTGGAAACACGAATTTGTTCGGCATAAAAACGGCTTTTGCGCCCCTTTGACCCATCAAAATGGAAGGGTTCGTCATCCGGTCCCGCAACACGATAACTGTTGCAGCGTCCCGTATAGCCGTTTTGTCTGTACTCATCTCAGGGCCGACCCAATCATTCCAGTCATCGGTCCGTTTCGAACCCATGCATCCGTCGTGCCCACTGATAGGCGACAACGGCCCCTTTCATTCGCGGTAGCAGGAACAGTGTCAAGGCTGTACATCCGAATGCAAAAATCAGGAACATGTTCAGCGGGTCAGGGCGCCACTGGACATAAGAGATGTGCAAAGCGGGCGCCAGCAGGTGACCGACCAACAGGATCGTCAGATAGGCTGGACCGTCATCCGCACGGTGATGAAACAGTTCCTGACCACAGCTGCTGCAGCTGTCATTCACCTTCAGGTAGCTGTGCAACAGCTTGCCTTCACCGCATTTTGGGCAGCGGCAACGGAAGCCTTTGATTAGCGCAGGCCGGGTTGGACGGTCGTTCTCGGATATTGTGTCGATCGTTTGATCTGTCATTTTGAAACTCGCGCATTCAGATTGCCCTGATATTGCGCTTGTTTTGCCCCACAGAAAAGGGGGGTGCGTCGCTTTGTGCCGCGATGAGATGTCCGGAAATTATGTGGTCGTTGGCAGTGAGCAACAGAAAAAAAATAAAATTGGGCGACGGAAACCGAAAACTGCACCGTTTTAACCTATGTGAGCAGCGACAAACCGGTCGCGAGAAACAAAGGAAAACGATATGAAAAGCGCGAAACTTATCCCGGCCATTCTGGTATCGGCCATTGCATTGACAGGCACAACCGCCTTGGCTGTCGGTCCGAAAGGCCGAGAGGACGTGACCTTTCAAGAGCTGGACCTGAACAATGATGGTCAGGTCACGCAGGAAGAAATGCAAACCTATAGGCAACAGCGTTTCACCAATGCCGACACCAATGGCGACGGCATGTTGAGCGTCGACGAGATGCAAGCGGCTGGCCAGAAGAAGGCGAATGAGCGTGTGAATCAAATGTTCGAAAAGCACGACGCCAATCAGGATGGCCTCTTATCCGATGATGAGTTGCCCAAGCCGCGCCGTGCTGGCAAGATGTTTGACCGCATCGACGCGGACAAAAATGGCACGATCTCGGAACAGGAATTTGCCGATGCGAAAAACCGGATGGGCCGGCATCACAAAAAACGTGACAAGGCTGGCACAGACGACAGCTAATGAAGGATGCGGGACCTGAGTACCTCATCAACGAGGGCTCGCAGCCAAAGTCAGGCTGCGGGCGACCCCGGAGACGATGCATTGTTGCGGCGGTTCGCCGAGGGTGACGCTGATGCGGCACGCATTTTGACCGATCGGCTTGGGCCGCGCAGTTTTTCGGTGGCGCTCAGGCTGTTGAACGACCGGGCCGAAGCCGAAGATGTCACACAGGAAGCCATGATGCGCCTATGGAAGATGGCGCCGGATTGGGTTGCTGGACAGGCAAAGGTGTCGACTTGGCTTTACCGGGTCACTCTGAACCTGTGTGTCGATATTCGGCGGAAGAAATCGGCGGACAGTCTTTCTGATGTTGCCGAACCTGAAAGCGATGCGATCAGTGCAACCGAACACCTTCAGGATGCCGCTAGGTTGGACGCACTGCAGTTCGCGTTGGCGCAACTTCCGGATCGGCAACGTCAGGCTGTTGTCTTGCGCCACATCGAAGAGTTGCCCAATCCCGAAATCGCGGGAATCATGGATATTTCCGTCGAAGCTGTAGAGAGTCTGACAGCTCGGGGAAAGCGGGCACTGGCACAGCAGTTAGCCGCAAGAAGAGACGAGTTGGGATATGCCGATGGATGAAAATAGCGACCTGAATCACCTGTTTTTACGTGCCCGTCAAGAAGATGAGCCGTTACCCGATGCTCTCGCCCGTCGTATTCTGGTCGATGCGGAAACCGTTCGTTTGCAAAGGCTTCAGAAATCGCCCCAAGGGTTCTGGGCACAGGCATTGGATAGTTTCTTTGGCTGGCAGGGGATGGGAGGTTTGGCGGTCGCGGGCATTGCTGGCATCTGGATTGGATTGACTGCCCCGGCCTTTTTGCCCGATCCGGCGACGTTGCTTTATTCGCAATCCTCTGGCTTTGAGGTTGCGGATATGGATCTGAATACAATCTTCCTGGAGGAAGGCGAATGAGCGAACAGTCAAAACCTAAACGCCGGTGGATGCCTGTTCTGCTGATCGTGTCCCTTGCTATCAATCTGCTAGTCATCGGTGCGGTTGTTGGCACGGCGCTGCGCATCAGAAACAATGACCACGTCAAAGCCCCTCCGGGATTTGGATCGGCGCTTTATCGCGCGCTTCCCAAGCATGAACGCCAGGCGATGCGGGCCGAGCTTTCGGGCCTGCACCGCCAAGGTGTCGATCATCGGACGGCGGATTTTCAAGCCCTTGGCGACGCACTTCGTGCCGAACCCTTCGCGGTTGACGCTGTAGAGACTTTGTTGGGTCAGCAGGCGCAGGTGATGTCAGAGATGCAGTCTGCTTTGCAGGAACAGTGGCTGATCCGTGTGTCAGCCATGAGCCCGAAAGAACGCGTCGAATACGCTGATCGTCTGGAAGATGTGGTGCACCGAAAATCGAAAGCGGGCAGAAAGCGCGACTGACCGGATCAGGCTGCGTGATTCTGGACCATGACCTGATTGCGTCCCGCCTTTTTCGCAGCATACAGGGCCGTATCCGCAGATTTTATCATGTTGTCCAATGGTGCGGGTGGGATGCCCTGGCGAAACGTGTTGTCATCAGCTGTAATGAGGCCGATGCTGATTGTCACTGCGATTGGTTCGGCGGCCTCGGATAGGTCAAATGGACACTGGCAGATGTCGTCGCAGACGGTTCGTGCGATCTCCAATGCCCGCGGCCCCGTAGTTTCAGGCAGACCAATCAAGAATTCTTCGCCCCCGATCCGTGCCACAAAGCCGTCAGAACCAATGGAATTGCGCATGCGCTTGGCTGTTTCGATCAAGACCTGATCGCCTCCGGCATGGCCAAACTTGTCGTTGATTGATTTGAAATGGTCCAGATCGGCCACCATCACGGTAAACCCGAGCCCGGTCTGCGCAGACTGCCGGGCGATTTGCTTCAATGCTCGCATTGCATAGCGGCGGTTATGCAGGCCGGTCAGTGGATCCACCCAGGATTCCGCGATGCCACGCCGCAAAGAATCCCGCATCTGGTCAATTCGGCTTTTGCGGGCGAGCTGGTTATCAAGCCGCAACAGAGTTTCACGGGGGCAGAACCCCGCCATACAGATGGCATCCGCGCCACGATCCAGCGCTTCGGCAGCCAGAGACGCGTCATCCTTTCTCAAGATGCCGATCAGCACCGTGTGCCGTGTTGCCCCGCGCGATTTCAAATCCGCCAGAATACTCAGGCCTGAAGATTCGCCATCAATTTCGACAATAATCGCGTCCGGGATGGGGCCGGAAAGCAGGCGGTGAAGGTTCGATATCGTGTGAATTGACAGACTGTGATGCGTATGTTCGGACAGCGCCTTCTGCCAAAGTGCCCCGGTTTTAGCGGATTGCGTCAGTAGGGCGGCGCGCGCAGCTTTGGGTGGCGTGGCAAAGGCGCTTGTCGCTTCGGCAAATCCCAAACATGGCGATCCGCTATTGTCTTGCAATTCCTGCGTATCGGCGCGTGCCCGTAACAAGCTGCGAACCCGAGCTAGCAACAACGTGTCCTTGAACGGGTGCGCCAATACATCGTCCAACCCATCTGACAATGCCCTCAACCTTGCGGATTTGTCGTTTTGCGGCGCGATAGCGACAATGGGAATATCCGCCAGATCCGGGTCGGCCATTACCACTTTCTTGACATCTGCCGCCGTTCCATCCGGCAATGACTGCGCGGTTAAGATCAAATCGGGGCGCACACGTTTCAACAGCCCATCAAGACCCCGCAGATTTTCCCCCTGTGCGACGTGATACCAGGCCGCAGTAAGCTGTACCTTCAGCATAATTCGATTGGTTGAGGTCCCGTCCAGGACAAGGATCGTTCCTTGCACCGACATATCAGTCACCGTTGATTGCATGCGTTGCTAAAGTGTTTATGACTCTGGTTAACAAACCCTTTCCAATATCAGATCAGGGGCTTCTTTATGCCAATTTCCGCTCAATCCGCCGAAACGCTGGCGCTGAATGCCCTTGCCTGGCTTGTCGGCAATGATGACCTGCTGCCTGTATTTCTGGGTTCGACGGGGGCTTCGGTGCAGGACATAAAAGACAGGGCAGCAGAGCCGGAGTTTCTGGGTTCAGTTCTGGATTTTCTAATGCTTGACGATTCGTGGGTAGTCGAGTTTTGTGACGTCAATTCTGTGCCGTATGATCAGCCGGGCCAGGCCCGCGCCTTGTTGTCTGGTGGCGCGGAAGTTCATTGGACCTGAAAGCCTACCGGGCAGGAGTTTCACAATGCCAATCCAAGCCATCCTGTTCGACAAAGACGGTACCCTGTTTGATTTCGCGGAAACCTGGGGTACGTTCGGGCGCAATTTTTTACTGCGAGTGACGAACGGAGATCATGCCCGGGCGGCCGAGCTTGGGCAGGTGATCGGCTTTGACCTCGAACAGGTTGCCTATTCTGAGGACAGTGTTGTCATTGCGGGCACCGTCGAAGAAATTGCCGAGGTTCTAGAGCCGCACCTCCCGGAAATGCCGCGCGAAGAGTTGGTGGATCTGTTGAATGCCGAATCGGCCTCATCTCCGCAAGCCCAGGCCGTTCCGCTTATCCCGTTCCTTGAGGGGCTGCGTGAGGCAGGGCTGAAACTGGGTGTTGCGACCAATGACGGAGAAATGCCCGCATCCGAGCATCTTTCGTCTGCAGGAATCCGCGAACATTTCGATTTTGTCGCCGGTTATGACAGTGGGCACGGATTCAAGCCAGGCCCGGGTCAACTCTTCGCCTTTGCTCAGCATGTGGGGGTAAACCCAGAAAACATAGCAATGGTGGGCGACAGCCTGCATGATCTGCAGGCCGGACGGGCAGCAGGTATGAAGACGATCGGGGTTCTGACGGGTCTGGCGCGTGCAGAAACGCTCGAAGCGATGGCGGATGTCGTCTTGCCAAACATCGGACATATACCTGCATGGTTGTACGAAAATGCGTGATCGGGCTGTGAATTCGGCGGTTCAGACGTCGAAACCGACATAGCCTGTCGCAGACAGAGCGGCCAACAGTACGCGTTCGGGGCTTGCTTCTAGAAAGCCAAGTTCCGAGGAGTGTCCAATGGCCGACAAGAAAGCACGCAGAGGTCGCAGCGGAGGACGGGCCGGTGCCGCCGAGAGACGGGGCGCAGCGGTTATTGATCAGATGCCGTGGAGCCCTCCGATCAACACCGACAAACCAACCGAACCGTTGGACGAGATTGGCGTTGCGGCGATCCATGAGGGCGCAATGCGGATTCTCGAAGAGATCGGGATCGAGTTCTACAACGAAGAGGCAATCGGAATCCTGCGTGAGGCCGGATGTACGATCAACGGCGACAACGTTCGAATGGGCCGGGACTTTGTCATGGAAATGGTGCGTAAAGCCCCATCCACCTTTACCATCACACCGCGTAATCCCGACCGCGCAATCGAGATCGGGGGCAAAAACCTGCTGTTCGGAAATGTGTCGTCCCCGCCGAACTACTGGGATATGGAGATTGGCACCAAGGTACCGGGAAATCGCGAGATGTGCCGGAACCTGTTGAAGCTGACGCAGTATTTCAACTGTATCCATTTTGCCGGCGGATACCCGGTCGAGCCAGTGGATATACATGCCAGCGTCCGGCATCTGGATGTTCTCTACGACAAGCTGACTCTGACCGATAAGGCGATGCATGCCTATTCGCTGGGCAAGGAACGCGTCGAAGACGTCATGGAAATGGTGCGGATTGCAGGGGGTCTGAGCCATGAAGAATTCGAAGCCAAGCCGAGGATGTATACCAACATCAACTCGACCTCGCCGTTGAAGCACGATCAGCCCATGATCGACGGTTGCCTGAGGTTGGCGCGGCGCGGGCAGGCGATTGTTGTGACGCCGTTCACCTTGGCCGGGGCGATGGCCCCCGTCACAATGGCCGGTGCAGTAGCGCAATCCCTGGCTGAGGCTCTGTGCGCGATTGCATTGTTCCAATATGTGCGACCAGGAATTCCTTGTGTCATCGGTACGTTCACCTCGAATGTGGATATGAAATCTGGTGCTCCGGCTTTTGGAACGCCGGAATACATGCGGGCGACACAGATGACCGGCCAGATGGCCCGATTTTATGACCTGCCCCTGCGGTCTTCGGGTGTCTGCGCGGCAAACGTTCCGGATGGCCAATCTGTATGGGAAACCTCGAACTCATTATGGGCGGCGGTGCAATCGGGCACCAACATGGTCTATCACGCTGCAGGTTGGCTTGAGGGTGGCCTGATCGCAAGCCCTGAAAAGTTCATTATGGATTGCGAGATATTGCAGCAAATTCAGCGGTATATGCAGCCGGAATTGACGGCAACCGGCCCTGATGAGATTGCTCTGGATGCGATCCGGTCAGTCGGCAATGACGGGCATTTCTTTGGCATTCAGCACACTCAGGACCGCTATACCACCGCGTTTTATCAGCCGTTTCTGAGTGACTGGAAGAACTATGAGGGTTGGGAAGTCGCAGGAGGCGTCTGGACCGCTGAGCGCGCGCATCACATGTTCAAGGAAATCATCACCAGCTTTGAAGCTCCGGCAATGGATGAGGGCATCCGGGAAGAGCTTGCTGACTTTGTCGCACGACGCAAAACCGAAGGCGGAGCGCCGACAGATTTCTAGCGTAATCTCAGTCACTTCCACTTCGATACTTGCGTGAATTCTATGTGGTGACGCCCGAGTGTTGGGTGTTTGTTAACAAATTTCAGAGCACACTGCGTGAGAAACCAATTTGAGGTCTCTCATGCATGGTCTGATCAACCGGGCGATTCAATCCTTTGTTGCGGTGACCTACGGGCAGCCGTGCTGGATGCGCGTGATGGATTCAGCCGAACTGGGCTTTGCCGAGTTCGAGGCCATGCTTGTTTACGACGATGATATTACCGAGCAGGTATTGGATGAGGTATGCACGGTCCTGAAACGTTCACGCAGTGACGTTCTTGAAGACTTGGGAACGTACCTTGTGTCTCATCCCAACATGGAAGACCTGCGCCGTCTGTTGCGATTTGGCGGTGTCAGCTATCTGGAATTTCTCCATTCGCTTGATGATCTGTCTGACCGGGTCAGATTGGCCGTATCGGATCTAAATCTTCCGGCACTTGAATTGCACGAGCTTTCACCGACGGAATACAGACTGTCCTGCCATCCAGGCCTGCCTGGCTTTTCAAGCGTCATGGTTGGTGTATTGCGCGCGATGGCTGATGATTACGGGGCTCTGGCCATGCTATCGCATGAGGGCCAGCAGGATGAGATCGAGTTTATCTCAATCGTTCTGGTAGAAAGCGCTTTTTCAGAAGGTCGGCATTTTGATTTAGGGGCGCGAAAAGCATGATGAACGCGAATAATCTGGCAGAGCTTTTGCAAACCCTGTGCCCGATGTTTTTGCTGGTGAACGAGGATGGGAAAGTGACTCGCGTCGGATCAACCTTGCAAAAGCTGCGCCCTGAAAAGCCGATGGAAGGTCAAAGCTTTCTGGATATCTTTGAGCTGCTTCGCCCTAGGGCGGTTACCACGGTTTCAGGCTTGATGTCCCAGGCCGGCACCAAGTTACAGCTCAGGTTCCATGACGCCCCGCGCACAGCATTGAAGGGCCTTATCGCTCCGCTGCCCGAGGGGAAGGGGGCGGTGATCAACCTGTCCTTTGGGATTTCGATCTTGGATGCTGTCCGGGATTATGCCCTGACCAGCGCTGATTTCTCGGGCACCGATCTGGCAATCGAGCTGTTGTACCTGGTCGAGGCGAAATCGGCAGCGATGGAGGCGTCCAGATCTCTGAACCTGCGCCTTCAAGGGGCGATGCTTGCCGCCGAGGAAAAGGCATTTACAGATACACTGACGGGGCTGAAAAATCGCCGGGCGATGGATGTTCTATTGGATCACATGATCTCGTCCAAATCTCCATTCGCGCTGATGCATTTGGATCTTGATTTTTTCAAATCGGTCAATGACCAATTCGGGCATGCCGCGGGCGACTATGTGTTGCAACAAGCGGCGCGGATCATGGGTGAGGAAACCCGCGGAGACGATACAGTGGCGCGTGTCGGCGGGGACGAATTTGTAATTATATACAAAGGATTGACGGACGAGGGTGTTCTCTCTGCAATCGCCAGCAGGCTGATCGAACGTCTGCGGGAACCGATGATGTTCGACAACGTGTCGTGCCAGGTTTCAGCCAGTATAGGCACGGCGCTTTCGACCCAGTTTCCATCGCTTAAACCGGCTGAGATTTTGCATGCGGCAGACCTTGCCCTGTATGCGGCCAAGCGAAATGGCCGGTCTCGCCACTGTCTATATTCGCAGCTTGTGGATCACTCACACAGATAGGTTTCCCCCTAAAGGAACCGGCAAAGTGTATGTGGTCAGACGACTCTACTTCGATGAAGAAAAAGCTTTGAGAACGGACGCTATGTGTTGCTGCACCAGTGGCAGTTCACCCACAACCGGTAAAACCTGTCCCTTGAACTTGGCCTTGCTTAATTCTTGCGGCACATCCTCAAGAACATGGCCACCCGTGCAGGCAAAAAATGGCAAACACAGGGTTTGGGCGCCGGTTCCTGCGGCGGCCACAGAAATCGAAGGGGCCTCTTCGACAAACCCAAGGCGCAGGGATCCAAGTGGTATCAGCTGCAACAAAGCGTCGCCGAATGCCGTTGCAACGGCGGAAGGGTTTCTGCTGCGGCCCGATCCATGCGCAGCGATCACAAGGTCCGTTTCTTGTGACCGCCAGCCTTTGTCTTGCAGCGTTCCCTCAAGAGTTTGCGCGACCAACTGGGGCAATTCCGGGTCCGCGCCCAAAGGATCCAGAATAGGGTTTCGGCGGTCACCAATACGCTTCGGCAGCACATCTGTGACAAACCACCCTTTGGCCATGAACAGGGGATAGATGACGGCGTTGCAGGGAATCTTGTCCAGTGCGCTGTCAAGCGCCTCAGGGGCTGCCAGCGTTGCAGAATGAACCGAAACACCGGCACACAGGGCATTTACATCGGCCGCATAAGCCGCCAAGGCCGCTTCGGCTGGTTCTGGGTCAGAAGGTTGGCCATGGGTAACGATAAGGGCGTGTGTCATAAATCTGTCCTGTCCGCTTTAGCGATAGGTGCGCCGCGTCGTGTAAAAGTCAATCCGCCAGCCGTACCGTCAGCCCAATAGGGTCAGCCAAAACCAGACGCTCAGGATAGATACTGCCGTCCCCAACAGAACAGAGGATGCAGCAACCCGTTTGGCGCGGCCATAGATGTTTGCAAAGATATAGGCGTTGAAACCAGGGGCCATGGCGGCTGTCATCACTCCGGACCGGAATAGATCCTGTGGCAGTCCAAGGGTGGATCCGAAAAGCCAGAAAAGGCTCGGGTGCAGCAGCAGAGAAACGCCGCAGACAAAGGCGATCGCCCTTAGGTCACCTTCGGGTCTGTATTTAACCAGAACGCCCCCAAGCGCGAATAGTGCGCCGGGAAGGGCCGCGCGGGTCACCAGGCCAAGGGCATCATCCACAACGGCTGGCACGCCGAGCCCGGACAGATTTACGATGAAACCCAGTGAGATCCCGACAATCAGAGCGTTGCGAAACATCGCGGTCAGGACCGAGCGAACCATTCGCGATCCTCCGTGACCCCGGTTCCGGATCACCTCCATTACCGTGATGCCTAGGCCGTAACAAAACGGCGAGTGAAAGGCGATGACGGCATAATTGCCCGTAAGGCTTTCAGGGCCATAAGCCCGTTCAGTAATCGGCAATCCCAGCAGGACGGAATTGGAGAACAGGCAGCAAAAACCGATTGCGACGCAATCTTCCCATTCGCGGTTGAAGATCAGTCGCGCGCCGAACAGGCCGGCACAAAAGCAAAGCGCAGCAGCAGAGTAAAAGCTGATCAACAGCTTGGGATCAAAACTGACACTGAGGTCGAGATGTGAAATCGCAAGAAACAGAAGGCAGGGGATTGCAAAACCCTGAGTGAACTTCATCAGGCCATCAATGTGGTTTTCCTTGAAGTATCCAAGAAGAGTGGAGACGTAACCGGCTCCAATAACAAGAAAAACTGGAAGGATGACTTCAATGAGATTTTGCAGCATGTCAGCGTTCCGCAACAGTTATTCGCGCGGGAAGGGATATCTGCATGATCTCGGCCAGGGCTCTACAGAGCCTGATGTATCACCATGCCGTCATAAGCAGGGGTGATGTTATCTGCGGTTTCTGCGTCGACCGTGGCATAGTCAAGATCGATATGCATGTTGGTCAGAACCGCGGTTTTTGGTTGCAACAGGTCGATCCAGCCAAGGGTCTTTTCCAGATGCGCATGGGTCGGGTGCGGGGACCGGCGCAGCGCGTCGATCACCAGACAGTCCAGACCCTCTAATGTGGTCCAGGCATCGTCATATATCTCTGCCACGTCCGGCAGGTAGGCCAGATTGCCCATTTTGAATCCAAGCGCGTCGATTGAACCGTGGTTCACCTTAAAGGGGTGAAATGGGATAGGGCCTCCGGGGCCAGTGATCTCGAACGGGCCGTCGATTGTCTTGAGGTTGAGGATCGGCGGGTAGGGTGAGTTTTCGGGTTGGATGAAGGCATAGCCAAATCGGCCCAAAAGATCATTCTGGGTGTCGCCATCAGCCCAGACCGGCACCCGTTCGCGCATGTTGAAGACAATCATGCGCAAGTCGTCAATGCCGTGGACGTGGTCGGCATGGGAATGGGTATAGACCACCCCGTCCAACCGCCCGGTGCCGGTGTCCAGTAGCTGGCTGCGCATGTCCGGCGTTGTGTCGATCAGAACCGTGGTGGTGCCTTCGGGCCCGTCACGCTCGACCAGCATCGAGCAGCGGCGGCGGGTGTTCCTGGGGTTTTCGGGGTCGCAGTCGCCCCAGTGACCGCCAAGACGTGGCACTCCACCTGACGAACCGCAGCCCAAAATGGTGCAGCGCAGCGTGGTCATGCCGCCGCCTTGTAAGAGGCGACCTTGGTGAAAAGTCTTTCGAAATTGGCCTGCGTCTGCGCCGCGAAATCGGCATAGCCCATGCCAAAGACCTCCGCGCCTTTGCGGGCGGTGTGGGCGGTATAGGCCGGTTCATTCCGTTTGCCGCGAAACGGGGGCGGCGCCAGATAGGGCGCGTCGGTTTCAACCAGGATGCGGTCTACTGGCGCATTTGCGAAAATATCGCGCAATTCCTGGCTTTTGGGAAAAGCGGCGATGCCCGACATGGACAGGTAAAACCCAAGATCCAGGGCGGACTGTGCCAGCTCGGCCGAAGACGAAAAACAATGCATCACACAGGAATAGGGGGCATTGCCGTGTTCTTCGGCCAGAATGCGGGCCATGTCTTCGTCCGCCGCGCGCGCATGAATGATCAAAGGCAGTCCGGTACGCTGGGCGGCCTCGATATGAACGCGCAGGGATTGCTGCTGAACCTGCGCACTGTCGGCGGTATAGTGATAATCCAGCCCGGTTTCACCGATACCAACAAATTTGGGGTGCTGTGACAGTGCCACCAGCTCGTCCACAGTTGCCATCGGTTCATCGGCTGCACTCATCGGATGCGTGCCTGCCGCGTAGAATACCGGCGCGTGAGCCTCAGCTATGGCGCGCACAGTGGGTTCGTTCCTCAACCTGGTGCAGATCGTCACCATCCGGGTCACACCGGATTCGGCCGCATTTGCGACGATCAGGTCCAACTGTCCTTCAAAATCGGGGAAGTCCAGATGGCAATGGCTGTCGGTGATTTGGGGGGTGTCGCTCATCTGTTCTGACCGGCGGTTTCCTGTATCTTGAACACCGTATCTAGGACCAGAGCGGCAGGGTCAAGGTTCACCGCCTGCCCGTGGCGGGCGCGGGCGGTGATCTGGGCTGCGGTTTCCGCCCAAAGGCGTGCCTGCTCCGGCGATCTGGACAAACGGGACAGGATATCACCTTCGTTTGGCGCGGCCTCTGGCGATGGCGGAGCACCAGTCGCACCGGTCACAGCAAGACGTGACAAGGCAATGTCGATCAGCGTCAACAGCAATTCAAACCGCTCAGCTGCTCCGCGCTGTGCGGCAGCCTCGGCCAGAGCCAGAGCGCGTTGTCTGTCCAGCCGGGGCAGGGTGCCCAGGATCGCAATGAGCTCGGCATATATTTCGAGCCCGCTCAGGTTTATCAGGCGGACGGCGTCCCCAACGGACCCGCTGGCCAGAGCGGCCAGATGGTCGGGGTTTCCAGTCAGCTCAACCCCGGTCTGGGTCAGTGCGGCGTTCATATCTTCCGCGTTCAACGGCGAAAGGCGCAAGGTACGGCACCGGGATCGGATCGTGGGCAAAAGGCGGGACGGTTGGTGCGAAATCAACAGCAGCGTCGTCCGCGCGGGCGGTTCTTCGAGCATTTTCAGCAATGCGTTGGCGGCGCTGACATTCATTTCATCCGCAGAATCTACGATGACGACACGGCGGCCCCCATCGGCCGAGGACAGGCCGAAGAACTTCCCAAGTTTGCGAATGTCGTCCACAACGATTTCATTTCGCAACCTGCCCTGATCGTTCACGGATCGTTTGATGGCGGCCAGGCCAGGCTCGGCACCAGCCAGAATACGATGAACAACCGGGTGATCTGGTGGAACCTCAAGCGTTTCAGGGGGAGGTGGCGCGCCAAACAGCCCGTCCTCTTCGACAGCCGGGGTCGCCAGCAGAAACCTCGCGATCCGCCAGGCCAGCGTCGCCTTGCCCACACCTCGGGGGCCGGTCAGCAGCCAGCCATGGTGCAGGCGATCAGAAGCATAAGCGCTAAGAAAGGCCTGCTCAGCCTCTGCCTGCCCAAACAGATGTGGCGTTTCGCGCGGATGAAGGGCACCGGGTGCCTGGTCCGGGATTGGGATGTCGTTGTTCATCAATCGTCCGTCACAAGGCTTGCATGACGATATCTGTCACATCGCGGGCAACACTGTCCATGTCCCTGTTGCCATCGACCAGGCGAAACCGGTCGGAAAATTCATCCGCCAGTTCCAGAAAACCGGCCCGCATCTTCTGTTGCAGGTGAATGCCGAAATCCTCGAACCGTTCTTCGGTGCCCTGCCGGCCCTTGGCCCGAGAGAGGCCGGTTTCAGGATCCATGTCGATCAACACGGTCAGATCCGGTTCACGTTTGATCATCAGCTTATGCAACTGATCGACCAAACCACGCAGGTCGCCGCGTGATAGGCCCTGATACATGCGGGTGCTATCGGCGAAACGGTCGCAGATGACGATCTTGCCCGCAGCCAAAGCGGGTTCAATGGTGCGTTCCAGATGGTCGCGGCGCGCAGCGGTGAACAACAGGATTTCCGTTTCGGCCGACCAGCGGTCGGGATCGCCCTCAAGAACCAGCCTGCGGATTTCCTCGGCCCCGGCTGAGCCGCCAGGTTCGCGCGTCAGTACGACATCATGCCCGAGAGCGCGCAAATGCTCGGCCAGCAGGCGCGCTTGCGAGGATTTGCCCGATCCGTCAATGCCTTCGAAGGTCAGAAACAACCCGCCCGCCGTCACATCGCGCCCAACGGGTTACCGATGACATCTTTCGCAACAATGCCGCCAACTGTCATAATCCGCACGAAGAAACCACCCTTTTCGACGCTTTCCGCTGCAACCAGGGGTCTGCGTATCTCGGGCAGGCCATCGGGTTTGATGACAAGCTCAGCGATTTCCTGTCCTTTGGCGATGGGGGCCTCAAGCGGACCGTCATAGACGATTTCGGCCTCAACATTCTTATCCCCGAGAACAGGCAGCAGCAGTGTCAAATCCTCTTGCGGGACAAGATCAACCGTTTTCGAAGTGCCCATCCAGATATCGGCTTGTCCTATCGGTTTTTCTGCTTCGGCAAGCTGCCTCTCGACAAAATTGCGAAACGACCAGTTAACGACGGCCTCAGCCTCCTCTGCGCGGCGAGCGACGCTGTCGAGCCCCGACAAAACGAAAATGACCCTGCGATCCCCCTGCTGTGCCGATCCTACAAGGCCATAGCCCGCTTCTTGCGTGTGGCCAGTCTTTAGCCCATCCGCACCAATCCCAAGTTTCAGTAAGGGATTCCGGTTACGCGAATTTGACGGCACCCGGTTGTCGAATTCGAACTCTTCCTCGGCGAACAGAGGGTAATATTCGGGAAAGTCGCTGATCAGATGGTCGGCCAGAATGGCGAGGTCATGCACAGACATCATGTGGCCTGCGGCTGGCCATCCGTTCGAATTCGCAAAGTTCGAATTATTCATGCCCAGCTGTTGCGCGCGTTGGGTCATGAACCGGGCAAACCCAGCTTCGGTTCCGTCCGGGCTGAGGGCTTCGGCGATAACAACACATGCGTCATTTCCTGACAGGACTATGATCCCGCGCAGCAGGTCTTCGACCCGTACACGGTCCTGCGTGTTCAGGAACATGCTTGAGCCCTTATAGCTGGTCGCATGTTCGGAAACCGGAAGTTCCTCATTCAGTTCCAGGCGACCGTCCCGCAGCGCTTCGAATGCTACAAACAGGGTCATGAGCTTGGACATGGACGCGGGCGGCAACGGCTGGTCTGCGTCTTTGGACAAAAGAACGGTTCCTGTCGTTTGGTCCATGACATAGGCAGCACGGGCTTGCGTATCGAAAGCTTGTGCGGGCAGGGCAAACATAGCCAAACCGAGGGTCAGTACAGATGATCGAAATGAGGACAGCACGAGGGGGACCTCCTTTTGCTTAATTCTTCACGGTATAGGCGTCAGAAAAGCCCAGATCTTTGACGTCGCTTTGCATTGCGTTTCGTTCCGCCCGCGTCAAAGCAGGACCAACGATCACCCTCCAAACAGTTTTGCCATTGGCTTCGAGTTTTTGAACTTTCGCAGGCAACCCGTTTCGCCGAATTTTCTCGGCAGCACCTTCGGCATTTTCTTCAACTGTGAAGGTGCCCACCTGAATAAACGGTTTTGAAAGCGATGAAACGGTGGTTGCCTCAGTGCTGGCTGCGGTTGCTGCCGGGGTAGGGGCGGCCTCTTCGATGGCCGCTGCAGCGCCCTCAATCGGGTCCAGAGGTGTTTCGGTGATTTCGTCGGCAGGCTTCTTTTGCCACCATTTCCGCTTCGGTGCAGCCTCGGTTGGCGGCGTGACAGTGGGATCGGTCAGATTTGCGGTTGGTGCTGGCTCAGGCGCCGCCTCGATAATCTCTGTTGCCGCCTCATCGGTCTTTTCTGCGGTTTCAGCCACGGCTGCAGCTGTCGCAGCACCAGCTGCGGCAACTGGAGCCTTCTTTTGCCACCATTTACGCTTGGCTGGTTTATCAACGTCTTCGGACACATCTGCCGTGGCCTGGCTATCGGTTTTCTTGTCCTGAGGTTCAACCGCCTCAGCCGTTGGGGTCTCTTCGGGTTCAGCGACCTCTTCGGGCTCAGGAGCTTTTTCTTCTACTTTCTCGGCAGGCTTGCGCCGCAGGGCAACAACTTCAACCCGAGTCGGTGCGCCTGCGAGGATACCCAGTTTTGCGGCGGCAGCCGAAGACAGTTGCAGCGCAGGGCCCGGCAGGTTGCGTTCACGGCGGAAAAGTGCGCCGGTTACGGATTTGTTGTTCTTTGTATTCGTTATCCGAACACGTTCAGGCTGTGTAACGTCCGGGTGCGCGACCCAGATTCCGCCCAACGAGGGGCGCCCATCCCACAAACCGGCTTCGGTGACCTTGAAGACATCAGGAGCTTCAACATCATCACGCGCGTTCCCTGTCGTTTTGGGAAACAGCTCTAATTTGCCGTCGTCCTGCACGCTTTCGTCCGCCTGCTCGGTGGATTTTCCACCCGATGTCAGGGCCTCGTCGCACCCTGACAGAGCAGCAACTGTTATTACCAGAACCGCCAGTGCCCGCGGTTTTGCGCGTGTCGTGGTCGCTCGATCCATATTTGCAATCCCTTGCCTGTAAGGGGCCTCTTTCATCGTACCCCGCCGCCGATCGCTGGTTCTGAACTGCCAGCCTGTCACGGTCTTTCACGCAAAGCATAGCCTGCACGTTCGGCCATGGAAAGTCTGCTGCACAGGCTTCGGCAAGATTTCCCTATTTGGTCTTGCCACCGTTTAAAGATAGCCTTAGACCCGGCCCCACGCGGGGAGGTGGCAGAGTGGTCGAATGCGGCGGTCTTGAAAACCGTTGGGCGTGAGAGCGTCCCCAGGGTTCGAATCCCTGTCTCCCCGCCACTCATACTTGTCTCACTTCAGTTGTGTTTTCTGATCCGGAATTGTGCCGCAATTCCCGCGAGTTGGCGCATTCGCTTTCAATCAGAGACGGAGCAAACCGTACACTCAGAACGCAATTCAGGCCTCAGTCTCAGTGGCGCATTTTGGCGGGGTCGTTTTGGGAGGGATTTCCCTGATACCCGGCAATTAACAGGGAATTTTCGTGAGATGGGTCTGGAACCCAGAGTTTCTCCTCTCAGAAATGTATGTTTTTCAGAGGTCTATGCTGCAAATTCCCAAAAAGGTGGAGTAGGGAATTGTTCCCACAGATCAAGGAGGGCGAACCCTGTATCTGGGAGGCCGGTTCTTGAGGTGTCAAAAGTCGAACGACATTCCTGTTCGGCCCAATCAAGTGCGTGGGTAACGCTGACCAGACGCTTGAGTGTGAGCTCGGGCGGCCGGGTGCCGTCGAGAATCGCGACCTGAATCTTCGGTGAGAGAAAGGCAGTCAGGTCGCAACTCCCGATGAAGCGAGAGAAATCCTGGACTTGAAAGGAGGGGACCGCGTCGCGTTTTGAGGATAGGATGACTGACATCAACTCCCATCGAGCAACATATTTTTGGATTTCTGAAAACCCTAAGGAGATCGAACCATGCGAGTGAGTGTTTTGACATTCAGCGCGCTTCTTACTGGATTTACTGCCGTTCAAGCTCATGCTCAGAACGCGGCTCAGGACATCACCAATCTTTTGCCCAGCAACCGGTCTGGAGACTGCGCGGACTATGCTGGAGTATATTCTGCTTCAGTGGAAGACGTCACGCGACAAC
Organism: Ruegeria sp. CDSC081; assembly: GCF_059610485.1. Lineage (NCBI taxonomy): Bacteria > Pseudomonadati > Pseudomonadota > Alphaproteobacteria > Rhodobacterales > Roseobacteraceae > Ruegeria > Ruegeria sp. CDSC081. The sequence goes on along the minus strand of NZ_JBXWNS010000006.1, from coordinate 30,123 downwards.
AATAATTTAGGCCCATTGATTTCCGTTTGGCTGCGTGATTCATCGCGTTCAAAATGAGCGGTGCACATGTCTGATCGGGCACACCAAGGCCGGCATGAACACAAAGTTGCATGCGGTTTGTGACAGATGAGCCCTTTTGCGCTATTGGTTCAAGCACAATGGCGAATGAAACCCCTGGAATCTGTTTGTCACTTCCGGTTAGGTCAGCACCTACATTAGCGCGAGGGCATTGGTCAGCAGCCCGCCAAATGTCGAATGGTTGCTGGGTGAGCGCGGATATGATGCCGATTGGTTTAGAGAAGCGTTGAAAGACAAAGGGATACGCGCGTGCATCCCAGGCCGCAAACAGCGCAAGACAACTGTCCGATACGACAAGTGCCGCTACAAACGTCGCAATCGGATTGAGATCATGTTTGGCAGATTGAAGGACTGGCGACGCGGTTCGACAGGTGTCTCAAAGTCTTCCTCTCAGAAATCGCTCTCGCCGCTTTGGCATCTATTCGCTATGTGTCCTGAGCCTAATGCTTCCTATCTCGACCTCCCTTTTGCGTTTAGACGAAGCAACCGCGGCGAGAACGATGGCCAATGATTTTAGGTTGGTTCTTGCAGATGTTGAGGGCTCTCGGTCGTCTTCAATTGAACAAAGAAGCTCCCCCATGGCGCCACGAAACCCGTCGTTGAACCATTGTCCTTCGAGTGCAGGCCGCGCAATGCCATGCGCTGTCTCAAGTGTCACAGATTGCGTCGACAGATCCGGTCCAACTGATGTCAGGCTACCGGTCGTACCTGCAACGTATGTTGTATCGCGAGGCCCATAGGGAACGCCCCCGTCAAAAACCAGGCTTGCTTGGCCTTGGTCCAAACGAACCAGAGCCTGCGACATCAGAGGCACTTTGTTGGCCTGGCCGCGTGCAGATGTAGCAGTTGCAAAGACGCTTTCTGCTCTATCTCCGACAAGAGACGCAAGAAAGTCGAACCAGTGAATTCCAAAGTCGTAAAGTATCAGCTGGTCGATTTCGTCAAACGGGGTACCTGCAGTCCAGCTGTGATCCCAGTGAATTGAGATATGGGCCGACAGAACATCACCGATCAATCCGGCTGAAACCGCCTCACGCATCCAGGACAGGTGCGGGGCCCAACGACCGTTCTGGTTTACCGCTAGTTTAACGCCCTGATCATCTGCCAGCTTCACAAGGTCATTACCCAGATCGAGGTCGGTAACAAAAGGCTTCTGGCTGAGCACGTGTTTGCCTGCTTGCAGGGCAGCTCTGATGATTGGCACGCGATGTTCAGGGTGCAGCGTGACATCGACAACGTCGATCTCGCTATCGGCAAGAAGCGCCTCCCAGTCATTTTCGATGCGGGCAGACGGGCAGTAAACAGCAGCTTTCTCTTCAGCCTTCGCGCGCGTACGGTTCCAGATTGCAGCGACGTCCCAGCCTGCTGTTCGGTAGGCATCAAGATGGCTTGCAGAAATCCCACCCGTACCAATAACCCCGATCCGGGGTCTATAGCGTCGAGGCATTGGTGGAAGATACTGCAGATCCGGCGCATCGATTTCGTGCCGATGCGCAGATTTTAGTGCGTACTGGTCTGTATTGGCACTGTTTGAGGTCATGCGAGTAACCGAAGTGTTCGTTTTTCATATGCCGAGCGGAGCGCCGTATCGACGATCCGTTGCGCTGTCAGGCAAAGTGCTGGATCCAGTGGCCCTTTGACCGGGATTTCTCTGGATATGCAGTCAAGGACGTACTCAATCGCATTTCGTTCACCTAACGGTAGCGGAGTCACTGGTATCTCGTGCCGGTCAGGTCGTGTGCGGGTTTGAATCGTTATGTGATCGGCATAATCGGGCGATGAAATGGTGCCGTCTGTGCCCACAAAGACGAATCCGCAAGTTGGTTGAGGTTGCGCTGTCCACGGGTCGGTGAAGGTGCCCCAGCGCGTTTCCATTTTTGAGAGCCCCGTTTCATAACGGCAAACGGCAATGGCGTGTTGATCGACCTCAATCCCCGGCGTCTCATCGACTGTGCATGTCACCTCGATCGGCTCCTTTCCCCCTAAATACCAAGTTCCAAGCGTCGCGCCGTAGCCAAGGTAATCCAACAGCGACCCACCACCCGATGCCCGCTTATACCACCATGAGTTCGGTTTCTGACGCTCAACCTCCTCCGGGGTGACTTCGACCTTGTCGGCCAGATGGTATAGGGGGCCGCGATTTCCGTCGTAGAAATGCACTTCGCGCAGGTTGCCGATCATCCCCTCATCAATCAACCGTTTGGCCGTGACGTGGCTTTCGACCCATCGTAATGGCCAGTTGATGATCAACTGCTTGTCGGTCCTATCCATTGCAGCCATCATGCGGCGCGCATCATCAGAAGATGCGGCAAAGGGCTTTTCGACAAAAACATGCAGGTCGTAAGAGGCCAGACGTTCAGTATATTCCGCATGCTGAGCCGTTGCCACGCAAAGAATTGCCATGTCGTAGGGTCCCGCAGCCATGCATGTGTCGAAGTCGGTAAAGATCCGATCTTCGGGAACGCTGAATGCCGTTGCCGCCGCCTTCATCTTGTCCCAATCAGGATCGAATATACCGGCGATTTCAGCGTCAGGGTGATCGTGCACCATCCGAAGCAAGTCACCCATATGCATGTGATCGAAACTGATGCCGACGATCCGGAATTTGGCCATTGGAAACTCCCTTTAGCGCGTGCCGGTGATCCTGACGTAGAGTGCGGTAACTGCAAGAATGATCAGCCCAAACAGGGCCGTGCGCGCACCTTCCGGCATTTGCATCAATGTTAGCATAGTATCCAGCACACGCAGAATAAGTGCGCCCACAATCGCACCTGCGAAACTGCCACGACCTCCGAAGATTGATGTGCCGCCAATCACCGCCGCAGCGACAGAGGGTAACAACAAGGGGTTGGCAAGGCTCAGCGAAGTTTGACGGATCATGCCGAGATAGAGCAAGCCAGCCAGCGCAGCGATCAAACTTGAAAGCACGTAGAGCCCCAGATAGACCTGCCATGCTCGGACCCCGGACAGCTTAGCGGCCTGCTCATTGGAGCCTAGGGCGAACAGCAGCCGACCAAATCCTGTATAGCGCATGAGCCACAGGATAAAGAGCGCAAACGGGATGAATACAAAAAGGCCGTTCGGCATTCCAGCGGTGCGGCCGGTTCCGAGCCAGGCAAGGAAGGCGGGAATTTCGGTGCCAGCATTGATAACGAGGCGTTGATAGACCTGCAGACATCCGGTGGCGATTAACCCCGATCCCAGTGTCATGATCAATGGATGGACCCGGACCAATCCCACACCGATGCCATTTACAACGCCCACAACTAGGCCAGCTGACAGCGCGATCAATACTGCAGGTGTCACGCCCCAAATCGCACTAAGTGTTGCGCAAACGAAGGCTGACACGGTGGCAACTACCCCGACCGAGAGATCAATTCCTGCGGTTAGCATTGTCAGCACCTGACAAGCCGCAAGCATCGCCAATGGAATTGCGAACTTGATCAGGTTGCCAACCCAAAAGGTTGAAATCAGCCCATCCCGACCTGCTCGGACCGGGGTAACGATACCTGGCCGCAATACTTCCAGCACAGCGATCATCAGGACAAGGAAGACCAATAGCGGAATAATTGGGTTGTCGCGCAGATAACGGCCAAAGCGGACCATCGGTGGATCTATGGTGTCCATGCTCATCGGCGGGCTCCCTTTAGTGAAGCCGCCGTGCCCAACATAACGACGAGAACCATAATTGTGCCTTCGATAATTGTGGTCACGTTTGGATCGACGGCCAGCAATGTCAGGATCGTCCGAATGATCCGCAAAATGAACACCGCGATGATCGGTCCAAGCAGACCGCCTTTGCCACCGCCCAGCACGACACCGCCCAGAACTACGGCCGCGACCGAGGCCATAAGATATGGCCCCGGTACCGGCTCTCCAATCCCGGTCAGCGCAGCGAGGCTTAGACCGCCCATGGCACAAAACAGCCCGCATAGCGCATAGGCTGCTATCTTTGTTCTTCCCACTGAAACACCAGAGCGGAAGGCGGCAAGCTCGTCTGATCCGGTGGCGTAAATCGAGAGCCCGAGTTTGGAGCGCCGGACCGGCAACCAGACAACAGCGATGCCCAAGGCAATGACAAGCAATGCCTTAGGCAGCCCGTCGAATAGAAACTGACCGCGTATTGCCTGTTCCAGCCAATCTGCAGTCGCGCCGCCCGGTGTCTCAAGGATCAACAGCGCGACGCCTTCCCACACAAACAGCATGGCGAGTGTCACAACGATATCGGGCACGCGCGTTACAACGATCAAAAGACCATTGATCAACCCCATCAAAAACCCGACCCCCAACACGATAAACAAGGCCGGTGCACCGGCCATGCGCTCCATCAGAACGGCTGCAGTCACAGCACAGACAGCCATCATAGACGCAACAGACAGGTCGATACCGCCGACAATTACGACGATGGCCATACCGGCGGTTGCGAAAGCAAAGGGCAGGGCGGCGCGGGCAATACTCTCCAGTCCTGACGCACCGAAAGTTGGTTGTATCAATTTTGTGATGGTCAAAAGGACCATGAGAAGAACCGCTAACCCCATGACCCATGCGTGTTTTCGGATGGCCACGCTCACGCCGCGCCCTCCGTTTCGGTCAGGCCATAGGCCGCACGCATCAGTGTTTGTTCATCCGCGTCAGCGGCATCAATCACATCAACCACGCGACCGTTGAAGATTACGACCGCGCGGTCACAGGCAAGTGGGATTTCTTCCAACTCGGACGTGTAGAATAGAACCGCCGCTCCTTGATCTGCCAACTCACGGACAAGCGGGTAAATCTGGCGTTTTGTGCGCACATCGATGCCACGGGTCGGATCGAATAGAAGCAGGGTTTCGACACCTGTCGCGAGCCAGCGACCAATGGTGACTTTCTGTTGGTTGCCACCTGAAAGCCTTTGCACCTCGCCCTGCGCGCGTGTGTCGATCTGCAGTTTCTCGACCGCATAAGCGACCCGATCGCGCTCATGCCGCAATTTTATTGGTCCCCAGTTCTTGAGCCGGGCAGAAAATGGCAGAGCGATGTTTTCTTTAACTGACCTTTGCGCCAGCAGAGCGTCTGAACGATCGCCCGGAACGAAAGTTATCCCGACGGCAATGGCGTCGGCGGGGTGGGCGAAGTTTACGGGCTTTCCATCAACTTCCATCGATCCTGAAGACGGGCGATCAAAGCCCGCCAGAACCTCAAACAGTTCATCCTGCCCCTGACCCTCAAGCGCGACCACCCCTAGGACCTCGCCGGGGAATAAGTCGAACGAAACATCCGAGAAACTGGGCTCAAAAGCCAGTGACTTAATGCCTAGGCGCGGTGTCTTGGCCTGTGGTTCATTTGCTCGAAGGATCTGACGTGTTCCAATGTCAATCTTCTGACCCAGCATCAATTCGACCACGCGTTCTTCTACGCCGGGTTCAATGTCGAGATCTCCGACAGACATGCCATCCCGCAACACAGTGGCCCGATCGCACAGTTCCGAAATCTCGGTGAAACGGTGAGAAACATAGATCACACCCATCCCGTCATTTGCTTTGCGCCTTACGGTCTTCAATACGCGTTCAACCAGATCCGTCGGCAGCGCCGCGGTCATTTCGTCCAGCAAGAGGACATCTGGTTCAACTGCCAGCGCGCGTGCCAGATCGAGGATGCGCAGCGTAGCAAGTGGCAGGTCGCCAATCATTGCCGATAGTTTCAGGCCTTCGATGCCAAGTTCTGTAACCCAGTTTTGAAACTGATCGACAGGTGTGTCTGTCAGCCGAAGATTGTCGGATACGTCGAGATCAGGAATGAGTGAGGGTTCTTGATAAACCGGCACCAAACCGGAACGGCGCGCCTCGGCGGGGCTTCCGACAAACGCTTGTTTGCCTCTGATCAATACCTGACCAGCGTCGGGTTTAAGGGCACCGGTAATGATCTTGACGAAAGTGGACTTGCCAGCGCCATTTGCGCCCATCAAGGCAACGATCTCGCCTTCGGCAACCGTGAGGTGCGCATTGGTCAACGCCCGTACGGCGCCAAAACTTTTGGCCACGTCAGACGCGTCGAGAAGTGGTGTGCTGCTCATGGAAGTCCTTGAATGCCGAGTGGGTTGGATTTGCCTTCCGCCCAGCTAAAGGCGGAAGGCCAGTCAATTCGGATCAGCCCTCGCCGGGTCCCTTACAGTCGATGATTTGTTCCATCGTGTAATCGGTCCAGCCGGGAACGGTCACTGATACGGGCCACTCTGGGTCAAGGTTAGGATTCTGAGCCGCTGTGATCGTTTCACGGCCTGCGTCCGTCGCATTCTCCCAAAGCACAGGATCTACAAGAACGGTTTTGTTCTCAGGTGCCTTGCCGTTCAGAATGTCGACAGCCAGAGCAATGCCTGCGCCGCCGACTGAGCCAGGATTTGTCACGGCCGCGCCGTTCAATCCCTCAACCTCGGTCAGATATTGAACAAATCCTGCGTTGTCTGCGCCAACGATCGGAACCAGGGGAGCGCCGGATTCAGTGAACGCGTCGACAATTACATTGTCGATGCCGCTGGTCCAGACACCGTCAAACGGGATGCCGGTGGCCAGGTAATCAAAGATCTGTTGCTTGCCCTGGTCTTGCTGCCAGCCGGTGAAAACTTCATGCACCACATTGATATCGGGGTGTTCTGCCAACGCGCGTTTAAAGCCGTTGTCGCGGTCAGTATCCGCCGAAACCCCAGCAATGCCACGCATATAGACAACGTCACCTTTGCCACCAAGCTGTTCAAACAACCACTTGGCGCCAAGATAGGCGTATTCTTCTTGATTGTTTGAAAGAATGTAGGCGCCTTCAGCCGAAACGCCGGCATCCACAGCAACAACTACGATGTCCTGAGACAGCGCCTTTTCCAGTGCCGAGTTTAAAGCATCGGGGTTGGATGGGTTCAGCACGATGGCGTCTACACCCGCTTCGATGAGGTTGTTGATGTCTTCCAGTTGCCCGGCTGAATCGGTGTTGCGATGCGCAACGATCAGGTTCGTCACATCGGCTTCGACCAGAGCTTGGGCACGCATGGCGCAAATCATCTGTTCGCGCCAACCATTACCTTGAACGGTGTTGGACACTCCGATTGTGTATTGCTTGTGCCCGTCAGCCATCGCCACAGTTGAAAGAGACGCTGAAACTGCAAGAGCAGCAACACCATAAAGTAGGTTCTTCATTTTAGTTTCCTCCCAGTTTTAGTCATTTCAAATTTGATAATTTCTTCACTTGATGAATGGTGACAGGACATCCCGGGCCAGCAGAAAACCCCGCTTGACCTTTTCGTCAGCCCCTTCGAACAATCTGTCTTCATGTTCGATAATGATCGGACCGTCGTATCCGGCGCGGTACAGGCCGGAAAAGAAACCGGACCAGTCCACATCGCCCAGCCCGCAAAGCCGTGGGATTTGCCATCCCATGCCGGTAGACATCACACCGTTCTCATAAAGCCCGTCCTCATCAACCATCACGTCTTTGGCATGGGCATGAGCCATGTGAGAACCGAACTCCTTGATGAACCGTGTCTGATCGATGAACTGCCAGATCAGATGTGAAGGATCGAAGTTCATGCCAACCGCATCGCCCCATTCCTCGAATATTCGCCGCCAGATTCTTGGCGAGTAAGCAATGTTGTGACCCCCGGGCCATTCGTCATAGCTGAAGATCATCGGGCAGTTCTCAAAGCACAGACGCACACCAGAGTTTTGTGCATGCTTCACGATCGGATCGAAAATTTCGGTGGCACGCTCCCAGTTCGCGTCTAGATGCAGAGTGCGATCTCCGCCGACGAATGTGTTGACAACTTTGATGCCCATAACACCGGCGGCGGTGATTACTTTGTTAAGATGTCCAATAACTTCAACCCGATACTCTTCATCGGCGTGGAGCGGGTTGGGATAGTATCCCAGACCTGAAATCTCGATCCCCTGATCGCCGAGTTGCCCGACAATTTCATTGCCCTGATCCGCGGAAAGGCCATCTACGTTGATGTGGCTGGTTCCCGCATAGCGCCGTTGTTCGCCACCTGAAGATGGCCAGCAGGCGACCTCCATCGCCGAAAACCCATTGGAACCGGCCCAGGCCGCCACCTCAGTCAATTGAGAGTTTTCGAATGGTGCAGTCAGTAAGCCCAGTTTCATGTCATCGCCCTCAAATCTCGCTCAAATCGACCCAGCGGCTCTCACTCGCCGATTTCACGACGGCATCGCAGAACTGCATCTCATAGTGGCCGTCCTCAAATGTCGCCCATGTGCTGCCTTGTTGCCGCCCGCCTGCGATGACGTCGGCATAGACCGCCCGGAAAAAGTTGAAGAATGAATCTGCGAAACCTTCGACATGCCCGGGCGGCAAGGTGGCGGCTGCGATCCCCGGACCGTTCATCAAGGTGAAGTCACGCATCAGGGTCTGGTTGGGCGCGTCACGATGCCCAATGAACAGATGATCAGGAGTTTCACTGTCCCAAGCCGCACTGGCATTTGCTCCGGCGATGTCCCATTGCAATGAGTTCTTTCGCCCCATATTCACTTGGGATGTGCTCATCACGCCGCGTGCTCCGTTTTCGTAACGGATTAGGATCATAGCAGCATCATCGGTATCGATATGCACACTTTCGGTTTCGCCGGTTCCGCTGGCAAACGTCTCAACCGAGCCGAGAGGTTTCTGGCGTTCCGGGATAAAAGTAGCCAGTTCCGCCATGACCGATGCCGCTTTCAAGCCAGTGACAAAGCTCGTCAGGTCAACCCAGTGCGTTCCAATGTCACCGACCGAACGCAACACACCACCCATTTCGCTTTCCAGCCGCCAGTTCCAGTCGTTGGGCTTGGCAAGCCAGTCCTGATGATAGTGCCCGGTAACAAAACGGATATCACCCAGATCCCCGGCCATAACCATTCCGTGAGCCTGCTGGTTCAGTGGATAAAACCGAATGTTGTAGCAAACCGCTGCAACCTTGCCAGAAGCCTTGGCAAGGTCGACCATTTCGGCGCTTTCTACGGACGTCATGGCAAGTGGTTTCTCGCAGATGACGTGTTTGCCCGCAGTCAGGATCGATTTCACTTGCGGATAGTGTGCGTGGTTAGGGGTCGTTACGTGTACTATATCGATGTTTTCATCCGCCAACAGATCCTCCAGAGAGTCATAAGCTCGGGCCACGCTCATTGCCCGCGCTCGTTCCCTTCCGCGCTCTGGCGATGACCCAAGAACACCTCTTACGTCCACGCCCAGACGCCGAAGCGCCTGAACGTGCACTGTTCCTATGAAGCCGGTCCCGATCACCGCAGCGCGGATTTTTGCGAAGTCACTCATCGTGCGCTCCTGTCAAACAACCGAATACCCTCCGTCCACGATCACGCAGGCACCGGTCACAAAGGCTGCCGCATCGGATGCGAGAAACAAGGCTGTTCCAGCGATATCTTCTGGGTGACCCCAGCGTGCCAAGGGTGTGCGTGCTTCTACAGCTGTTGAGAAACTGGCGTCTTTTCGGGCTTTCGCCGATTGCTCGGTCACGATGAACCCGGGCGCGATCGCGTTCACCCGAATACCGTCTTTGGCCCACGCAATCGCCAGTGATTTTGTTAGTTGTTCCACGCCGGCTTTTGATGCGCCATAGGCTGGGTTGAGCGGTGAACCAAAGCGCGCATACATGGAGGCCACATTTATGACGCGCCCTTTCGCGACCGAAAGGGCAGGGTGCAGCGCTTCGGCGCAGCGAAAAGACCCGGTCAGATTTACGTCCAGCACGTGGGAAAAGAACTCAGGTGCCATTTCTTCACCGCGTCGAGTCACCGCCGCACAGTTTACCAAGACGTCAATATGGTCCCGCTCACCTGCAAAATTGTAGACTTCCTCGGTGTTGGTTACATCCAGTTGAATGTAGTCAAACCGGGCGGCGTCCTCTTCGACGCATTGCGGTTCCACACCGGTAATCTCCACTGTGGCACCCGAGTCCTGGAATTCTCTTGCAATAGCGGCACCAATGCCGGCTCGGCTGGCACCGATCACCAGGACCTTTGCCCCGGCAAAGTCGAATGTGACCTTCGAAACCATCAAAGAACCCGGCTTTTGTTGCGTTTGAATTCGGATGCCATCAGTTTCCCTCGTTTGGCGAAATCGTTACTGCAAACGATTACATTTTGGGAAATACCTACTTTCCAAATTGTGTAAACGATTACATAATCGGCATCACATGAGATTCGAGTCAAGCCAGAAATCGACTGCCAAGCAATGAGCAAGATACCCAAACACGCCACAATACAGGACGTCGCACGTGTTTCGCAGGTGTCGACAGCCACTGTCAGTCGTGTTCTGTCCAATCCCGATCTGGTGTCAAAATCAACACGTGTTGCTGTTTTGGAAGCTATTCGCGAGACGGGATATCGCGTTAATCAGGCAGCCCGAAACCTGCGGATGAAAAGGGCGGGGGCCGTACTGATCCTTGTTCCCAACCTCGGCAAACCTTTCTATTCGGGCATACTTGCCGGTATCAGTGAGGGGTTTGCGGGCTCGGACTATGCAGTTCTGATCACCGACACCGAAAGCAATCCGCTTCAGGAAGAAACTCTTGCTGGGTACTTTCGAGACGGCCGGATAGATGGCGCAATCTCTTTGGATGGTGGCATTCCTTCGACCGCACTTCAGCAATGCGTCACATACGGCGCGGGCGACCGCATAGTATTTTTGTGTGAATGGGTGGAAGGCGAGGCCTTTCCGGTGATTTCCAGCGACAACGCCGAAGGTGCGCGATTGGCGATCAGGCATCTGCATGATTTGGGCCACAAAAATATCGCGCATGTTACCGGTCCCGACGGGAATGTTCTGACGACCGCTCGGCGTAAGGGCGTGGTCGAAGAACGGACACGCCTGGGGCTTCCAGCGCGGCCCGAGTGGATTATCAGGGGCGACTTTTCGCTGGAATCCGGACATGAGGCCGCCAGACGAATACTTGCGATGGATGAGCGCCCAACGGCGGTGTTCTGCGCCGCGGATATGGTTGCCTTTGGGTTGATTTCTGGGCTGGTCGCGGGTGGTTTGAAGGTGCCCGGTGACATTTCGGTTGTTGGTTTCGATGATATCGAAATGTCAGGATCTTATGTTCCGGCTCTGACAACAATCCGACAGGACCGACACCAACTGGGACGCCGTGCGGCAGAGGTTTTGCTTGGCCAGTTGGCGAACACTGGCAAAGCGCTTCCAATGAAATCAGCGCTTCCCGTAGAGCTTGTAACGCGGGCGAGCTCTGCGCCGCCCAATTAGCGAAGTCAAAATTTTGGCGCCTTTGCTATAGTCAACGAAGACGCGCTGTGAGCGATGGAGACAGGGGAAATGAGTAAGTCGACCACACCCATTGGCTCTGAACTCACTGTTCGGGATTATTCCCTGACTGGTGTGAATACGCGTCAAGCGATAGAAAACGGTCTTTCGGCCGCAGAGTGGTACCACAGCGATGTTCCTCGTAAGAAGCTGAAATCGCTTATGAAGCGCAGGGATGCGCCGGCCATTCGTGACACAGTGATCTGGATCGCTTTGCACTTTGTATTTGCGGCTGGCGGGCTATACTTCTGGGGTAGCTGGCTTTGCGTGCCTTTCTGGTTTGTTTACGGTGTCGTGTATGGTTCGGCCTGCGACAGCCGTTGGCACGAATGCGGACACGGAACAGCCTTTCGAACCCGATGGATGAATGACGTCGTGTACCACATCGCGTCCTTCCAGATCATGCGAAACCCGGTCAATTGGCGATGGAGCCACGCGCGGCATCACACCGATACACTCATTGTTGGCCGCGATCCGGAAATAGCGTGGATGCACCCGATCAGCCTGATCCTGAAGGCGCTTGCATTTGTAGGGATTTTTGAGACCTGGACTTCACTCAAAGTTCTAATGCGAAATGCCATGGGGAACTTGTCGCAAGAAGAGCAGGATTACATTCCGGAAAGCCAATGGCCCAAAGCGGTCCTTTGGGCGCGGATTCACATTGCGATCTACGCCGCTGTTTTGTTGATTTCATTTGTTTTGCTTGTCTCCGGGGCCGCATGGAAATCCCTGATCCCCATACTCTTGATCGGAGGTCCTCGGGTCTATGGGTGTTGGCATTTTGTAATGACGGGGTTGCTTCAGCATGGAGGGCTTGCGGAGAACGTTCTTGATCACCGTTTAAATTCACGTACACTTTATATGAACCCGATAAGCCGTTGGGTTTACTGGAACATGAATTACCATATTGAGCATCACATGTTCCCGATGGTTCCGTATTACTCTCTTCCAGCGCTTCATGATCTGATCAAGGATGATCTGCCGCCGCCGAATACTTCGATTTGGGACGGCTACAAAGAAATGATGGGTTCCGTCATGAAGCAGCGTGTTGACCCGAGTTACGCCATACGAAAGTCTCTCCCGCCGACGGCCCGCCCATATCGGGAACATTTTCACTTGGGAGTTCCGGAGAGAAACACGGGGTTAGAAATCGGTGATCGAGGAGGAACGTAATGCCTTGGGTTGACGCATGCGCCGTAGACGATGTTGAGGAAGAAGATCTCATTCGTTGGGACCACGACGGTAGAACCTACTTGATTGTTCGCAGTTTGGACAATGAGTTCTATTGCACCGACGGCCTCTGTACACACGAACAAGTGCACTTATCGGACGGTCTGGTGATGGACAACGAGATAGAGTGCCCCAAGCATAATGGGCTATTCGACTATCGCACGGGCAAAGCTTTGAGGGCACCCGTATGCGAAGATCTTCGCACCTACGAAACCAGAGTAGGAAATGGTCGCGTTATGGTATTGGTGGAATGATTTTTTGGGCTAGGAGTGGTTAGTGATCGAGCTGTCTGCAACAGGTATCCGGCTTTCATTCGACTTGCAGTTGGGGTTGATCGAGAGTTTCAGTGTGTACGACGGTGACGCTGAGATTTCACCGCTGCATCGCGCACCTTGGGTCGGCACAGACGAAGTTATGCCCGAAGGTATAGCACCTCATTTGGAAAAACTCGGCGGTGATTTCTTCTGCGCCCCATTCGGGTCAACTGAGGGGACATCGCCGCTGCATGGGTGGCCAGCTAACTCTCGTTGGAGACTTGAAGAAAAGACCGACAGCTATTTGCGCGCTGAGCTCGACAGAACGGTCTATGGAGCTAGGCTGCAAAAAGAGATTACACTGCATCCTGAGCATCCATTCGTCTACCAGCGTCACACTTTCATTGGTGGCGACGGCGCGATGCCGGTTGCAAATCACGCAAATGTATCCTTGCCCAATGGTGGGATCATTCATACTTCTCGAAAGCAGTGTTGGAGAACGCCTAAGGTTGAACAGGAAGTTGATCCGGCCTTAGGCTATTCAGCGCTTAGATATCCGGCTGAAAGCCAAACGTTGGCGTCTTTTCCCGGGAAAGACCGCGAAGTGAATCTGTCAAACTACCCATGGTCTCCACAGAGTGAAGACTTTGTTGTTGGATTGGATTCGCCTGATGAGAAATTGGGTTGGACCGCGGTAACTCGCCCCGTGGAGGGCGACATGTTCCTGTCGCTTAAATCGGCTCAGGCTTTGCCGATGACGATGTTGTGGCATTCGAACGGTGGTCGATATTATGCTCCTTGGTCGAGCCGCCACTTCGCCTGCCTTGGGGTTGAGGAGGGGGCCGCTTCGCCCATCCTGGGAAATGTCGAAAATAGTTTCCCGAACGATCACGGCGTCATTCATCTAAACCCCGATCGCCAAGTTGAGGTTACACATGTCATCGGGGCGCTTCGTTGGCGTAGTGGAGCCAGGGTGATTGCAGTTGAAACTCTGGGAAACCAACTTTTGATCCGAGGTACAGAAAATCAGGAGATTCTTGTGCCATTCGATCCGCAAGCCCTGAACATTTGAACGGGTGGTGCAGGGGAAATTGGCTTGAGACAGGCAGGGCAGTTTCGTAGCTTCGCTTGATGACAAAAACGCTCACTTTTATGCTGCTTCAAAACCAAGCCTGAGATCATTCGTCTAGCAGTGATGGTGTATGTTCGATTCTGGTTGAATAGGTTTGGCCCTATCTGTGCCGCAGAAAATAGCCGAAAACGCATAGATCGGATGCGATGTTTCGCGAATTGGTAGCGGCATCTAAATAAGGTTATTGTTGAAGATCACCGGCAAGCAATATTACCTGTGGCGGGTAGCCGACCATGAAGGCGAGGTGCTGGATATCTATGTCACGAAGCGCCGGGATCGTGTTGCGGCCTTTCTACACTTGAAGAAAGCGATGAAACGATACGGCCAGTCAGGTTTCGTCGTCACTGACAAGTTGCACTCTTACGACGCGGCGATGAAAGTCATAGGTAATGCCTCAAGGCAAGAAACTGGCCGTTGGAAGAACAATCTTGCTGAGTATTCACATCTTCCGTCGGCGAAAAGAACGTGCGATGCTCTGCCTCCGGCAAATGTGATGTTTGCAAAATTTTGCCGCAGACGACACTTCCGTCCATAGTCACTTCAATCATGAACGGCAGCTTTACTCACGCGACAAGTTCAAACTCAGTTGAACCGCCGCTCTTTCGGCGTGGAGCCAATTTAGTTTCGCCTAATTTTCAGCTTTCTGAGGTAGACTGAGACTGGTTCGAATTTGGCTGACAGCACCGCCACTCAGCCTGTTTCACCAAGCAACCTGCGATTTCTTTCTTCTGCAAACGCGGATTGGCTTCGCTGCAAGAATGTGCGTCGCGCTGCAGATCTTTCGAAATTATTTCCCACGAATAAGGGTCAGTTGCCCTGATTGCGGGCTTCCAACCGTTCAAGGTTCACAACGGTCGACAGCATCAACCTGTCATGGCTCCAGTCGTCTACAGGCTGCAATGACGCAGCGCCTAACGCCAATATCACAGCAAAAGCCACGCTTAAGGCAAAGAACAGAGGGGGCATTGTGGGTTGGATTGCAGGGGCATCTGCCAGGGCAATCACACGTTGACGCAAGACGCGTTTGGCCTTGCCCCCTTTAACCAATGCTACGTTCAATACACGCGGGCGGCCGCGCATTACTGAATTGGAGCAATAGTTCAGCAGGCAGGACGTGTATTCGACCGCGTTGATTTCACGGCGCGAAACGACGGATTGATCACAGGCCAGCTCGCGCAGCCGATCGAATTGAAACTTGAGAATCAGATATGCCGGGTTCCAGAACAGGAACGGCCGCAAAAGCTCGAACCCCAGTTCCCATTCAACATCGGCAGCCCTTACATGTTGCAGCTCGTGTGCAAGGGCAAACCGCATATCGCTGGGGGTGTTGAGCAGATGGCTGGGCAATACCACATGCCTGCGCCACAAACCGCGAACGGCGAAGGGGACTGTGACCCGGTCGGACAGGCGGATATCGACCTTTTCCGAGCTTCGCCACAGATAGCTGGAGCGAACAATGCCTCGGATTGCCAAACCGTCACGGATAATGCGCAGGATGCAGACCGCAGAATAGAGCGCCATTACCACCAAGATTGCCGATATAATCGGGTTTTCTCCTGCAAGGGTCTGTTCGATCCACCTTTGCCGGGTATTGAGCAGGGCCTCGAACTGGGTGGCGGGCATGGCGATATCGCCACGCAGATAGGCGGCAACGGCAAGATCCCCAATGGCGACCCCGCCTTCAACGGAATACATCGCCATGACCAAACCAGCCCCGATTGCCAAAAGGGGGCTGAGCAGTACGCAAAGACACAGAATTTTCAATGCGCGCAGCTGTGCAACAAACCCGTGTCGCATCTGCGTCATTGAAACCACGTATCTTGCCGCGATCCATACAATCGCTGCTAGGGCAAGAACCAGATTCAGTTCGAGAAATGCGTCGAGAACCGGTTTAACCGCTGTCATTTTGCAGTCTCCTCTCTACCAGTGCCCGAATATCCTCAAGATCTGCCTCGCTCAGACCGGCGTCATCTACCAACCGTGCAACCAGCGTGGCTGGTGTGTCATCGAACAAGGTTCGTGACAGGTTCTGCAGTGAGCGCGCCTGATACCTATCCTTTTCGAGAAGCGGCGTATAACTCAGGGTCTTGCCGTTTTTGCGACTTTCTACAAAGCCTTTTTCGTCAAGAATGCGAAGGATTGTGGCCCCTGACGTATAGGCCAGGTTCCGATCTGGTGGCAGCCGGTCCAGTACATCACGCACCGAGCCCTGACCCAGAGCCCAGAGTTCGTTCATGAACTCCAGTTCGACCTCGGTCAGCAGGTTTGTCGTCTTTTTCTTTCGCATTGATCCCAGTGCCGTCATTTTACCTGTGCCTGACAGACAAGCATCCTTTGATGGTTTCGCAAAGCTTAAACTTTCCAGAACACGAAAACGCCCCAGCCGATGGACAGGAACAGCGGTGTCCAGACCGGTTGCCCGACTAGCCCTAACCAGGCCAGAAAAATGTAAGCTGCCCCAAGCAATGTGATGAACAGCCGGTCGCCCAATGTGGTGGTCAAGCCCAGAACGCCGCGCCGTTCAATCCCGTCGCGGTATTTGAACCCTTCCAGCAGACCGATCAGCGCGATGGCTGAAAAGATGCCGACAAATACGGCCAGGGTCGCCGGTGTCCACGCCATCCAGAAATCCGGCCACAAGGGCGCGGTCCAGGAAAACTCTTTTTCTTCGGGCTGACCCACACTTCCCCACCCGGCCTGTGCTTGCGCCAAGGCCGAACCGGGGATCAGAAAGGGGATCAAAAGCAGTTTACGCATATCGAACCTCATACACGCCCCATCGCGAAACCACGCGCGATGTAGTTGCGGACAAACCAGATGACGATGGCGCCGGGGATGATGGTCAGCGTCCCGGCGGCGGCCAGCAGGCCCAATTCGTACCCGGCGCTGGACGCGGTTCGGGTCATTACGGCAGCGATGGGTTTGGCCTCGACCGCTGTCAGAGTCTTGGCCAACAGCATTTCGACCCATGAGAACATGAAGCAGAAGAATGCCGCGACGCCTACACCCGCTTTGATATTTGGCAGGAATATCGTGACGAAAAAGCGCGGAAAGGAATACCCGTCCACATAAGCGGTTTCGTCCAACTCTTTGGGGATGCCACGCATGAACCCTTCCAAAATCCACACCGCTAGCGGCACGTTGAACAGCGTATGCGCCAGCGCCACCGCCAGATAGGTGTCAAACAACTGAATTGACGAATAGAGCTGAAAGAACGGCAAGGCGAACACAGCAGCCGGTGCCATCCGGTTGGTCAGTAGCCAGAAGAACAACTGCTTGTCCCCTAGGAACCGATAGCGTGAGAACGCATAGGCCGCTGGCAGGGCTACACAGACGGAAAGTACCGTGTTCAGCGTCACATAGGTGATCGAGTTGATGTAGCCCCAATACCACGTCGGGTCTGTGAAGATCGTGATGTAATTTTCCAGCGTAAAGGTCTGCGGGAACAGAGAAAAGCCCGACAGGATCTCGTTCGTGGTCTTGAAGGACATCGCCACTAGCCAATAGATCGGCAACATCAGGAACGCGATATAGAGGATCGGGATGAGGGAGCGCTTTTTCATTCGGCGTCATCCTTTGTCATCAGAGTGTAGAAGACCCATGAGACCAGCAGTGTGATGGCGAAATAGATCAAGCTCATCGCAGCCGCAGGGCCAAGGTCGAACTGTCCCAGCGCGATCTTTACAAGATCAATCGACAGTAAGGTGGTCGAGTTTCCGGGACCCCCGCCAGTCAAAACGAAGGGTTCGGTGTAGATGTTGAAACTGTCCATGAACCGCAGCAGGATGGCGATTGTCAGAACCGTCTTCATCTTGGGTAACTGGATATACCGGAACACTGACCACGGGCTTGCACCGTCGATCTTGGCCGCCTGATAATAGGCGTCCGGGATCGAAACCAGGCCCGCGTAGCACAGTAGAACCACCAGCGAAGTCCAGTGCCAGACATCCATGATGATGACAGTGATCCAGGCCGACAATGGTTGCTGTGTCATGTCATAATTGATGCCCAGCACGTCATTCAGAAAATACCCCAGCAGGCCGATTTTTGGCAGGGTAAAGATGTTCCACATCGAGCCGACTACGTTCCAGGGGATGAGCATCGGCAGAGCCATCAGCACCAGACAGACCGGCACCCAAAAGCCTTTGCGCGGCATCGACAGGGCGACAATGATGCCCAGCGGCACCTCGATGATCAGGATCATGAAGGTAAACAGGAACTGTCGCCCCAAAGCGGCCTGAAAACGGTCGGAGCGCAGGATTTGTTCGAACCATCCCAGCCCTTCCCAGAAGAACTGGTTATTGCCGAAGGTCTCCTGCACCGAGTAGTTGACCACTGTCATCATTGGCACCAGCGCGTTGAACGCGACCAGTGCCAGAACCGGCAGGACAAAGAACCATGCTCTTTGGTTTATTGTTCTCATTGGGCCCGCTCCTGCGTTGCGATCCAGCCGTCGCGATAGACGCGGGACTGCTCGGGTTTGAATTGCAGAAAGACCATCGAGCCTTGTTCGGGGGCATTGTGTTCGGTGACGGCCTTGATCGGCGTGTTCCCAACCATGGCACTGACCACGTAATGGCGCCCGATATCGGCCACTTTGGTGACATGTGCCGGTATGCCGGATTGGCCGAAGCCTACATATTCCGGGCGTATTCCCAGATCGGTGCGACCACCTTCACCATGGGTCGGACCTTCCAAGGCCACCTCATGCCCTTCGAAAATAGCGCGATCGCCCTTGGTCTCGCAGGGCAAGACATTCATGCCGGGCGAGCCGATAAAGTGACCAACGAATGTATGCTGAGGCCGCTCGAACAGTTCAACCGGCGTACCAATCTGAACCACTTCACCATCCTGCATGACCACGACTTCATCAGCAAAAGTCAACGCCTCGGTCTGGTCGTGGGTGACGTAGATCATTGTGGCTTTTACGCGCTGGTGCAGCTCTTTCAACTTGGACCGCAGTTTCCATTTCAGATGCGGGTCGATCACGGTCAGCGGCTCATCAAACATCACCGCATTCACGTCATCGCGCACCAGTCCGCGCCCCATCGAGATTTTTTGCTTGTTGTCCGGGCTCAGGCCAGAGGCTTTGGTGCCCAGCATATCCGTGACATCCAGCATTTCGGCAATCTCATCAACACGCCGCTTGATGGTTGCAGCGTCAACGCCCCGGTTTTTCAGAGGAAAGGCTAGGTTCTCGCCTACGGTCATCGTGTCGTAGATCACTGGAAATTGAAAAACCTGCGCAATGTTGCGCTGATCAGGGGGCAGGGCGGTCACGTCGCGGTCATCAAACAGGATCTGCCCCTCAGAGGGCGTCAGCAGGCCCGAGATGATGTTCAGCAGCGTAGACTTGCCGCAGCCCGATGGCCCCAGCAGCGCATATGCCCCACCATCGCGCCAAGTGACGTCGATTTCCTTCAGCGCATAATCTTCGGGGCCTTGCGGCGATGGCATATAGCTGTGTCGAAGGTTTGAAAGCTTGATCTGTGCCATGTCAGGCCACCCTTTTGCCGTCTTGGCCGAAATACCGGCAATGGGCCGGATTCATATAGAAACTATGGTCTTCGCCAACCTGATAGGGATGTACGCCCGCCGCCAATGAAACCCATGCGTCGTTCCCATGTTGGAAATGCGCACTGGAGTCAGATCCGGATAGCTCGGTCACGATCACACGCCCGGTCAATTCTACATCTGCGTCCGATGTGCGGAATGGCGTCACGCGATGCGGGCGTACCGCAACTGTGTATTCACCGTCTGCGATGCCGGTGACGGCCCATCCACCGCCCCCTGCAAGTTGCGCCTGCGCACCCGAGACGGTGATATGCGCGACGTTGATGGGCGGATCCGAGAACACACGTGCGGCAGCGATGTTTTCCGGATTGCGGTAGATATCAGCGGTTGACCCAAATTGGGTGACCCGGCCGTCTGCCATCAGAGCGGTATGACCACCGAGCAGCAATGCTTCTTCCGGTTCTGATGTCGCATAGACCACAACGGCCCCGCGTCCGGCAAAAAGATCAGGAAGTTGCTCGCGTAGCTCTTCGCGCAGTTTGTAGTCCAGATTGGCAAGGGGTTCATCAAGGAACACGGCCCGGCTTTCCTTGGCAATCGCGCGGGCCAAAGCGGTGCGTTGTTGTTGCCCACCCGACAGCTCGTGCGGGCGGCGCTGCAGCATCGGACGCAGTTGCAGCAGATCAGCGGCCTCTTCCACGCGGCCTTCGATTTCGCTTTTCGCCATGCCTGCCACGCGCAGGGGCGAGGCAATGTTGTCGAAAACGCTCATATGGGGGTAATTGACGAAAAACTGGTGCACCAGACTGATCTTACGCTTCTGCGTATTCAGCCGAGTCACGTCCTGACCGTCCATCA
Organism: Ruegeria sp. CDSC081; assembly: GCF_059610485.1. NCBI lineage: Bacteria > Pseudomonadati > Pseudomonadota > Alphaproteobacteria > Rhodobacterales > Roseobacteraceae > Ruegeria > Ruegeria sp. CDSC081. The sequence continues at coordinate 9,765 of NZ_JBXWNS010000006.1, read as the reverse complement.
GGACTTTGCCTGTGGCGATCGGATCCAGTCCAGCCATCATCTTGATCAGTGATGTTTTCCCGGAACCGGTGGCACCCAGTAACACATTGAAATGGCCTGTTTGCAGCGTCAGATTCGTGGGTTTGATATGGATGACGTTGCCGACCCGTTTGGTCGCGTCTTGAAGTTCGATCATCTGGTGTTCTCTGGGGGTATTTGGGGGTAGGCCGGGTCTGAGCCCGGCCTACGAGTTTACGCTTACTGGGACTGCCAGCGCTGAACCAGTTCGTCATAGTTGACGGTCTGGCCTTGCGGCTTTTCGTTCTCCAGCTTGGCTTTTGGCGAACCCGGCTTTTCCAGCCAGAAGGACGCATCCTGCGGCTCGTTCAAGCGCGGACCACAACCGCCGTAGACACCGGCGCTTTCATCCGCGGCCTGCATCCGGCCCATTGTGATGTCCATCTCTTCGGCCAGACGATCCATCGCTTCTTGCGGAGTGAAGGCACCCGAGTTCACGTCACCGATCTGCTGCCACCAGATCTGGGCCAGCTTTGGATAATCCGGCACGTTGATGCCGGTCGGCGACCATGCCACACGGTCAGGCGAGCGGTAGAACTCGACCAAACCACCCAGCTTGGGCGCGCGTTCGGTGAACGACTCGTGGTTGACCGAGCTGTCGCGGATGAAGGTCAGACCCACGTGGGACTTCTTCACGTCGACCGTCTTGGACGTCACGAACTGGGCATAGAGCCAAGCCGCCTGAGCACGATCCGCCGGGGTCGACTTCAGGAAGGTCCAGGATCCCACGTCCTGATACCCAACCTTCTGACCGTCTTCCCAATAGGGGCCATGCGGGCTCGGCGCCATCCGCCAAAGCGGTGTGCCTTCGTCGTCGACTGTGTTGTTGCCTTCGGACTTCGGCTTCACCATGTCGGCGGTAAAGGCGGTGTACCAGAAGATTTGCTGGGCCACGTTGCCTTGGCTAAGCGCCGGCAGCGACTGGTAGAAGTCATAAGACGCGGCACCTGGAGGCGCATAGTTGCGCAGCCATTCGTCCCATTTGCGGATCGCATAGACCGCAGCCGGACCATTTGCAGCACCACCGCGCGACACAGATGCGCCAACAGGGTTACAAGTGCCCGCTTCCATGCGGATGCCCCATTCGTCAACGGGGATACCGTTCGGCTCACCCTTGTCGCCAGCACCAGCCATCGACAGCCAAGCGTCGGTCATACGCCAGCCAAGGTCAGGCGCGCGCTTGCCGTAATCCATGTGGCCATAGATCGCGGTACCGTCGACTTCTTTCACATCGTTGGTAAAGAAATCGGCGATGTCTTCGTAAGCGGACCAGTTGACCGGAACGCCCAGATCATAGCCGTACTTCTCTTTGAACGCGGCTTTGTTTGCCTCATCGTCGAACCAGTCCTTGCGGAACCAGTAGAGGTTCGCAAACTGCTGATCAGGCAGCTGATACAGCTTGCCATCCGGACCGGTGGTGAACTGAATGCCCATGAAGTCATCCAGATCCAGCGTCGGAGAGGTCGTGCCCGCCCAGTCGCCACCCATCATGTCGGTCAGCGGATACGCCAACTGCAGACGCGAGTGGGTGCCGATCAGGTCACTGTCGTTCACGTAGCCGTCATACAGGTTCCGACCTGTTTGCAGCTGGGTTTGAACGGCTTGAACTACTTCGCCTTCACCCAGAATCTGGTGATTGACCTTGATGCCGGTAATTTCTTCGAACGCCTTGGTCAGAACCTCAGATTCGTAAGAGTGCGTAGGGATGCCTTCGGACAGGACGTTGATTTCCATGCCATTGTAAGGCTGTGCAGCTTCGATGAACCATTGCATCTCGGCCATCTGTTCGTCTTTCGACAGGGTTGATGGCTGGAATTCGTCGTCGATCCAGCGTTGTGCTGCGGCTTCGTCGGCCCAAACGGGACCGTGCCCCGCAATGACGGCAGCCGCCGCCACTGCGGAAAGTAGATGTCTCCGCATCTGTTTCCTCCCAAAGATAATGTGATCCGGCGCAGACCGGATGACGATCAGCATCAGCGATTTGCCTCCTGCGTGTCAAACTAAATTTTTAGTAATTGAGGTGATGACCGCTATAAATTTCTGAAAATGAATTGATTTATGTCATGTTTTAAAGCACCATTTACCCATTAATTTCAGTTTGCAGACCCCTTGAATGCAGGGTCGCGCGCATGGTTCTTCGGCAGACGCTGTGATGTGGGTCGATTTGAAAAGCAGACCTTTGTGACCGTTTGCTGCACGATTTGAGTTCAATCAAGTTTTCAGGCTAGAAGGATCAGAAATGTCCCGAAGTCTTCTGAAATTTACCCGCGTTCTCGAGATCGTGGGGGATACGCTAAAGATAAAAGTTCCGAATGACGGGTCCGCTGACGCGACGGTGCGTTTCAACGATCTGGCCGTGATCGAAACCGTCGATGGGCACAGAACGCTGGCGCAAGTCATCTTCATCGACCGCGATGTGATAACCTTGCAAGTGTTCTCGGGTACCAAGGGGATTTCGACCGAGGCGACAGCAACGTTCCTTGGTCATCCGATGCAAACCCCGTATTCGGCCAATATTCTGGGCCGGGTGTTTGACGGCGCAGGCGAGGCGATTGACGGCGGTCCGGACTTGTCTGCCGAACCGCGCATCGACATTGGGGGACCGACGGTGAATCCGGTTGAGCGGTCGGTTCCCAACAAGATGATTCGCACGGATGTGCCGATGATCGACGTGTTCAATACGCTGGTCGAAAGCCAGAAGATCCCAATATTTTCGGTATCCGGCGAGCCGTTCAACGCGTTTCTCAGCCGCATCGGCATTCAAGCGGATGCGGATATTGTTGTGTTTGGCGGGCTAGGGCTGATTTTTGACGACTTCCACACGTTCAGAACCTCGTTCGAGGATGCGGGCGTGTTCTCGCGGACCGTGATGTTCGTCAATCAGGCCATGGACCCGTTGGTCGAACGCCTGCTGGTGCCGGATATGGCGCTGGCCGTTGCCGAGAAATTCGCTGTGGAAGAGGGCAAGCGTGTTCTGGTCCTGCTGACGGATATGACCGCCTATGCCGATGCGATGAAAGAGGTTGGGATCAGTCAGGAGCGCGTCCCATCGCAGCGTGGATATATGGGCGATCTCTACTCGCAACTGGCACGACGGTATGAGAAAGCTTGCGACTATGCCAAAGGTGGATCGGTTACTGTGCTGACTGTCACAACCATGCCCGGGAATGACGTGACGCATCCGGTGCCGGACAACACCGGATATATCACTGAAGGCCAGTTTTACCTGCATTCCGGGGTGATCGACCCGTTCGGCAGTTTGTCGCGCCTCAAGCAGAATGTAATCGGCAAGACCACGCGCGAAGACCACGGCCAGATCATGAACACGATGATCCGGTTCTATTCCGAAAGCCGAGATGCCGCGCAGAAACAGGCCATGGCGTTTGACCTATCGGATTATGACAACCAGTTGCTGAAATTCGGCGCTTTGTTCCGAAAACGCTTTATGGACATCAACGTCTCGATCCCGCTGGAGGATGCGTTAGATCTGGCATGGAAGACACTAGCTGATTGCTTTGCCCCCGAGCAGTTGCTGATGAAGCAGGATCTGATCGACAAATACTTCCCAAAGGATGCACATGGCGCGGTTGCAGCTGAATAAATCGTCGCTTGCGCGCGAGCAGACGCAGCTGAAAAGCTATGAGCGGTTCTTGCCGTCTCTGGGCCTGAAGCGTCAGCAACTGATGGCTGAACGGGCCAAGGCACGTAAAAATGTGCAGCACCTGCAGGAGGAGGTGACGCGCTTGGCACAGCAGGTCGGGGAAAAGCTGCCCATGCTGGCGCAACAAGGTGTCGACCTGGAAGGGTTGGTCGAACTAAAGGATTACCGGCTGAAGAAGGTCAACGTGGTTGGCGTTACCATGCCCGATCTGGACCGAATCGAGGTCGCGGTACGTCCGTATTCCCTTTTGGCCAAGCCACATTGGGTGGATGCAGTGGCGCGTTTGTTGCATGACATGATCGAAGCCCGATTGCGCGTGAAAGTGGCCGAAGAAAGGGTCAGGATTTTTGACAAATCAGTCGCCACGATCACCCAGCGCGTCAATCTGTTCGAGAAGGTGTTGATCCCGCGCGCCAGGGCCAACATCAAGAAAATCCGCATCTATCTGAGCGATGAACAGATGCAATCCGTTGTGCGCTCGAAAATCTCCAAACGCAAACATGCGAAGGAGGTAGCGGCATGAGTGTTGCAAGGCTGAAAAAACTGTCTTTGGTCGGCCGCGCCGCGAACAAGGGGGACACTCTGGGCGCGCTGCAGACATTGGGATGCATGCATGTTTTACCTTTGGCACCGCCGCCGGCAGAGCCAGAGCGGATCAACGAGCGTGGAGCCCGAGATGCGTATAAAGCATTGCGGTTTTTGAAAGAATCGTCGGAAACGCGCCGTCAGGTTCGGCGCGATTCTGGTTTTGATATGGACCAGTTCGTCGGTGAAGTCCTGGACTTGATGCAGCGCATAAGGGATATGACCGACCACCGGGATTTTCTATCCCACCGGATCGCTCAGGTGCGCCCGTGGGGAGATCTGGATTTTCCGCCGAGTGATGTGTTGGCAGGCAACCGGCTTTGGTTCTATCAACTGCCGCTAAAGCACCGCGAGGCACTGGCGGAGCTTCAGTTGCCCTGGGCCATCCTGCAAGAGGATCACCGGTTTCTCTACGCCGTTCTGATCGCCCCGGAAGATCCCGAAGACGACATACTTCCAGTGCCGCGCACCCATACGGGTTCGTTGCCCATTCACGAGCTTGAAGCTCAGCTGGAAGAGGCCGAAATCGCCATTGAGGCGCTGGAAGCCGAGCGTATCGGGCAGACCCGTTTTCTGACGTTGATGCGGCGTAATCTTGCCGCCGCCGAAAGCGCAGCCGAACTGGCCCATGCCACGCAAAAGGTCCGCGACGAAGGCAAAGTGTTTGCCCTGCAGGGTTGGGTGCCCAGCGATCAGGTCGAGGCTGTCCTGGACATGGCCAATTCGCAGAACGCCGCTGTTTTGATCGAAGACCCGGGCCCGAACGAGATGCCTCCGACGCTGCTTGAGCAGCCGGAAAATCGCAGTGCAGCGGTAGACCTTGCCCTGTTCTATCAGGTTCCTGGGTACCGAGAATGGGACCCCAGCATAATCGTGTCCGTCTCGTTCGCGATCTTCTTTGCGATGATCGTTGCGGATGCCGGCTATGGCCTGGTTATCCTGCTGGGGCTGTTGGCCTTCTGGAAACGTCTCGACAATACACCGGCGAAAAGATCGTGGCGGCTTTATGGTCTGATCATCTCGGGCGCGACGGTCCTATACGGGATTTTGGTTGGAAGCTATTTTGGCGCTTCCCCGGCCTCGGGCACGATCTGGGGGAAACTCAAGCTGTTGGACCTGAACAATTTCGACTCCATGATGATGATTTCAATCGTGGTCGGCGTTCTGCACCTGATATTGGCGAATGCGCTTGCAGCACGCGCGTCTTGGGGGCGGCGCAGTTCCGTTGCCAATCTTGGCTGGATCGCGGTGTTGATCGGCGGGTTCATACTGTGGCTGAGCTATATGAAAGGCGGACCCACAGCACCGGGTGCTGCGATTATGATCGCAGGCGCTTTGGCGATCCTTCTGTTCACCAGCGAGCGCGAGATTGCCAAACCGTCAGACTGGCTTTGGCGCCTTATAGAAGGAGTGCAGGGGCTGGCCGGGGCGATGGGGGCCTTTGGCGATGTGCTTAGCTACATGCGCCTGTTTGCGCTGGGGCTGGCCTCGGCTTCGCTGGCGATCACGTTCAACGATCTGGCGGTCTCGGTGATGCAGTCCCTGAAAGGGCTGGGCCTTCTGTTCGGAGTGTTGATCCTGATCGCCGGGCATATCCTCAATTTCGCGCTCGCCATGATGAGTGGCGTCGTTCACGGATTACGTCTCAATTACATCGAATTCTTTAAATGGGGCCTGCCGGATGAAGGCATCGTCTTTCGCCCGTTCGCCCGCAAGGAGGTTCAGGAATGAATGAGCTTGTACTTACATTGGGCTGGTTGGGAATCTATGCCCCCATGGCGCTGGGCGCCGCAGCAAGCGCGATTGGCTGTTCCATTGCTGGACAGGCCAGTATCGGAGCGATGACGGAAACCGAAGGCGGGTATGGCCGGTTTATCGGCGTGTCGGCCTTTCCATCGACGATGGTGATCTACGGCATCGTCATCATGTTCACGCTGAACCGCGATGTGACGCCTGAAAATGCAGGCGGGCTGTTCGGGATCGGTATCCTGTCGGGCATCGCCCTGATGTATTGCGGCATCTGGCAGGGAAGGGCCTGTGCTGCAGCGATCAACGCAACCAAGGAAAAGCCCGAGATTTTTGGCCTGGCACTTGCGCCGGCTGCAATCATTGAGGGCTTTGGCGTATTTGCCTTTGTGTTTGCTTTGGTCATCAGCGCGGGGATTAGCTGATGGCACAGGACGGGATTATTTCGCATGGGGTGGATGCGCTGATCGACAAGCTGCGCAGCGATGGTGTGGCTGCCGGTCAGGCCGATGCAGACAAGCTGCGCGCTGAAGCCAAAGCCGAGGCGGCCAAAATTCTTGCCGATGCCAAGCGCGACGTAGATGAGTATCGGAAAAAGGCCCGTGCCGAGGCGGATAATTATCGCACAGCCGGAGAAGAGGCGCTGAATACAGCGATGCGTGATGCGGTGCTTACAATGAAGGCCGGTTTGACAGATCGATTCCGCAAGGATGTTGAACGGCTGGTCACCCAAGAAATGACTGATCCTGAACTGCTGAAACAAATGATCCTTGAAGTCGTCGGTCGCGCCGCGTCAGACGCCAGACTGGAAGGGCCCGCGCAGGTCATACTGCCTCCCAGGGTCGCCACTCAGGATGACATCAAACAGAACGCCGATGATATTCAGTCGGGAAAGCTGACGCGTTACGTTCTGGGACTGACGGCTGAAATGCTGAAGGAACAGGTTGAGCTGCACAGCGCGGATGACACCCAGAATGGCATCCGCATCCGGGCTGATGAACAGGGGGTTGTTCTGGATCTGACCGATAAGGCCGTCGCCTCGTTGTTGATGGAACATTTGCAGCCGCGCTTTCGTGCCGTTTTGGAAGGTGTGATCCGGTAACATGTCGGACCCTGACGCCTATATCGCGCTGATCAGCAGCCTGCCGGGCTCGGAACGGTTGTTCATCGCCAAACAACCTCCGCTGTCGCGGCTCAGGCTGGACCGGCGATTGCGGGTGCTGACACCAGCGGATGCGCGGGTTCTGGAGGTAATGGAACACGCTCTGAACTGGAACAACTATGATATGAACGTCTCGGATGCACAGACCATTGAGCGATGCAAAGAAGCGCTCCGGCACATTCCACAACCGACCTTGCGCAAGCTGTTCATGGAACGGATGGATTTGAGGACTGCGGTTGCCGCGCTGCGCCTGCGCAAACAGGGGGGTGCTGCACCTAGTGGCGTCTATGGCATTGGACGCTGGAGCCGACACATTCCAGCCAACTGGGGCGACCCTGCCTTTCGGCTGGAAACCCCAATGCCCTGGATCAAAGAAGCCAAACACTTGCTGGATGTCGATGACCCCCTGGGGCTTGAACGGTTGCTTTTGTCGGTCAGCCATATGCAACTGAAACGCTACGCCGCGCGCCATCTATTCGATTTCGAAGCCGTGGCGATTTATGTTCTGATCTGGAATATTTTTGATCGCTGGGCGCAAAGCAATGCGCGTGACGCGGCAACGCGCTTTGAGAAACTGGCGCAACACGCCATGGCAAGTGCGATCGACTTGGATTTTGAGGGAGTAAGCGCATGACAGCCCCAACCTCCGCCACGCAGACCTCTACTGCCCGCGTCGTCTCGGTACAGGAAGGGCTGGTACAAATTCAGGCGAACCCTGATGCCACGGGCCATCCCGGACAGCTGGTCAAGAATGAGGTCGTTTTCATTCTGCCCACGCGGCCCGGCCCCGGTGGACGTCAGGAACGTCTGAAAGCCGAAGTGTTACGGGTGCGGGGCGACACTGCCGATGTGCAGGTATACGAAAGCACTGACGGCGTCGCCGTGGGCGACCCGGTCGAACAATCCGGGCAGCTGCTCTCGGTCGAACTTGGTCCCGGGTTGTTGGGGCAGGTGTTTGACGGCTTGCAGTCGCCTTTGGCCAAAGTGGCGGCAGAATTCGGAACCTTTCTGCCGCGTGGGGCGGACGTGGCGCCGCTGGACACTCAGGCAAAGTGGTCGTTTACCCCATCGGTCAAGGTGGGCGACACGGTCACTGCAGGCGACAGCATCGGGGCGGTGCCCGAGGGGCATTTTACCCATAAGATCATGCTGCCCTTTAACTGGGTTGGGGATTACAAAGTCATTTGGGTTCAGAAAGGTGCGGCCATGATCCATGATATCGTGGCGCGGCTTGAAGATGCACAGGGGGGTGAGCACACGCTGACCCTGTCGCAGAAATGGCCGGTACGGCGGGCTTTGCCGGAAAACGTTCTGAAACGCACCCTGTCCGAGCGGCTCTATCCGACCGAACCTGTCCTGACCTCTCAGCGCCTGATCGACACGTTCTTTCCGATTGCCCGCGGTGGGACGGCCTGTATTCCCGGTCCGTTCGGCGCAGGCAAGACGGTGCTGCAGAACCTGATTGCACGCAACGCCAAGGTGGACATCGTGATCGTGGTGGCCTGTGGTGAACGCGCGGGTGAGGTTGTCGAGACGATTGCGGAATTCCCGAAGATGACCGACCCGACCACTGGCGGCAGTCTGATGGACCGGACGATCATCATCTGCAACACCTCCTCGATGCCCGTAGCCGCGCGCGAAGCGTCTATATTCACCGGGATCACTCTGGGCGAATATTACCGTCAGATGGGGTACGACGTGCTGCTGATTGCGGACAGTACCAGTCGCTGGGCTCAGGCCATGCGCGAGACATCCGGCAAACTGGAAGAAATCCCCGGCGAGGAGGGCTTTCCCGCCTATTTGGAAAGCTCAATCAAAGGGCTGTACGAGCGGGCCGGAGCGATGAAGACCAATGATGGCGACACCGGCAGCCTGACCCTGATCGGGACCGTGTCACCGGCAGGTGGAAACTTTGATGAACCGGTCACGCAATCGACGCTGTCCACGGTGAAGTGTTTCCTCGGCCTGTCGTCCGAACGCGCCTATAAGCGGTTCTATCCTGCGGTCGATCCGATGCTCAGCTGGTCGCGTTATCTGGAACAGCTCTCGGACTGGTACGACACCAACGCCGAGGCCGGATGGACGGGCAAAGTGCGCGACTTGCTGGCATTGATCGAAAGGGGCGAACAGGTTGACCAGATGATGCAGGTGACCGGCGAGGAAGGGGTCACGATCGAGGATTTTGTGACTCAGCAAAAGGCGCTGTTTGTCGACATGGTCTATCTGCAGCAGGATGCCTTTGACCCGGTGGATGCGTCGGTGCCGCTAGAGCGTCAGAAGATGACGTTCAAACTGGTCTATGGCGTCACTCAATCCACCGCGCAGTTCGCCGACAAGGCCGAGGTGCGCCAGGTCTTCACTCAGCTTACGGGATTGATGAAGAACTTCCACTATGCCGCCGAAAACACGCCGGAATTCAAATCTGTCTGGGGACAGGTGCAGGCCCTGTGTCAGGAAAAGTTCGGTGTGTGAAAAAATGGTAGCCCGTAGGGGAATCGAACCCCTCTTTCCAGGTTGAAAACCTGGCGTCCTAACCGATAGACGAACGGGCCAC